>CAMVPR010000081.1 GCA_947169385.1 uncultured Lachnospiraceae bacterium | reverse complement strand
TCAGTTGGTAGAGCACTTCACTCGTAATGAAGGGGTCGAGGGTTCAAGTCCCTTTCGAAGCTTTAAGCGGAAGATGTTATATCTTCCGCTTTATTTTTAAGGTTTGGAGGTATGAGATGTCCAGGTGTGTTATTGTAGGCGGAGCGGATATTAATGGATATGATAAGGTTAAGGGCTATTTTTTAGAGGATGATTATTTCATTTTCTGTGATAGCGGACTTAAACATAAAGATATTTTTGGCGTTGATGCTGGTTTAATTGTCGGAGATTTTGATTCGTATAATAATCCTAATGCAAATGTTGAAACGATAGTCCTCCCAACTGTCAAGGACGACACCGACACAGTGTACGCGGTGAAAGAAGGCTTAAAGAGGGGGTACAAAGAATTCCTGCTTATCGGATGCGTGGGGCAGAGACTTGATCACACTTTAGCTAATGTATCCATTTTACAAATGCTTGATAACAATGGTGCAAGAGGTGTGATTGTTGACGATTATTCGGAGATGGAGCTGGTAAAGAATGAGATTAAGAGGGTGCCAGATTCATTTTCGTATTTCTCGTTAATCAATATCTATGGAAGTGCTAAAGGCATCAGTATTAAAAATGCCAAATATCCGCTTGATAATGCAGAGATTACTACAGATTATCAGTATGGTATCAGTAATGAGGTTGTTAAGGGGAGCGAGGCTATGATCTCGGTAAATGAAGGGGCGTTGCTGCTTGTGAAAGTGTACTGATGTAGTGGAGTTAAGTATAAATTATGTTGACATATTAACATTTGTTGTCATATAATGTATGTGTGAGGTCGTTAATTCGACCTCTTAATTATTTTATGGAGGTTTTTGTTATGGCTAGAGAAACTGTTATTGTCATCGATTTCGGTGGACAGTACAATCAGCTTGTTGCAAGAAGAGTCAGAGAATGCAATGTATATTGCGAGATTTATTCTTACAAAACGCCTATTGACGAGATTAAAGCTATGAATCCTAAGGGGATAATCCTTACGGGTGGGCCTAACTCAGTTTATGAGGAGGGCGCGGCTACATGCTCTGCTGAGCTTTTTCAACTTGGCATACCTGTTCTTGGACTCTGCTATGGAGCCCAGCTTATGAACCTTGTGCTTGGTGGTGAGGTTACTAAGGCTCCTGTTAGAGAGTATGGCAAGATTGAAGTGAATGTTGATACTTCATCGGCACTTTTTGCAAATGTAAGCGAGAAGACGATATGTTGGATGAGCCATAACGACTACATTGCGAAGGCTGCTCCTGGTTTTAAGATTATAGGACATACTGCAGATTGTCCTGTTGCAGCTACTGAGTATCTTGAGGGTGATAGCAAGTTATATTCTATTCAGTTTCACCCTGAGGTTCTTCATACGGTAGAAGGTAAGAAGATGCTTTCTAATTTCGTTTACGGCATTTGCGGATGCCAGGGTGACTGGAAGATGGATGCATTTGCAGAAGAACAGATTAAGCTAATCAGAGAGAAGGTTGGTGACGGCAAGGTGCTTTGCGCTCTTTCAGGTGGAGTTGATTCGTCTGTTGCAGCCGTTCTTCTGTCTAAGGCTGTTGGAGATCAGTTGACTTGCGTATTTGTTGATCACGGCTTATTAAGAAAGAACGAGAGTGAGGAAGTTGAAGCTGTATTTGGAGCAGAAGGCAACTACAATCTCAATTTCATAAGAGTAGATGCAAGAGAGAGATTCTACGAGAAGTTAAAGGGTGTATCTGAGCCCGAGAAGAAGAGAAAGATTATCGGTGAGGAGTTCATCAGAGTTTTTGAGGAAGAAGCCAAGAAGATAGGTACGGTTGATTTTCTTGTTCAAGGTACTATTTATCCTGATGTGGTTGAGTCGGGACTTGGTGGAGAATCTGCTGTAATCAAGAGCCATCACAATGTTGGAGGACTTCCTGATTATGTTGATTTTAAAGAGATTATTGAGCCGTTAAGAGACTTGTTTAAGGATGAGGTTAGAAAGGTTGGCCTCGAACTTGGAATTCCTGAATATCTTGTGTTCAGACAGCCGTTCCCGGGACCGGGTCTTGGTATCAGAATTATAGGTGATGTGACTGCCGAGAAGGTTAGAATAGTTCAGGATGCTGATTTCATTTACCGTGAGGAAGTCGGTAAAGCAGCTGATGAATATAAAGCAGCTAATTCAGGTGAACTTCCTTCTTGGATGCCTGATCAGTATTTTGCAGCGCTTACTAATATGCGTTCTGTAGGTGTTATGGGTGATGAGCGTACCTATGATTATGCAGTTGCTTTAAGGGCTGTTAAGACGATAGATTTTATGACTGCCGAGAGTGCAGAGATACCTTTTAGTGTTCTTCAGACGGTAATGAATAGAATCATCAACGAGGTTAAGGGAGTTAACCGAGTGATGTATGATTTGACAAGTAAACCACCTGGAACGATTGAGCTGGAATAGTACACGAAATCCCTACAAACCGTGAATTTAAGCGGCTTGTAGGGATTTTTTAATTGGCGTTGGGTACGATTTGGGTACACTTTATTATTCTGAGGAATATTTACCCGATGACTTAATATTCATTCTTGGGATTCAAACCTATATAATCCATGAACTGGTCGTGAGATTTCTGAGC
>CAMVPR010000080.1 GCA_947169385.1 uncultured Lachnospiraceae bacterium | reverse complement strand
ATTATGAACTTATTGTTGGGCGGATGGTATCCGCCAGATTATTTAGCGCTTACGAAAGATCGGTGGTTAGATGCCAGCTTTGTCCGGATAATTCAGGAATCCTGTCCGGATAACTTAAGAACCTTGTCCAAATGTTATAGGAATCCTGTCCGGATAATTCAAGAATCTTGTCCGGATGTTACAGGAATGCTGTCCGGGTGTTACAAGAATCATCATTCGGGGGCAATTAAATTTGCCGAGAATCTTTTGGGAACAAAGGTGGTGCTTGTAGATGGTGCAGCTCTTATGACTCTTATGATCAATCATAATTTAGGTGTTTCTGTTGACTACACATATGCAATAAAAAAATTGGACATATCTTGATTCGTTATACTCAGGCTTTAGTTTAATTTTGTCTCTGGAAAAATGGTTATGTGCTTCTAATGCTCTATTTGCCGCATTATCTATTTCTGCCAAAGAGGCATTCCTTGGGAGCTTAAATATTATTTTTTTCCTCAAGAAGCCCCTTTTTCAAGATTTCACCATAAACATTACTGTATATAAGATTGTATTTTTCTATTAAACGTTTTTTCCACTTTTTACCAAATATAAAAAACCTCAAACATTCCTTCGTATTATTAAGTTCCACAAATACACCTGGAATATATTTGCCATTTTTTATCAACGCATCTATCTGCGCCTTGGAAAACTTCATGGATCTCTTTCTAATGTCCAATAGTGAAGATATTATTATAATCGCTCCGACAATGCACCCTATTGTCCATTTGACATGGTCAATAGTATCTATCAGTGTATTGAAATTATTGATGGCATCTTCTATATTAATAGATTTTATTGCATTATTTATTCTCATTTTTTATCAAGCCTATCTTGTACTAAACAAACTTTCTGGTTACGGCTTCTAGGTTTATCAGGGTATAAATAGGCAACCATGCTTTCCTTAAATAATTCTTTTACGACATCCCTGACTGTATTGGTTAATGCTGCATATCCTAACGATTCTGCAATTTCATTCATAGATAGATTCCCTTCTCTATTCAATGTAGCAATGATAAGTTCTTTTATCTCCTCCCTACTTCTTCGAGTTCTATGATTCGTGTCGGATAATATCTTATCTATCCCTACATTATCATCCTTAACAGTATTTTTATCGTGTCCAGTAAATATCGGATGAATCGGCAATTCTATTTCAAAATAACTTCTTTCCTCATCAGTCAGAAATTTGGGTTCTTTAGAGCCGTTTTCCTTCATCGCTCTGACAATTAGTGGCACTCCGGTATTCCTTCCCTCCGCCATCTTTAATTCTTTAAGGAAATCACCTATACGGCGGTTTCTATATCTCTTTGATATTAACACTCTCCTCTCCAAATCTTCATCAGATATAGACCAGTCTGGTCCTGGCAGGCTTAATATTGTCAATTTCTCAGGTGTAACCGTCACGGTTATTGGCTCATGAATCTGATATGACTTGTGGTATACGGCATTAGTCAAAGCTTCCTCAATAGCCTGATACGGCCAATTAAAGACCCTTATGGCTTCAGCACGATCGGGAACCTTTGTCACATATTCCTTTAGAATATAGTTCTGTATATACGACAAGGCATCCCGAAGCTGCTTATCCAATGGTCCTCGAAATATTTTCTCCGTCATACCCATTCCTGTTGGATCTGGTTTATCAACTATCTCTATCCTTGAATATTCAAAATACTCCTCAGGATCATCATTGAAAAACATTAGTCCTACATTCAATGGCTTACGATACTCCACTGGGCCTCTAACTAACTTCATATCAGTTGCAACGTCTCCAATAGACCTAGCCATTACACTTTTATGCAAATCACTCCCTACCGCCTTTAGATATTCAGCCATTAGACTTAACCGCATATCATCAACATTCGCATGGTAGTTAATCCTATCATCAAACGGAACACTTCTTGCCATTTCAATAAGTTCCCGTTCCTCCATATGGTTAGCCTTCATCGTTCTTGATGCTTTTCTTATCCAATAAACTTTGGGACTTTTTGTCTCGTTTTTATTTTTTTTCCTTTTTCTGCTAATTGTTAGGTCGTTTTGTTCGGAATTAGGTTGTTCATCATTATTCTGTTCCGAGTAAATTTTTTCATGGCTCTTGTATGGACGTTCTTCGCCTCCAGGCACCCAAAGTACAAGAATATCCTTGCCATCAATTGTATAAGGTTCAACCACCGGGATATATCTTGGTTCAATAAGATTGCACTTATTCAGCAAATCCAGCTGAATATGGTCAAGCGATTCCGGATTTAATCCTTTAATTGGAAATACAGGTCTTCCATTTTCCTCCTCAATCCCGATAATTATGTAACCGCCACCAAGATTATCAAAATCATTAGCAAATGCAGTAATAGAATGTATAATAGGCTCCGGATTCCAATCAGCCTTATATTCAATGCGGGTACGTTCTACAGTCCTTTGACGTATTAAATCTTCAATGTTTATAGGTAAAGCCATGTTTTTCTCCTTAACTTACGCTCTAACTTTCTCCTTAACTTGCTCCTTATTATATCAAAGTGCAAGTTAAAACACAAGTTATTATAAAAACATTTATATAATCGAGTAGGGGAGATTTTCTCTCCCCTCTCACACCACCGTACATGCCGTTCGGCATACGGCGGTTCAACATAACTTCAAAGCGTGACGCTCATTGTAATAGTCAAGACAGCTTACAAGCCCCGCCTTAGCAAACACCTCTTTGGAAATTGCAAAAGTCAAGCACTTTTTTCTCTGGTATGGTAAGCAGTTTTTTCCATTC
>CAMVPR010000079.1 GCA_947169385.1 uncultured Lachnospiraceae bacterium | reverse complement strand
CTTATGATACGCGTTAACAGCCATATCATACATCTTATCCTTATCATTAATCAGCGACTTATACTTATCAACCAACCCATCTAAATCGTTAATATCATAAACCTTATAATCCCTGTCATCCTCAAATATCTCATCAAGATATGCACTCCTGTCCGTCAGGCAAATGCTGCCGTTAGCCATCGCATTAAATACCCTATCATGAGCGCCTTCCCTAAACCACGGAAGAACATTTAACGAAATCTTAGCTCTCTTCATATATTCCAAACAAGTCTTAGAATCAACCGGTCCATGAATAATCATATTATCGGTATCAGCACCTTTAAGTTCTTCCCATTTATGACCGAATATATCTACCTTAATCCCATTGTTTATCAGAGTCTTAATAACTCTCTCTCTGCCTATCGCCCTGACATATAAATCAATAAAATTAAGACATTGATAACAAGTCCTCCAATCTTCGATACTCATCTCACCCATCTCTCTTAGACAGTGCTCATGAGCAACATCTGTAAGTGAACGCATAGGATTAGCATACATATCATCAACTATACCAAGATAAAATGCAGTATATTCATCATTTATCCTCGTTATATACTTCATGTATTCATCAGGATTCATGTAAGTACCAACGAATAAACAATCTATATCTCTGTCTTTAAAGTGTTCATCTATACCGGATAACTTAAAGTCTAGACTTGTTCCCGCAAGTGGAAGAAATCCACCTAAATTAAGCTCAGGATAATACTTTAGGTAGTATCTCTCATGATCTTTGTCAATGTGAAACTGATAATACCTAGGCGGTAAGAACTCATATCTCTCCGTGTAATAAAGTGGATGATCAACCACAATATTAAATATAGGTATGTCATAAAGTTCCCATATATATCCTCTATCCTCATCAAAAAGGCCATCCTCACCGGATACTCCGAGGAAGTTGAAGGTTAATAGAGCTGTCTCATTAGGCTTTATAAATTTCTTAAGATGTTTAAGTGAAGACTTGCTATCTTCAAGATCGTACCAGAATATCTTAAAGCCTTTATCTATAAAGAACTTGCCGATTTCATTTGCAAAGAAGGTAAGTGTCTCAACACCACCCTTCATAAGGATAAGTCTCATATCCCATAACTCCTATTATAGATTCTCAAGTTCGTTAAGCCATAAAGCTGCCGACGCATCTGAAGGCATTCTTAAGTCACCTCTTGGAGACACTGTCACAGAGCCAACCTTCGGCCCGTCAGGAATACAAGACCTCTTAAACTGCTGTGCAAAGAATCTCTTTGTAAATGTCTTAAGCCATTTGAGAATGGTCTCATCATCATAATCTCCGTTAAAAACATACTTAGCCAACCTATATATCTTCTTAGGCGAGAATCCGAATCGAAGCATGTAATACATAAAGAAATCATGAAGCTCATAAGGGCCGACCAAGTCCTCTGTCTTCTGTGAAATATCTCCATCCTTAGGTGGCAGAAGTTCAGGACTGACCGGTGTATCAAGAACATCAAGAAGAACCTTGTTAAGTGTCTCCTTCCCATCTGTCATATAGTCCGCATAATATCTAACCAAATGCCTAACCAAAGTCTTAGGAACAGACGCATTAACTCCGTACATCGACATATGATCACCATTATATGTAGCCCAGCCTAAAGCAAGCTCAGATAAATCACCGGTACCTATAACAATTCCACCCGACTGATTAGCCATATTCATGAGTATAAGGGTTCTGTATCTTGCTTGTACATTTTCAAATGTAACATCCATATCTTCCTTATTGTGCCCGATATCAAGAAAATGCTGCTCAACCCCCTTGGTTATAGGAATCTCCTTCAATGTACAACCAAGCTCGTTAACCAGATTACAAGCATTAGAATAAGTCCTGTCAGTCGTGCCATAGCAAGGCATTGTAATCGCAATGATATCCTTCCTGTCACGGTTTAGCATGTCAAATGCCCTTACAGTAACAAGTAAAGCAAGAGTAGAATCAAGGCCACCAGAAATACCTACAACAGCTGTCTTAGCATAAGCAGCCACAAGCCTCTTCTTAAGCCCCATCGCCTGAAGATTAAGAATCTCCTCACATCTAAGCTCCCTCTCCTTATCATTAGCCGGAACAAAAGGAGTCTTAGGATAATGTCTTGTAAGCTTGGTATCACCAACAGACATTTCAAAAAGAACAGTCTTATATTCAACATTCGGCGTACTTAAGAAAGTATTCATTCTGCGTCTTTCAGCTTCAAGTTTATATAAATCAATCTCAGAGATAACCATCTGATTCTTAAATCTCTCACTCTCAGCAAGAATCGCACCATTCTCGCAAATGAGATTGTGCGCCGAGAATACAACATCAGTTGTAGACTCTCCCTCCCCTGCGTCTGCATAAATATAAGCACTTAAGAGTTTAGCAGATTGCATTGAAACCAAGTTTCTTCTATAAGCCTCCTTAGAAGTAGTCTCGACACTGGCAGAAGGATTAACAATAATTGTGGCTCCGTTAAGAGCATGGGCAATCGATGGCGAATTAGGAACCCATAAGTCCTCACACACCTCCGCTGCAATAACCATCTCATCCATAAGGATATTAGAGAACAGAATATTAGTACCGACAGGCAACATCTGCCCGCCTATAATCACATCTCCCATGTCATTAAATCCTTCAGAAAAGTGCCTTAACTCATAAAACTCAGAGTAATTAGGTATGTTGCTTTTAGGAACAGCACCAAGTATTGCACCCTCATAGACAAATGCAGCAACAGAATAAAGCTTACCATTAATAGCCATAGGAAGTCCTACTACAGTAATCATACCCAGACCTTTAGAGTGATTGGCAATATTTATAAGGCTGTTTAGCGCATTATCAAGAAGAAGTCTCTGTAAGAATAAATCTCCGCAAGTGTATCCCGTGATTGAAAGCTCCGGGAATACCAACAGCTTAACACCCTTATCGGATGCTTCATCCATTATATTCATAATCTCATTACTGTTCTTAACAGTATCTGCAACCGTAATTTTGTTGGTAGCAGATGCTACTTTAATATATCCGTCTTTCATACAATCCTCCATATCTATATGCAATGTGTTGACCTTATTCGAAGGTCAAAGATCCTTCGCTTCGCTCAGGATGACATATTTAACACTTACTTTATATCCCAGTTGACTGGTATTGTATTATAAAGCAACACATTTCAGTACACTTAATATTCTACACTTATTAGTCTCGAGTCGGCTGGTAGTGTGTTATAAAGCAACACATTTCAGTACACTTAATATTCTACACTTATTAGTCTCGAGT
>CAMVPR010000078.1 GCA_947169385.1 uncultured Lachnospiraceae bacterium | reverse complement strand
TGCATCATCTGTGCATCATCTGAGTGGGGACGGTTCTTGTGGTATTTTATCACATTTTTTTAACAATTTAGAACATTTAGGGTGGGGAGATTTATTATAGTGAAAAACAACTAATAAACATTTATTTTACGGAGGATGTAGAATGAAGAGAAGTAGGACCATTCAAGGTAAGATTACCGCAAGCGTAATGATTTTTGTACTGATTATCATTGTTGTTATGGGCGTTGTTGGAGCGATTGCTATTCATAAGACCGTAACAGATGAGACCAATCAGTTGTTGTCTATGCAGTCTTCAACCACGGCACAGACAATTGATAACTGGCTTATAGCCGAGGGTGCTAAAGTTCATGGTATTAAGCAGGCAGTTGAGCAGATGGACTATAATGACACAGATGCCATTATGGATTACATCGATAAAGCACTTAAAGACAACGAAAACGCGCTTATGTATTACATTTGCTATGATTATGACGGCGGAGTTTTTCCTGCTGATCACTCTAAGCTTGATCTTGATCCGACCTCAAGAGGTTGGTGGAAACAGGCTGTTTCGGAAAATAAGCTTATCTATACGGCACCGTATACCGATTTTGCATCAGGACAGCAGATAGTATCCATTGCTGAGCCATTTACCAATAATGGAAAGCAGTGCGTGGCGCTTGCTGATATCACTATCGACAAAATTGTCGAGACAGTACAGGGCGCTACCAAAGAGAAGGGTTTTTCAAGCTTTCTTCTTGATAGTGACGGAGCAGTAGTTTCTCATGCAAATGAAGACTTTTTGCCAAAAGAGGACGGCAATACTGTACTTGCGGACGCACTTGGAATTAAGTTGGAGTCTGGTAAAGTTATTGCATTTAAAGACTATGACGGCAAGAAGAAATATCTATCTGTAAGCACTGTTGAGCAGACCGGATGGATGCTTGGTGTTGCCGAAGAGAATAACAACATCAAAACAACTGTAACTAAAAATGTCGTTTTAATATGTTTGATAGGAGTAATCCTTCTTGTTTTGAGTATAGTACTGTTCACTAAGGTTGTTGACAGTCAGTTGGCTCCGCTTGCATACCTTAAGCTGTTCATTAAGGGTAAGGTTATCGGTACGGAGAATATAGTCGAGCAGGAGGATGAGCTTAAGGAGATTAATTATCTTATTAACGAGCTTCAGTCCAGATTTATTAATACTATTAACCAGACCAAAGAAGAATCTAATTCTATATACGCTCGTATGAGTGATACTGCCAATATGGTATCTCGTATGGCAGATAACATCACTGAGATAAGTGGAGTTATGCAGGAGATTGGTGCAAATGTTGAAACACAGACGACAAGTATTTCTAACATCAGTGATACCTGCGTAGATGTTTCAAGAGCCGTAGATGACTTGTCTGAGCAGGCTCAGGCGATGTCCGGTAAGTCAGATGAGATTATGCGTAGAGTAAGAACTGAGGTTCCTGAGTTTATAGCTAATAAGAATAATGCGATTAGACGCGTTAAAGAAAGTAATGAAAAGCTTGGCAATGCGTTAGAGCAGGTTAAAGTTATCGATCAGATTATCAATGTTTCAGACGCAATAAGGGATATAGCTGAGCAGACTACACTTCTTGCTCTTAACGCGTCAATCGAGGCAGCGAGGGCCGGTGAAGCGGGACGTGGTTTTGCGGTTGTTGCTGATGAGATTAATCATTTGAGCTCTGATACCAGCAACGAGGTTGAGAAGGTTCAGGCGTTGACGGGAGATGTTCTTTCGAGTGTTAAGGTATTGTCTGATGAATGTAAGGTTATATTGGAATTTCTTGACGCGACAGTTCTTCCTGATTATGACAGACTTGAAGCACTTGCCAATTCATATCAAGCCGATTCGGGATATTTTTCTGATATAAGTAGTTCGTTGAGTGCAGAGTCTGAAGAACTTAATGCATCGATTGCAAGTATTACCAGCGATGTCGGAGAGTTCTCACATGCGCAGAATATGCTCAATTCAGCGCTTGCTTCAGCTAACAATAACCTTGTTAATATCACCGATTCCAGCGAAGGTATCGCCCAGGAAACAAGCAACGTGCTTGACAGCATTTCCGTTCTTAAGGATACTGTAGAGAACTTTAACATTTAGTGTGGACGGTTCGGGGACGTGGGGACGGTTCTTGCGGTATTTCATCACATTTTCTTAACTTAAATATATAAAAAAGAAGACTCAATTTCTGTCAGATAGTTCTGATCGAAATTGAGTCATTTTTACGTTTAATTATATGTGACTTATAACTAAAAAAGAGCATGGCTAATCACTGCTAAATATGTGGAAACAGCATCCTTGTTTAGCAGAGGGGATAGTACTATTAATGTTATTAAGTGACTGTGCTTAAACGATTAGCCGTCGCACCACACCTCGCGGTATGCTCGTCAGACGTGATATTTGTCTTATAGAACAGTTAATATTGTGTAGAAGATTGATAGCAATCTTTTTAGCTTCATCATCAAATCGTCTAACATCTATAAGCCTTGTATTGACGTATTTAGCCTGGAATGCAGACGTAGCTTCACTGTCAGATGTGATGTGAGAGTCTTCGTCAACATCGATGCACACGTCATCTGAGTAATTGTTAATATAGTTGATAAGTTCTTCTCTAGGCATAATGTCAAATGTATATCCAAGCGCAGTAATGTTAACTCCGTTATAAAGATCCTTGGCAGAACTCCACACATAGTCAAAAGGATTCCTAGTGATGCCAGCTTTCACCGGGTTACGCAGAATATACCTAAAAACAGTTAAATAATAAGCTTCATCATCAATGCATTCACTCTTATAGCGGTCTTGAAATAAAGATCCAATGCGGTTGTATTTATGATTGAAATAGTAAACGTATTTAATACCGATACGTTTCATGAATCTAGCAGGTGAATCCTGATTATTCATCTTAACAAGCAAATGAAAATGATTACCCATAAGGCAGTAGCAGTGTACGTCAACGTCTTCGTCCATAGCAATCTCTTGTAAACATTTCAGAAAATACATGCAGTCACTTTCTTCTATAAAAATCATAGCCTTGTCATTGCCACGTGCAATAAGGTGATATATTCCGTTTTCACTGAGTTCTCTAGGCTTTCTAGACATAGTAATCACTCCCTTTCAAAACACTTGTTCAGATTGTATGTTATCGCAATAGTACACCTGTTCTAAAAAATAGTCAAGAGATATTTAGAACAAAATTTCTGAGGAAAATGTGAGAGAGCCATGAGAACCGTCCCTACTTTTCCCGTGTCATTCTGAGCGAAGCGAAGAATCTTTGCCCTTCGAAGAAGGGCAATATAT
>CAMVPR010000077.1 GCA_947169385.1 uncultured Lachnospiraceae bacterium | reverse complement strand
TCTTATCATAACTCTTGCCGCAATATCCTACATAAACCTCATACTTATCTGCACCGCTTACCTTGCCCCAGGACACCTTAATCTTACTTCCTTCTTGTGCAATCTTAAGACCTGAATTGATAGCCAATCCGTTGTCATATACTGTCTTACCGTTAGAAGTAACTGCTTCTTCATCGTTAAGATTGACATCCTTAGGAGCTGATGCATCTGAGCTTTCGTTAGCGCTCGCATCGGTACTTGCATTAGAATCTGAACCCGCATCTTTACTTGCATCACCGCTTGGTGTAACAGGAACACTAGGGTCAACACCTGCAACACCCGTCTCATTAGCCGTTGACTCATCATAAACAACAGCATATTCAGAGAAATGCTTCATAACACCACAAAGCTTCCCGCCTGTCATATAAGATACAAGCCTCTCTAAAGAACCCAAAGGATTAAGATAAAACATATGATAATGCTTAAGGTTTCTTCCTGCTGTAACCCCTATCTTCTTCTCAACAGTGGCAGTACCCTTGCCGAAATTAGATATCCTCTTGCCGTTACACTCAACATAAGCTTCAAAGGTATTAACTACAGTCTTACTTACAAGCGAAGCCTTCTGAACAGAGTTTAACTTGTCATCGCTGATATTGTCAACCACAAGCCTAACCGTGTCACCCTCTGCCTGCTTAGAAAGTGCTACAGTTGCTTCCTTGTCAAATGTTACTGTCGTCTCACTAAGTGTAACCTTAAATGAATCAACACTGTTATTATCAGCTGAAATAACATCCGATATACGACTAAGTGTAGTGGTACTGATTTCAAGTGTGGTAACAGTCTTACCTGCACCTGATAAATCAATGGTTATAGGCTTGGTCTCTAATCCTGCATCCTTTGATGCATCTTTAGAAGCATCACCCGATACATTGACAATCCTGTCTATATCAGCATCCGTAATCTCGTTAAGAACAGCAGTATCGTCTGTAATCTTCACACCTACATTCACAGTCTCATCATTCTCAACAGGCACTGTATAAGCAACCGGCTGTGATGAAGCTGCAGGAGTAGAATCCGCAGGGGTGCTTGGAGTTGATGGTACAGACGGTGTACTTGGTGTAGACGGCGTGCTTGGAGTGGAAGAACGTTCAGATATCTTCACAGTAATGCACTTCGCCTCACTATCATTATGATTAGCGTCTCCAACTGCTTTGTACCATACGTAGTAGGTTCCCGCGTCGGTTTTTGCAGGGATGGATATGGTATATTCTTCGGTTGCAGCATCCTTAGTACCGAGGGCGTACTGCATCTCGCCGCCAGTGGCTGTTCCTGCTGTCACAAGTTCTTGTGCTGATCCATTGTATGTCAGTGTCTTCGCTTCAGGTGCTTTGGTTACCGTTGCCGGTTGCTTCTCGCTGATCGTCAGCGTAATGGTCATGGCGTAGGTGTCCGCCAGGGTTTTCTTCGGGATAACCAGCGTGATTGTCATTGTAGCGGTTTCATCCGCTGTTCCATTACTTGTAATAGTGTTTATGCCATTCTCTGTCGTAGTCTGCGCATATGCTGTCATCGTAAAAGGTGCAACCGGACATATCCCATTCACGACCATGCACAGCGTCAGAAAGAGTGACATTACGAATCGTTTTAGTCTTCCTTTCTTCACTACCCATTCCTCCTATCGTTACTGCCGCTTTCTTATCGTACATTTAATGTCAGTTCAATATTCGATCCGTTAAGCGGCGACTTATCTTGTAATCTAAAACACTCGTATTTGAGTATTGCGGCATATTCACCGCTTTCCAATTCTTTATTAAGCTTTATGCTCTTAACATGCTCTCCCGGTTCTATCATATCCGAAGTCCAGAGAACTGTCTCTTCTCCGGCATTTCCTTCTTCACCATTCGCCGTATCCGGTTCATCCTTTATCACAAGACTGATCCGGAAGAAACAGGTATTTTCATCGGGATTATAGAAATCCACACTCTGCTTCGTCTTTCCTGTCTTGAAGTCAAGACTTTCATATCCGGGAATGGAAATGTTAGGATTCATCTCTATGTTGCTGTAATCCTTTTCGGTCTTTTGCTCCACTTTTCCCGAGCAACCTGACAGAGAGCATATAAGTATGATCATCAGAAAGACCGCGAGGATTCTATTTGATTTTCTGTTCATTTATTCACGACCTTTCTGTATCTCACCCCTCCGAGCCGCAGCCCGCAATAGCAGACTAATTCTTGTTAATTTTCGTAGCCATACACCTCAATCGATGTGACGCCATCCATATCACTGCTGCCCTTTTGACCGGCGGAAGTTGTGACACTACACCTATTAAAGCTATCGTTATTTATAACAATACTAAATGGAGCTAAATCGTCATCAAGAGGCGTTTTACTATTTTGTATAAATCGGCATTTTGTGATGGTATAACCCTCCACTGGTTCAACGGTTATTGTTCCATTCCAGACCCATCCATATTCATTATCATAATATTGTATGTTGGCTAGTGTTACTGTGACCACGCCCTCCTTGGACTGGCTATAGGTGGTTTTACCTGTAGCGGTTATTGTAGTGAGCAGTGTCTCTACTTTAACAGCGTCTTCCACCTTTGCCGTAAAGGTCACGGTGTCCTGATAGGTTCCGGCAGGCTTACTACTATAATCTTCTACTATGATGCCCATAGGATTGATCTTGCCACCATCTGCATTTAAGTCAGCAGCTGAGAACTCCCATGATGCAGGTGTTGCGCTGCTGCTGTATGTACCTGTGGTTGTTGCCAAATTGTAGCCAACGGAATTATCACCTGACTTTAAAGCCCAGTTATTTGTTGATGCTGCCGTCACTGTCAGCTTTTTACTGCTGTCAAATATATCGCCACTCTTTACCTTTGCGGTAATGCCATCTGTTGCATTCCAGCCGCTTTGTGCAACCGTAAGCGTAGCCGGAATGGTGATTGTGTAATCCGTACTGTTATCTGCTGCTTTTGCCGGAACACTGAATCCAAATGTTCCTATCGCAAGTGCTACCGCAAGTGCGAATGTTGTGAGTTTTTTCATTTTCATAAAATGTGTACCTCCGTTTTGTATTTTATATAAAGAAACCGCCGAACCAGACAGGGTATAGTCATAAGGAATCCACCGCTTTGCGGTACCCCTTATGACGAATCCCTGTCAAATCCGACGGTTATCCATCACGAATATATGTTGTTTTATACGAAAAAAGGGCGCAATTATACTGAACTGAACTGAACTGAACTGAACTGAACTGAACTGAACTGAACAATTATGTTTGATCTATTCATGTATGTCAAGCCCCCTTGTCCAAAAATTTAATAAGAACCCAAGTTCTCATCTCATGTATCGGCATACCAGCGCGGATTCTTTACCCTGCGCAGGGCATAAAGATATATATGTATTATAGCAAAATCTAATGCTGACTGCAAAGAAAATTTGATGAAATACAAAAAAAGGCAGCCATACCACCATTTCCACAGTGATATGCTGCCCTGTATTCCCCTCAAATCTCGACCTCCACGGTGACCCCCGCCTTGAAAGCCACCTCATAGCCGTCATCCTTCACAATCATCC
>CAMVPR010000076.1 GCA_947169385.1 uncultured Lachnospiraceae bacterium | reverse complement strand
GTTGACGGTAAGAGTTATAAGCTTGCTAAGACCGTTACGGGACATATTGTAGGAAGAAAGAATAAGAAGTATTCTAATCCTAAGAGTATAAAGCTTACAAAGAGTTCATTTAGCCTTGCGGCAGGCAAGACTGCAAGTATAAAGGCTAAGGTTACTTTGGTTAACAAGAAGCGTAAGAGTCTTACGGATGCGCATGCGCCGCTTTTTAGATATGCGTCGTCTGATAAGAGTATTGCGACTGTTGATTCTAAGGGCAAGATTACGGCTGTTAATGCGGGTACATGTTATGTGTATGTATATGCCAAGAACGGGTATGCGAAGAAGGCTAAAGTGACGGTTAAGTAGCGGAGCACATTGTGCTCCATATAATCCGGTGGCGAACAATGTTCGCCGCTACGGAAAACCACTGGGACAGTTAAGTAGCGCGAACCACAGGGACGGACCCTGTGGTTTTTTGGATAGACGGACCCTATGGACAGAAAGGATTATGATATGTATGACGAGAATATGATTAGGATAGTAAATGATTTAGCCATTCCTGAACTTGATGTATATAGATTATATAATGAGATTCAGTTAAGAAAGATTAACGAGCCTAATCCAGGGATTTTTATATGTGAGAGCCCCAAAGTTATATTGAGGGCGCTAGAGGTGGGGTATGAGCCGATTTCGATATTGACAGCATTTGACTATAATCACGCAAATGATGAAGGCAAGGCGGTTTTTGATGCGTGTAGAGACGTGACGATATACCTTGGAGATGATGATGTGCTTAAGAATCTTGCGGGGTATGCGTTGACCGACGGAATGCTTGCAGCTATGAAGCGAAAAGAATTAAAGGGACTTGAAGATATTTGCAAAGGTAAACGCATTGTCGCGGTATTAGAGAATATCAATAATCCGACAAATGTTGGGGCGATATTCAGATCTGCTGCAGCTATGGGTGTTGAAGCCATAATCCTTACGGCTGACTCGAGCGATCCTTACTATAGAAGAGCGGGGCGAGTGAGTATGGGGACTGTGTTTCAGATTCCTTGGACTAGAATTGATAAAGGGGTGGATTATCTGTCAGCGCTTAAAGCGAGTGGGTTCAGCACAGTTGCAATGGCACTTTATCGTGAGGCGGTAAGTATCAGTGACCCTAGGATAAAGGATGAAGATAAGCTCGCTGTTATTCTTGGAAATGAGGGATATGGACTTAAGGATGACACAATTGAGAGAAGCGATTATGTAGCGATGATTCCGATGAATCCAATCGTTGATTCGTTAAATGTGGCAGCGGCAAGCGCAGTAATGTTCTGGGAACTTAATAAATAAGCCAAGTTGACCGCGTGACCAGAGGGACGGACCGAATGTTATTTACGTGACCAGAGGGACGGACCCTCTGGTTAGTAGCGGAGCACATTGTGCTCCATATAATCCGGTGGCGAACGATGTTCGCCGCTACGGTGTAAATTGCATGATTACCTGGAACCATGTATTGGTATGTATTAGTATGGTGAAATCTTATCTAAATGACATTCGGACGGACCCCAATGTAAAGTTAACAATCTGAATTTTCCTCTATCATTGATTATAATTATGAAATATGTTAAGGTTTAATATATAAGAAAGCTTATAAATGAAGTAAACGGGAAGCAGGTGTAAGTCATGAAAAAAATCGGTATAGGATACGAGGATTATAAGGAATTTATAGACGAAGATATGTATTATATTGATAAGACTATGCTTATTGATGACATTGTGGAAAGAGGTGGTAAAGTAACTTTATTCACCAGACCAAGGCGTTTTGGCAAGACACTCGCGCTTTCCATGCTTCGTACATTTTTTGAACTTGAATATGATTACGACGGTAATGTTATAGATAAACGCAGGTACTTTGAAGGCAAAAAAATCATGAATGCCGATGAGAAGATACTTGATATGATGGGTAAGTATCCTGTTATCAAGCTGTCTTTAAAGTCAGCCAAGCAGCCTAGATTTAAGTCTGCGGCGTTACAGCTAAGAGATGAGATAGTCTCTGAATTTAACAGGCATGATTATCTTAAAGATTCCGACAAGCTTTCTGAAAAAGAGAACGAGTTATTCTGTGAATTGTTAAGACCCCGAAAAAGGGATGAACTTAGAGATGACAAGGATTTCAATGAAGAGATAGACCGTTATGCAACAGCACTAAAAACTCTTTCAGAGTGCCTTAAGAAATATCATAACAAGAATGTTATCATACTCCTTGACGAATATGATGTACCCTTAGAGAATGCATACTACGAGGGCTTTTATAAAGAGATGGTAGGGTTTATTCGCTCGTTTTTTGAGTCGGCACTTAAGACCAATGATGCTTTAGAGAGAGCTGTTATTACGGGCTGTTTAAGGATAAGCAAGGAGAGTATATTCACAGGACTCAATCATCTTCAGATTAGTTCAATATATAACAATGGTTATGAAGAAGCCTTTGGTTTTACGCAAGAAGAAACAGAAGCGATGCTTATAGACTATGGTATGGAGGACAGAATATCTGAGGCAAAGGAGTGGTACGATGGATATCTTTTTGGTCAGACGGAGATATATAATCCATGGAGTATCATAAAGTATGTATCAAGTATAGCCATTAACAATATGCAATTCCCGCAAGCCTACTGGGCGAATACCTCATCCAATCAGATAATCAAGGATATGATATGGCATGCTGATGAGGAGATGAAGAGAGAGCTTGATATACTGATAAATGGTGGGACGATAGAGAAGCAGATACATGAGGATATAACCTATGATGATATACATGAGTCAGAGGACAATCTGTGGAACTTCCTGTTCTTTACGGGGTATATGAAGAAGGTATCTGAAAGACGTGAGGATAAATATATATATCTTACTATGAAGATTCCTAACACGGAGATTGCAAGTATATATGAAACTCAGATAAGAAACTGGTTTGACAAGCAGGTTAAAAGTGAAGATAGGAGTGTACTTCATAAGGCTGTACTTGATGGAGATACGGAGGGGATAGCCGGTTATGTTACGAGGCTTCTTAAGAAGAGTATAAGTGTATTTGACAGTGGTGAATCATTTTATCATGGTTTCTTTCTGTCACTTTTATATGGAGTGCCGGATTATGCACCAAGGTCGAACAGAGAGGAAGGAGACGGACGGCCGGATATCGTGTTGTATCCTGATAATCCCACCGACCCTGCAATAATCTTTGAGATTAAGACAAGAAAGAAGTATAACGAGATGGAAGCAGGACTTAAGGAAGCGTATGCCCAGATTAAAGACAAGGAGTATGAAGAGGGAGTCCTTGAAGACGGGTATATGGGCGTTAAATCCTATGGAATCTGCTTCTGCAAGAAGAGTTGTATCGTCGGTTCGTATGAGGGCTAGTATAGTAAAATGTGACAGAATGACACATTTTCTACTCGCAAACATAAAGATATTTCATTGCGGTTAAGTGGTGTTTTTGATATAATTAAAGTGTGTGATGATTATATAAATGGGGTTGATATTTCGCAATGAAATGCCGTTATTACAAAGCGTAGAGGAGCACATTGTGCTCCAAACTTTACATTGGGGACAGACCAAATGACATTTAGTTAAGGAATTTTATTCCCCCAAATGTCATGACTTCGCGAAGCGAAGAATCATTGACCTTCGAAGAAGGTCAATGTAACTGCATGTTTAAGTAACTTAAAAGCGGTTATAGTGTTTCATGGGCGTAAGTGCACTATGGTAAAAAATGTTTCAAAATGTGACAGTTTACACCCAAGTTTTTATTGCGGATTTATATAAAAATATAGTAAAATGAAGGTAGTGAACAGGCATCTTTTGGCAATAAAATTATAAAAAAGGGTTGACATATATGGAGCAGAGCAACATAATCTTGAAGACAAGACAAGACAAGA
>CAMVPR010000075.1 GCA_947169385.1 uncultured Lachnospiraceae bacterium | reverse complement strand
AGCATGCACTAATACCGCTGTCCAACAACTGTTAGTTGTATTAAAAACAACTGTGAGTTGTTAATTCGACCTTATTCGACACAAATTCGACAATTTTCGTACTATTTAACAACTATTAGTTGTTTGACAAACAACCAAAATTGTGATAAGGATGCCCTAGCTTTCAATCCGCACCATGTATGCCACTACCTCTGTGTCATCGGACAATGTTCATCATTATTCTTGAAGCACAATGTGCTCTGCTACTTAAATCCGGGGTGGCGTCGACCAAATCTTCACCTCATTGCTATTTTGGTCGCAAAGTGGTACAATCACTATGAAATAAAGGTTATTATCAACAGCTTGTTTTAAAGATGAATATTTTAGGCGTTCTGTAAAGCCTTAATTCATAAGAAAGGACCACATTATGAGAAATCGTAATTTTAGAATATTAGAATATGATAAAATCATAGAGCAGCTTTCAACTCACGCTTCGTGCGAGATTACTAAGAAACGCTGCATAAAGACTCACCCTGTTTCAGATTTAAGAGAGATAGAGAGACTTCAGGATGAGACCGCTGCTGCACTTAACAGACTGTACCGCTTCGGTAATCTATCCTGTGCCGGTATAGTTGATATACGTCCATACATCAATGCAGCCAAGTTAGAGAGCACGCTTAATACCAGAGAACTTTTGGATATTGCAAGAATACTGGAGATAGTAGAGGCTGCCAAGGATTATACTGAAGATTATAAGAAAAGCGATGCCCTTTCTAATGATGACTGCATTGAGCATTTCTTCGATGATTTGGAACCTATAAGCGATTTCTTAGGCGAAATCAGGCGCACAATATTAGATGTAGATGAAATTGCGGATGATGCTTCTCCGGCTTTAAAAACAATCAGAAAAAGTATCATTAACACTAACTCTAAGATTCGTTCGGAGCTTAACAAGACAGTCAACAATCCCAACATTCAGCCAATGCTTCAGGAGTCAATAGTTACCCAGAGAAACGGAAGATTCTGTATTCCCGTAAAGGCTGAACACAAGAATTCATTTCCGGGTATGGTGCACGACCAGTCTTCTACAGGCTCTACCCTGTTCATTGAGCCTATGGCTGTTGTTAATCTTAACAATGAATTGTCAGAGCTTGCCATTAAAGAACAGGCAGAGATTGCAGTAATATTAAAAGCACTTACAACTAGAGTTCAATATGAGGAAGAGATACTTAACGCAGATTTTGCAATACTTATTGAGCTTGATTACATTTTCACAAGGGCGAGATATGCAAGGTCATATACGGGAAGTCGACCGGAATTCAACGAAGACGGCGTAATTGATATCAGGAAGGGCAGACACCCTCTCCTTGATTCCAAAGCTGTTGTTCCTATTGACATACGCTTAGGTGGCGATTTCAATATGCTTATCATCACCGGTCCCAATACCGGCGGCAAGACTGTGTCACTTAAGACCCTTGGACTCTTTACCCTCATGGGTGAATCGGGACTTCATATTCCGGCTGCAGAAGGGAGCGTCTTGTCAACATTTGACAAAGTATACGCAGATATCGGAGATGAACAGAGCATAGAGTTATCCTTGTCGACATTTTCATCTCATATGACCAACATAGTTAAGATTCTTGCAAATGCTACCGCCAAATCACTTGTACTTTTTGACGAATTGGGAGGAGGTACGGACCCGACAGAAGGTGCTGCGCTCGCGATTGCGATACTCGCAAACCTTCACAGCATGGGTGCACATATAGCTGCAACAACTCACTACAGCGAGCTTAAGGTATACGCTTTGTCTGCTCCGGGCGTAGAAAATGCCTGCTGCGAGTTCGATATCGAAACCTTAAAGCCTACCTACAAGCTCTTGATAGGTGTACCGGGCAAGTCAAATGCATTTGCAATATCCAAAAAACTCGGACTTCCTGATGAGATAATTGAGGCTGCCAAAAGAGAGATTGATGAGAGCAGCATGGATTTTGAGAAGCTTCTCTCAGACCTTGAAAAGAGCAGAATCACAATCAGGGAAGAGCAGGAGCATGCAGAGGCTTTAAGGTTAGAGGTTGAGGACCTTAAGGCGTCCGCAAAGCAAAAAAGTGATGATATCAGCAAGAAAAAGGATAAGATATTAAAGGACGCAAGGCAGGAAGCCAGGGACATCTTAGAGAAGGCCAAGGCGTCTGCTGATGAGTCTATAAGGCTTTACAACAAATGGGCTAAAAACCCTGAGAAGGCCAACAATAAAGCAATGGAGCACCAGAGAACCCACCTTAGAAAAGGTCTTGACAAGCTTGACAACCAGCTTATTGACAAGCCTAATAAGAAGAAAGCCAAGCCTTCTGATTATACCTTTAAGGAAGGCGATTATGTGTATATTGACAGCATGGGGCTTGAGGGCGAGATTGTATCAAACCCGGACAAAAAGGGGGATTGCTATGTTCAGGCAGGTATATTAAAAACTCTTGTCAACACTGTTGATTTAAAACTTGTTGATGCTCCTAAGGAAGATATCAAGCCGGTTAGACATGCAGCTAAACAGCTTGATCTTAGAGCAAATGTCAGTACCGAGATTAACCTTCTTGGTAAGACTGTTGACGAGGCAATCTCCGCTCTTGATAAATACTTAGACGATGCTTATCTTGCAAGACTTAATTCCGTAACTATTATTCACGGCAAGGGTACCGGTGCTTTACGCTCAGCTGTGCAGGATTATCTTAAACACCAGAAAACTGTCAAGTCCTTCCGCGCCGGAGCTTACGGAGAAGGAGAAGCAGGCGTTACTGTTGTAGAGTTTAAGTAGGTGGCATTCATCGACAATGTCATTTAATTAAGAAATTTCATTACTAAAAGTGTCATCCTGAGCGAAGCGAAGTCATGACATGTATTTGATATGTATAAAGCTTAACTAAATGACATTACATTTATATGGGGTGGCTTATTATGAACATAGCTATTATTGATGATGAGCAGATCTGGATAAATATAATCGCTGACAGTCTAAAAGAATACTTAAGTGATGATGTTAATATAACCTCTTATACTAATTGGCGCGCTTTTGATTATAAGACAAATGATTTCGATGTTGTTTTTTTTGATGTTGAGCTTGATGATAGCGACACATCAACGGGTCTTTCCTTATGTCGTTCTTACAAAGAATATCATCCGGACGAACAGCATATAGCTATAATTCTGACAACGCATCAGGAGTTTGCTTCTAAAGGTTATATATCTCACGCATTCAGATATATAAATAAACATAATCTTGAAGAGGAACTTAAAGAAGCCTTGGACAGTGCATACGAAATTGTTAAAAAACCGGAAATAATATCATTTGACAGTGAGAAATATGGATTAATAGAGATTCCTACTAATTCAATAGTTCTCATAGAAACGTCGATGAGAAAACTGATAATCAGACTTAAGAACCACGATACCCTTGTTCTCAAAGAAAAATATCAGGATGTTTGTGCCAAACTGGCTTCTTTTGATTTCTATTCTATCAGAAAAGGTGTCCTTGTAAATATGCTATATATCAGCAACATTGAGCATTACAAGGTTATCATAAGATACATCAACGAAGATTATTACTTAAGCAGGCGTAACCTCAAAGGATTTAAAGAAGCATATTATAAATACAGGAAAAAGAGGTTATAGAATATGAAAGCGGTGCAGGAAGCACCGTTTTTTATTTCAAAATACTATAAATGACCATTTGCGCAAAAAAACGACCGTTTGTGCAAAATGCATTTACAATAAGATTATTTCTGATATTATAGCAAATATAGGGGAGATGCATAAAAGCTTAGCAGAAGGGAGGTCACATATCATGAAACTAACAGACGATAATTTCTATGATTGGTTAAGGAAACTGTTGGGCTTGTAAAAAGTCACTTATCCTTATCGCAGAATATTGGATGGGAGGTGATTATATGAATTTGCAAGACTTTACGTTCTGGTGGTGGTTATTCAAGCACGGAAAATGAAAGAAACACTGTACGATTAATAGCAAGGAGAAATGAAACGTGAGCGTTTTAAGAAGAATTGTGACATCTAAAGGTGTAAAACTATGAACAAGAGCAGCAATCATAGTGCAATTAATAAAGTGATAGTATACATACCGATTTTTTTGCTGTTTTGTGCTTATGTGATTTTAAAGTTTATTGTTTATAATAAAGCAGAATCGGTATTAGAAAAAATGGATATCATTCAATCATTATTTGTTTTTAGTGCTGCATGTTGTAAAGTGTAAAATATAAATGTAGGTTTAGTGGAAAATAAAAATGTAGGTTT
>CAMVPR010000074.1 GCA_947169385.1 uncultured Lachnospiraceae bacterium | reverse complement strand
ATGAGAAGAATAACATGTCATTCTGAGCGAAGCGAAGAATCTTAAAGATCCTTCGCCGCTAAAGCTCCTCAGGATGACATGATATAATCGTAGCGGAGCACAGTGTGCTCCATAAATATTATAAAGAGAGAGATAATATTATGACACTAGAGGACTATATAAAAAAGGGAGTTTCCCCATACCATGTGGTTGCCAACACCAAGAGATGGCTTAAGCGTGAGCAATTCATCGAACTGAAACTTGGTGAAGAATGGGAATTGGACAGAGGTCAGGGGTATTATGTATCTCCTTACGAATCTGTGATTTTTGCATTTAGACCGGGAGATGAGAATGTCAGGATAGCTGCAGGTCACACAGACCAGCCTATGCTCAAACTTAAACCTCATCCAACCATCAACAGAGAAGGCAATCTGGTTGTAAATGTTGAAGCGTACGGTGGAATGATACTTAATACATGGTTTGACAGACCTTTGGCACTTGCGGGTAAGCTAGCACTGAAGAGTGAAGAAGTATTCTCTCCTCACATTGTCTTATATGACAGCAAGGAGCCGGTGGCTGTTATTCCAAGTCTTGCAATACATATGAACAGGGAAGTTAATTCCAAGAACGAATTAAAGGTTCAACAACATTTGCTTCCTCTTATCGGACTTAACGAAGGAGATTTCAAGGAGGGAGATGATCCGCTTCTTAATTACATCTCCGAGAAGGTTGATGTAGATGTAGAAGATATTCTTGATTACGATCTCTATTTTTATAATCCGACTGCTCCTACTAAAGTTGGAGTTAATAAGGAACTTTTGGTTAGCCCGAGGCTTGATAATCTCTCTTCTTGTTATGCTTTGATTAATGGAATTGTCGAAGAGAATACCGACAGAACTACAGTTGTTGCTTTGTTTGACAATGAGGAGATAGGATCAAGATCAAAGCAGGGAGCCGATTCTACATTGTTCCTTGAAGTGATGACAAGGTTGATGAATTCTATGAATGCCTGTCTTATTACTCCGGAGCTTACGCTCGATAAATTAAGCAGGACCGGATTTATCATGTCAGCTGATGTTGCGCATGCATATCATCCGAATTATAGAGATAAGAGCGACATAACAACCAAGACTCGACTTGGTGAGGGTGTAGTACTTAAGACGAGCGGTAATCAGAGATACAATTCTGATGCCAAGTCAAATGCAGCAGTTATGCAACTTTGTGAAGAGTATGGCGTTCGCTATCAGAGGCAGATTAATCATTCTGATATAGCAGGAGGGTCTACATTAGGACCGATTATGTCTACATTTGTCCCGATACCCGGAGTCGATGTTGGAGTAGGTGTGCTTGCAATGCACTCATCGATGGAGACGTGCTCGATACAGGATTTAAAAGCTTTAGAAGATATGATTATAGCATTTTTCAAAGAATAAGATTAACAGGAGCGGTTACATACTGCTCCTGTTTTTAAGTTTGATTTGCTATATGTTGTAAATTGGTGTATATTTGTATGGAATAAAATTGATTGGATATTAAGTTATGGATAATTTATCACAGAGAACAGCGGAGATTCTCTCCAATAAGATTAGAGTTGAACAGGTATATATGCCGGGGGATAAGCTTCCGAATGAGAATGTGTTATCGGAGGAACTTGGAGTTTCAAGGACTACGCTTCGCGAGGCGATAAGAACGCTTGTAAGTGAGGGTTTGCTTGTTGTAAGAAGGGGACTTGGTACATTTGTCAATGAGACTTTAGAGCAGTATGCGGAAGGTGCCCTTAACGTGGATGATGTACTTCAAATGAAGGTTACATTGAAGGATTTATATGAAGCGAGAATGATTATAGAACCTGCGGCGGCGGCTCTTGCTGCTGTTCGTGCATCTGACGAGGAGATAGATGAGATATTAAGACTTGGAGATGTGGTTCAGGCAGAGATTAAAAGGCATCCCAAGGGAGATAAGCGCATTCAGTCGGAGACGGATTTTCATGGAGCGATAATGAGAGCTTCGCACAACGACTTTTTGATTCAGTTTATTCCGGTTCTTACCGAGACGATTGAGAAGACATTTGCGCTTGATGAGAACTTAGAGATTATTGCTGAGGATGCATATAAGGATCACATTATGATAATGAACTTTTTGAAGAGAAGAGACAGCGAGGGACTAAGGTCTGCGGTTCTTATACATTTGCATCATGCTACATATAACGAGGAGTTGTAGCAAGTAGAGCGTGATATTTAGAAGCTTTTCGAAAAAAATGTTTATCAAGTAAAAAAACTTGTTGACATACTATCATTTTTATAATATACTTATCGAGTGCTCAAAAGCACTTAGGAATCTTAGCTCAGCTGGGAGAGCATCTGCCTTACAAGCAGAGGGTCACAGGTTCGAGCCCTGTAGGTTCCAGTAGGCGTTGAGCCTTACATATTAGTTGGCGGGGTAGCTCAGTTGGCTAGAGCACACGGTTCATACCCGTGGTGTCGCGAGTTCGAATCTCGCCTCCGCTATTGAGGATTTGGAGAGACGGTATTTCGTCTCTCTATTTTTTATTTTGGAGGAATACTATGAGAATAGGTAACGGATACGACGTTCATAGGCTGGTCGAGGGAAGAGACTTGATTATCGGTGGAGTCACAATTCCTTACGAGAAGGGACTTTTAGGTCATTCGGATGCAGATGTTTTGCTTCATGCTATAATGGATGCGTTGCTCGGAGCTGCTGCGCTTGGTGATATCGGTAAGCATTTTCCTGACACAGACGAGAGATTTAAGGGCGCTGACAGTATGGCTCTTATGAAAGAGGTTTCTGATATGCTTTCTAAGAAGGGATATGTTGTCGGTAACGTTGACGCTACAATAATAGCACAGGCACCTAAGATGAGACCGTATATTGATGATATGATTGCCAATGTAGCCGGTTGCCTTAATGTGACGAAAGACCAGATTAATATCAAGGCGACCACGGAGGAACATTTGGGATTTACCGGTGAGGGACTTGGAATAAGTGCATCTGCGGTATGTATTCTTGAGACATTTGAAGAAGCGGGAGGGCTTGTCGGAGCTTCTGCGACATCTTGTTGCGCAGCTAGCGGCGGTTGCCCAATTAATAATAACGGAGGAATGTAGTAATGAAGATATACAATACACTTAACAATCGCAAAGAAGAATTTGTGCCTATCAATGAAGGCAAGGTAGGAATGTATGTGTGCGGGCCTACCGTATATAATCTGATTCATATCGGTAACGCACGCCCTATGATAGTATTTGACACAGTCAGAAGATATTTTGAATATAAGGGATATGAGGTTAATTACGTTTCTAATTTCACTGACGTAGATGACAAGATTATCAAGGCTGCTAATGAAGAAGGCGTAGATGCTTCAGAGATTTCAGAGCGCTACATCAAGGAGTGCAAGCAGGATATGGAGCATATGAATGTGCGCCCTGCAACTACACATCCTAAGGCTACCGAAGAGATTGATGGAATGATTGAATTGATTCAGAACTTAATAGATAAGGGCTATGCCTATGAGGTTAACGGTACTGTATATTACAGAGTTAAGGCATTTCAGGGCTATGGTAAGTTGTCAGGCAAGAACATTGAGGACATGGAGGCAGGACACAGGGACCTTCTTGTTGACGGCGAGAGCGAGAAAGAGGACGGTCTTGATTTCGTTCTTTGGAAGCCTAAGAAAGAGGGCGAGCCTTTCTGGAAATCACCTTGGGGAGATGGTAGGCCGGGCTGGCATACCGAGTGTTCAGTGATGAGCCGTAAGTATATTGGTGAGACTCTTGATATTCACGCTGGTGGTGAGGATTTAATTTTCCCTCATCATGAAAATGAAATCGCTCAGTCAGAGGCTGCTAATGGCGTTAAGTTTGCTAACTATTGGATGCACAATGCATTTTTAAATATCGATAACAGAAAGATGAGCAAGTCTTTAGGTAATTTCTTTACTGTAAGGGATATTGAGAAGAAGTTCCCACTTCAGATATTGAGATTCTTTATGCTTTCTGTCCACTACAGAAGTCCGCTTAATTTCTCTGATACTTTAGTACAGAGTGCTGCTAACGGATTAGACAGAATCTTGACTGCTGTTGAGAGACTTGATGATATTTCCGGTAAAGTAGATAAGAACAGCGACTTTAAGGCTGAGGAAGAGCAGGTTTCTAAGGATATAGATTCATTTGTTTTAAAGTACGAAGAGGCAATGGATGACGATTTCAATACTGCTGACGCTATCGCTGCTATCTTTGAGCTTGTTAAGCTTTCTAATGTAAATGTTACCGAGGAGTCTTCTTATGCTCTTGTTAAGAAGTCTTACGATACTATAGTTAAGCTTCTTGACGTTCTTGGAATTAATGCCAAGAGAGAGGAAGAGTCGTTAGATTCTAAGGTTCAGGAGCTTATTGACCAGAGACAGGAAGCTAGGAAGAACAAGGATTTTGCAAGAGCTGATGAGATTAGAGATGAGCTTTTGTCTATGGGCATTGAGCTTAAAGATACTAGAGAGGGTGTCAAATGGAAGAGAATATAAGTAATGATGCTTGGGCGGTAGCGATTGATTCATTGCTTGAGAGCTTTGATGTTAAGGCGCCTGATGTTAAAGGATATTCTCCGCTTGCTCTTGCTTATGTCGGTGATACGGTTTTTGATCTTATTTTTAGGACTGTTGTTG
>CAMVPR010000073.1 GCA_947169385.1 uncultured Lachnospiraceae bacterium | reverse complement strand
GGTTACACCGGAACAGTTCGAGGAAGCCAAGAAGAAGATGGATGACGAAGGTGCTAACGGAGTAATCATCGATTTAAGAGGCAATCCCGGTGGTGTGTTGGGAAGTGTAGTTACGATACTTGAGAATATGCTTCCTGCCGGAACTATATGTTACACTGAAGACAAGAATGGCGAGGGAGAGACTTATACATCCGACGGCAAGCACGCATATATCAAGCCTATGGTAGTTTTGTGCGATGGTAACTCAGCCAGTGCATCCGAGATATTTATCGGTGCCGTTAAGGATTATAAGATGGCTACGATAGTCGGAACGACAACATTTGGCAAAGGTATAGTTCAGCAGCTCTTTAACCTCGGAGATGGCTCTGCTGTTAAGATTACAACATCCAAGTATTACACTCCTAACGGCGTATGTATTCACGGTGACGGAATAAAGCCTGACATCGAGATTGAGTACGATGAGAGTGACATGGGTGATACTTACGACATCAAGAAGGACAACCAGATTAACAAGGGAATAGAGGTTCTTAAACAAAAGCTTAAATAATCAAAACAGGGTCAAAGGTATTTTGACCCTGTTGCTATATAAGGAGATATTTATGGATAGATTTGTACTTCATTCGGATTATAAACCAACCGGCGACCAGCCACAGGCAATAAAGGCGTTGGTTGACGGTTTTAAAAAGGGCAATCAGTTTGAAACTCTACTTGGAGTTACAGGCTCCGGTAAGACGTTTACAATGGCCAATGTTATCGAGCAGCTTAACAAACCAACTATAGTGCTCGCTCACAACAAGACTCTTGCGGCCCAACTTTATTCAGAGTTTAAGGAGTTCTTTCCTGAGAATGCCGTCGAGTATTTTGTGTCATACTATGACTACTATCAGCCTGAGGCTTATGTTCCTTCTACAGATACATATATCGAGAAGGATTCAGCGATTAACGACGAGATAGATAAGCTTAGGCACTCGGCAACAGCGGCACTGATAGAGAGAAGAGATGTCGTTGTCATTTCCTCGGTATCATGTATATACGGTATCGGTAACCCTGAGGATTATAAGGAGATGATGATCTCTCTAAGACCGGGGCAGGAGAAGGATAGAGATATGGTTATCAAGGAACTTATCGATATCCAGTACGAAAGAAATGACATGGATTTTAAGAGGGGTACATTTAGGGTGAGAGGAGACACTTTGGAGATTATCCCTGTGTCTACATTTGAAAATGGTATAAGAGTTGAATTCTTCGGTGATGAGATTGACAGGATTACTGAGTTTGACGTGCTTACGGGCGAGGTTAAAAGGTCGATGACATTTGCAGCGATATTCCCTGCTTCTCACTATGTAGTTGCTCATGACAAAATGGAGAGAGCACTTAAGGAAATCGAGGAGGAGATGGTTAATCAGGTCGCATACTTTAAGTCGCAAGATAAGCTTATCGAAGCACAGAGGATTGCCGAGAGGACTACATTTGACATAGAGATGTTAAGAGAGACAGGGTTCTGCTCCGGCATCGAGAATTACAGTAGGATATTTGCGGGCAAGAAGCCGGGAGATACTCCAAGCACGCTTTTGGACTTCTTTGATGACTATCTAATCATTGTTGATGAGTCGCATATTACTATTCCACAGGTTCGCGGAATGTACAGGGGAGACAGGGCGAGAAAGAGTACGCTTGTTGATTTTGGATTTAGACTTCCTTCGGCTCTTGACAACAGGCCGCTTAATTTCACGGAGTTTGAGGATAGAATTGACCAGATGCTTTTTGTTTCGGCTACGCCTTCGGTGTACGAGAAAGAACACGAGCTTATGCGAGCTGAGCAGATTATAAGGCCGACCGGACTCTTAGATCCTGAGGTTGTCGTAAGACCGGTAGAAGGCCAGATTGACGATCTTCTTAAGGAGATTAATGAGGTTACCAAGGCAGGCAATAAGGTGCTTGTCACTACACTTACCAAGAGAATGGCGGAGAACTTAACGGATTATCTTAAGGATATGGATGTTAAGGTTAAGTACCTTCACTCTGATATTGACACTTTAGAGAGAGTTGAGATTGTCAGGGATCTTCGAATGGGAGTGTTTGATGTTTTGGTCGGAATCAACCTCTTAAGAGAGGGACTTGATATCCCGGAGGTTACTCTGGTTGCGATCTTAGATGCTGACAAGGAGGGCTTCTTAAGGTCGGAGACTTCACTTGTTCAGACTATAGGACGTGCCGCAAGAAATTCTGAAGGCCGAGTTATCATGTATGCGGATGTGATGACGGATTCTATGAAAGCGGCTATAACTGAAACCAAGAGACGTCGTGAGATTCAGGATCAGTACAACAAAGAGCACGGCATAACTCCTAAGACTATCAAGAAGGCGATTAGAGATCTCATTACTACCACTGCTGATGAAGATAAAGTTGTGACAAATGACAACTCTAAGGACTACGAATCTATGAACAAGAAGGAGCTTGAAGAGGCTGCTAAGAAGCTTACCAAGAAGATGAATTCTTATGCTGCAGATCTTAATTTTGAGATGGCAGCAGCTATGCGTGACGAACTTAAAAAGGTTAAAGAAGAACTTAGAGATATGGACTAGATTTATTGCGAATTAGCACATTCTGTGATAGAATGTTATAGGTTTTTAACGAACAATATTATAGGAGAGGAGGAATATAATGTACACATGTGAGAATTGCGGCGCCGGTCTTCATTATGATATTAAGAGCGGTAAGCTGTTATGCGATTCATGTCTCAGTACCTATATGGTTGGAAGTGTTAAAGACGCTTCGGCTGTGGAGGAGACGGACGAGATTAATGCCAAAGTTTTCCATTGTCCTCAATGTGGTGGAGAGATTGTTACAATCGATGAGGCAGCGGCTACATTTTGTAGTTACTGTGGTGCTTCAACCGTGCTTGAGAGCAGGATGACAGGTATTAAGAAACCTAAGTATATTATTCCATTTAAAAAGACCAAGGATGACTGTAGGGAGTTATATCTAAAACACGTTAAGTCTAATATTTTTGCACCTAAAGAGCTCAAGGCTCCGGCGTATCTTGACAGATTCAGAGGTATATATATTCCATACTGGGTATATGACGTTCATATCGACAAAGACGCTACATTTACCGGAGATGAGACTCACAGAAGAGGTGACTATATCATCGAGGACAGCTACAAGATGACTTGTCATGTCAAGGGTGATTATTCAGGTATTTCTTATGACGCTTCGTCTTCATTTGACGACGAATTATGTCAGGAGATTGCACCGTATCCAATCAACGAATACAGAGATTTTGACACAGGCTATATATCAGGTTTTTATGCTGATGTAGCTGATGTTGATTATCAATTATACATGAGAGATGCGGCGGATTTCGCTGTAGATAACACGATGACTGATGTAAGGAACAAGTTTACAGAGGTTGATTCGATAGACACACCTTCTAACGGATTTGGACCTGTTCTTAATCCTGCTTGCGACGAGCCTAAGAACGCGCTCTTCCCGGTATGGTTCCTGTCATACAGAAATCACGGCAGAGTTGCTTACGGTGTTGTTAACGGTCTTACCGGTAAGATGTCTACCGACACTCCTATAAGTGTATCTAAGTATCTGTTGTTCTCGTTGTTGCTTGCAATTCCTGTGTTCTTACTGTTGAACGTAGGACTTGTATTAACACCGTCTGCAGGTCTTGTGACATCATGCATCATTACAATAATAGGAATTATAACGTTTTTGGCTAACAGAAACAGCATCAAGAAGCAAGAGAATAAAGAGCACGATAAGGGTTATGTAAGTGTTTACGGTAAGCCCGGCAAGACTACACATAAAGGTTATTTTACCGGAATTATATTCCCGATTATATCGCTCTTGATTGCAGGAGTTATTCTATTGTTTGCTCCTGTATCAGATATTTATTACTACGCTGCCAATCTTATCATGATTGTTGCAACCGGATTTATGCTGATTCAGTTAATCAGACAGTTTAATATTTTAGCGACCAGACCTTTGCCGCAATTCAATAAGAATCGAGGTGAGGTAGATGCGTAATATTAAGACTATAATAGCTCTTTTGGTTTTAGCGTTTTCGTTATCATTTGCAAATGTTAATGCCAATGCGACTTCACTTGAAGGTGAGAAGGACTACAAGGACACCAACTTTCAGTTCCACAAGAATGAATCTACAGGATATGCGACCTACCTTTATGATGAAGCTGATTTGCTTTCTGAAGAGGAGGAGGATGCTCTTGCCAAAGAGATGGAGCCTATCACAGAGTATGGGTATTGTGGATTTATCGCAACCACAGTTGAAGGTACATCTACAAGAAATGCAGCCAGCCAGTTCTACAGTGGAGTGTTTGGTGAGCAGCCGGGAACTTTGTTCCTTATAGATATGGGTAACAGAAACATCTATATTTATAGTTACGGAAGTGTATATAAAGTTATAACAGATTCTTATGCCGACATTATCACAGATAATGTATATACTTACGCAAGTGATAAGGACTATTACACTTGTGCATCGAAGGCATTTAGCGATATTAACACACTTCTTTCAGGCCAGAATATTTCTAAGCCTATGAAGTATGTTAACAACGTTCTTCTTGCGCTTATCTTGGCACTGCTTATTAATTACTTTGTTGCGATGTTTATGTCCAGAGGACACAAGGCATCTAATTCAGAGCTTATAACAGCTGTTGAGCATGCGACGCAAGTAACCAATGTTAAGACAGTAAGAACGGGACACCGAGAGATTTACGATCCACCAAGTTCTTCTTCCTCCGGCGGCGGAGGAGGCGGAGGCGGCGGTGGAGGAGGCGGTGGCGGCGGCCACAGTTTCTGATACCACAACTGCTTTTACGCCATGAATCGTAGCGGAGCACAGTGTGCTTTATAAATGGCGAACGATATTCGCCGCTACGGCAAGTAAATGATAGCTATGACTTCGAGATGAGAAGAATAACATGTCATTCTGAGCGAAGCGAAGAATCTTAAAGATCCTTCGTTGCTAAAGCTCCTCAGGATGACATGATATAATCGTAGCGGAGCACAGTGTGCTTTATAAATAGCGAATGATGTTCGACGCTACGGCAAGTAAATGATAGCTATGACTTCGAGATGAGAAGAATAACATGTCATTCTGAGCGAAGCGAAGAATCTTAAAGATCCTTCG
>CAMVPR010000072.1 GCA_947169385.1 uncultured Lachnospiraceae bacterium | reverse complement strand
ATGGGATACAATTTTTTAAGCGGTGGTAAGATTCCGAGAGCCGTTAATACCAAACTGAATGATTTTTTATCTTCACTTTCGGATGCAATCAACAAAGGGAAGAATATAACATTTGCAGACAGAGATATTTCGTATATACTCAGTCTTTGGCATGAGAGGATTAAATCCAAAGGGATTGAACTGGAGTATGATTTTCATTCCGGGGAAGGCGGTAATAAGTTCTGGGCAATAAGTGACTGGCAGGACGGACATTATGAGAGTAAGGTCTGCTCTGATTCCCGTGGTATAAAGCGTGTAGTTAAAAAATCCGGAAAGATTCTATATAAGGATGACAAGAAGAGTTTTGTATATGAGACTGTCACCGATGTAATAAACGGTGCTCACCCTGATGAAGATTCTTATTGCTGTCCGAGCTGTGGAAGAGCAACTACTATTGCCGATTTGCAGAACGGCTGCTCTTATTGCGGAACTAAGTTTCAGATGGATGATTTGTTCCCTAAGATTTCATCTTTTTATTTTTTAGATGACCCAAGTCTGGCTAAAGGAGAGTTTAGGTCATTATATTTTAAAGTTTATGCTGTTACTTTATTTTTGTATTATTTTCTTGCATGTATGGTATATGGAGATATATTTTTACCGGAGAATCTGTTTAAAGATGTTACTCATATGTTAATGGGCTTGACTGCGCTTATCATCAGCAACTTTTTAGCGGCTTATTTTGGAACTATATTCTTTCTGTTTATCAGGGCGATGGTCAAATCAATAGTTTCTCTTCGGACCATCGGGACTGTTGGCTCAAGGGGGAATTTTGAATACAGAATGAAGAAAATCAGTCCTGAGTTTTCATATGAGTATTTTACGAGCAAAGCCATATCTCTTATCAAAACAGCTATATTTTCTGAAGATGAGTGTGAGCTTATGTTTTACGAGGGAGATGCACTTGACCCTGAGATGAAGGATATTATTGATATCAATTATGCAGGGGCTCTCGGGTGCAGGAAGTTTGTAGATGAAGGTAATTTCGTTACGGTGACAACCAAGGCTTATTTTGATGTGCTGTACGCGAGCGGAGAAAAGGTATACTGTAAATCTCAGGCTTTTAGTGCGGTATTCAGAAGAAGAACCGATATTCCTGTCAATTTTAATTTCTCTATGACAAGGATTGCCTGCCCATCCTGCGGCGCAAGTTTTGATGCAACGAAAATTAAAAACTGCCCGTATTGTGGGAATAAATACGACATTATCACTGACGATTGGACTTTGATTGAATTAAAATACTGATTGCAAATGTTACTTATATGGTTTATATCGTTTTGTGTAGCAGATGATGTAGAATTTAATGCGATACGAGAAGTAGTCTGTATCCGGTACAAATCTTACCACAGGGACGGAGCCAAAGGTTGTGTTCACTTTTTAACGATACCCCCGGAGTACCACAGGGTCCGTCCCTGTGGTTTTTAAGAAGGTATACATTAGCTACGATTTCTTTAACAAGTCAGACTCTGATATTCAGAAAAATGACGAAGAGCAAGAGCACACAGTCGCTTCAAATGCTGTCAATTATCTTCCTGCCGCTTTATATTCGCTTTCCGGTTACAGCGACGGACTTAATATAGTGACAACAACAGAGGCTTCAACCGAAGAGATTACAACGGAAGCTACCACGACAGAAATCACAACCGAAGCTTCTGATATTACGGCAAATGCAACCGATTCCGAGACAGAATCAAGTACTGATAATACTGCAGATACTACAACGACAGAAACTGCTACATCAGTTATGATTACAACACCCGCCATCAAATCTATTAAAGAATATAAAGGCAAGCTTAAGATTACATTTGTAAAGTTAAGCGGGCGCTCATATTATACTGTAGTTATAGCCACTAACAAATCATTTACACGCAATAAAAAAACTCTTACCGTCTCTGCTGGTAAGAGCTCAATAAACATAAACAAACTTAAATCAAAACGCTATTATGCCAAGATACGAAAAGTCCAATATATAAACGGCAAGAAATATATTTCTGCTTGGTCTAAGCGGCGAAGTGTTAAGGTTGGATAATATTGCTAAGTGATCAAAGGGGAGCGAAGAATCTTTTGGTTAATTAGTTACAAATATCTTGCGGGTAAGAGATATTTGCGATAATATAGAGTTAAGCAAATAATCTGAAAGGAGTGTTGCTAAATGGATACTATTCTTAATGATTTTACACTAATTGCAAAAGATATATATGGCAGTCATCTTAAAAAAGTAATACTCTATGGATCGTACGCCAGGGGCGACTATCACGAGGGGTCAGATATAGATATTATGATTTTGGTTGATCTTGATGATGCAGAGATAAAAAGAATCGGGAATATATTGTCAGACAAAACATATGATATCAACTACGATAACAATACAATGATTATGCCAATCGTGCAAAATATTGATTTTTTTAATAAATGGGTTCGAGCATATCCGTTTTATAATAATGTTTATAATGAGGGGGTTGAGTTATATGCAGCTGGATGATGTCGGAGGAGCCAAAGAATTGGCGATTCATAGGTTGCAAGTTGCTAAAGAAGATTTAGAATCAGCTAAGCGAAACCTAAAAGATAATGACTATAGAACGGCCAATAATAGGGCTTACTATTCTATTTATCATGCTATATGCGCATGTATGGCTCTTAAATTTGAAGCATATAAATCTCATTCGCAAACATTAGGTGCATTTAATCGTGATTATGTGCATTCAGGGGCGTTCCCTAAAGAAATTGGAAAAAGAATAAGCAAAGCTCAGGAAGTCCGTCATGAAAGTGACTACAATGATTTCTATATTGTGTCAAATGACGAAACGAAAGAGCAAATAAAAACTGCAGAAGAATTAATAAAACTTGCAGAAATATTCATCGACAAATCAACAGATGAACATTAAAAAACCAAAGGGACAGGTCCAAATTAAAGACCTGTCCTTTTTAAATAATCGCGCCTAAAAACCACAGGGACAGACCCTTTAATTTATTGGTTGCAAATATTATCTATTTGGTTTAATATTGATTTGTGTAGCAAATGATTGTTTTATATTTTGATACGAGAAGTAGTCCGTATCAGCACAACTAGGAGGTCAGACATGACAATATTTAATGTGATTTCAGCACTTGGCGGAGTTGGTTTGTTTCTCTTTGGTATGAGTCTTATGGGACAGTACTTAGAGAAAGTTGCCGGAGCTAAGCTTGAGAAGCTATTGGAGAAGCTCACAAGCAACAGAGTCAAGGGATTTTCGGTAGGTATATTGGTAACTGCGGTTATTCAGAGTTCTGCAGCAACCACAATTATGGCGTTAGGTTTTGTAAATGCAGGGATTATGAAGCTTGTACAGGCTATACCTGTAGTGTTCGGAGCTAATATCGGTAGTACTGTTACCGGTCAGATATTAAGACTTAACGAGAGTGCAGGAGACAGCATGCTTATGCAGCTTATGAAGCCGTCAACGCTTGCTCCTGTATTTGTGTGTATATGTGCGCTTGTTCAGCTTATAAGCAAGAACAAGAGACTAAAGGATATTACATATATTATTATGGGGTTCGGTATCCTCTTCATCGGTATGAACATTATGGAGGATGCGCTTTCTCCACTTAGCGAGTCAGAGGCTTTCAGAGGATTGTTCACAAGATTCACCAATCCTTTGCTCGGTGTAGCGGTTGGTGCACTTGTCACTATGGCGTTGCAGAGTTCTTCTGCTTCTGTCGGTATCTTGCAGGCACTTGCGCTTTCAACAGGATCGCTTACATTTGCAGCATGTTTACCTATTATCGTAGGTCAGAACATTGGTAAATGTATAACGGTAGTGTTGGGAAGTTTAGGAACCGGCAAGAAGGCACAGCGACTTGCAGCGTCACACGTGCTTTTCAATGTTATCGGTGCAATAGTTATAATGACTGTTATGTATTCACTTAATGCGTTAATAGGCATTCCTTTTTGGGATCACAAGATGGGCATGGGTAATATCGCAGATGTACATACTTTATTCAATGTTATTACCTCTCTTATCTTACTTCCTTTCGTAGGACCTATTGCAGATCTTACAGGTAAGATTATCAAGGGAGATACGGACAGTAAGATGGACAAGGAGTTTGCGCTTCTTGATGACATTTTCCTTGACAGACCTGCTATTGCGCTTGATCAGGCTGACAAGGTTATCAATTCAATGTATGACACAGTTAATGAGAACTATAGATACGCAATCAGGCTTCTGACAGAGGAGTGGGATGATGCGGTTTTTGAGGCGATGGAGGAGAACGAGAACTTCCTTGATAAGTCCGAGACAGTTCTTTCTGATTATCTTGTAAGAGTGACATCAAGGGGTCTTACTTCTAATCAGCGTAAACATGCATCTGAGATGCTTAACTCGGTGTCCGACCTTGAGCGTATGGGTGATTACTGTATTAAGATTGCAGATGTTGTCACATACAATAAGGATCAGGGAATCAAGTTCTCACGTACCGGTCTTGCAGAACTTCAGTATATGATAAATGCAGTTCAGCAGGCGCTTGATGAGGCTATTCAGGCGTTTAGATATGATGACAAGGCAGCGGCTGTCAAGGTTGAGCCTTTGGTAGTGACGGTTAAGGGTATGTCGGTGCTCTTAAGAGAGCACCATACTGCAAGACTTCAGGCGGGTGACTGTTCGACACAGGCCGGCATTTCATTGATGGAACTTGTTAACTGTTTCGAGCGTATGGCGTCTCACGCATCGAATGTTACTTTGCAGATGTTGCAGAAGATTGACAACAGTGACAATTTCGATCTTCATGAGGCTGCTCATGCTATTAGACATTCAGAGGAAGAGGCAGACAAGGCTTTGATGCAGTATTACGAGAATATGTATCTTACTCCTGTTGTTGAACTTGGTCAGGCGCATAAGGCATTGTTTAAGTGGGCTGACGACGCTGAGAACAAGGTTAAGAAGATTACAGAACTTACCGATGAAGAGAAGAAGGCCAAGGAAGCCAAGGATTCTAAGAAGAAATCTTCCGACAAGAAGAAAAAGGACAAGAAGTCGGATGACCATAAGTCTTCTAAGAAGGATTCCAAGTCCGGGAATGAATCTAAAATAGAGGATAAACTTAAGAGTATCAGTGATTTTAAGGAAGAGGTTAAGGCTGATTTATCTAACTTAAAACCATCCAACGATGATGCTCCTTCAGAAGACGTAGCTAAGGAAGATTCAGTCAAGGAAGCTAGGACAGAATCTGCTGTCAAGGATGAGAATGTTAAGAAGTCAGACTCATCTAAGAAGTCCAAAGATTCCAAGTCTAAGGATAAGAAGCATAATGATGACAAGAAAGGCAGCGGAAGCAAGAAGAAATAGCTTATTTACATTTTCATTAAAAAGTGTTTGACAACTTTAACATATTTGGTTACAATACATTATATATTTTAAATGCGATGACAGAGGAATAGTAAGATTGTCAAGGTATTAAGAGAGTCGTCGGTTGGTGTGAGACGATTACCGAAGCATTCTGAACTCGCTTCTAGAGCTGCTTGCTGAAATGTTAGTAGGTTAAGCCGGGGCTTTCCCGTTACAGGAAGAGGATATAAGGTGTATTAACATCCGTATCTGTTATGAGAGCATGTATTTT
>CAMVPR010000071.1 GCA_947169385.1 uncultured Lachnospiraceae bacterium | reverse complement strand
ATAATGGCTAGTTTAACACTAAAGAACATTTACAAGATTTACCCAAACGGATTCAATGCTGTTAAGGACTTCAACCTCGATATCGAGGATAAGGAGTTCATCATTTTCGTTGGACCATCAGGTTGTGGTAAGTCAACAACACTTCGTATGATCGCAGGTTTGGAGGATATCAGTCAGGGTGAGTTATGGATCGGTGACAAGCTTGTCAACGACGTTGAGCCTAAAGACAGAGATATCGCAATGGTATTCCAGAGCTACGCTCTTTATCCACACATGACCGTTTATGATAACATGGCATTCGGTCTCAAGCTTCGCAAGACTCCTAAAGAGAAGATTGATAAGCTTGTTCACGAGGCTGCTAAGATTCTTGATATCGAGCATCTTCTCGATCGTAAGCCTAAGGCTTTATCAGGTGGTCAGAGACAGCGTGTGGCTATGGGTCGTGCTATCGTCCGTGAGCCTAAGGTATTCCTTATGGACGAGCCTTTATCTAACCTTGATGCTAAACTTCGTGTACAGATGCGTGTTGAGATTTCTAAGTTACATCAGAGACTTCAGACAACTATCATCTACGTAACACATGATCAGACAGAGGCTATGACACTCGGTACTCGTATCGTTGTTATGAAGGACGGTATTATTCAGCAGTGTGATACACCACAGACACTTTATGATTCACCTCAGAATCTCTTCGTTGCCGGATTCATGGGATCTCCTGCAATGAACTTCATTGAGGCTAAGGTTGTTAAGTCTGGTGCTGATGTTCTTCTTATGTTTGGTTCTCACTCAATCAAGGTTCCTGAGGTTAAAGCTCAGAAGCTTATTGAGGGTAACTATATTGAGAGAGAGGTTATCATGGGAGTACGTCCTGAGGATATCCATGATGAGCAGCTCTTTATCGAGTCATCTCCTGAGTCAGTTATCGATGCTGATATCAAGATTTACGAGATGCTTGGTGCGGAAGTTTATCTCTACTTTGCAATTGATCAGTATGATATCACTGCAAGAGTTAACTCTCGTACAACAGCAAGACCTGGTGATATTGTTCAGTTAGCATTTGACCTTTCTAAGATTCATATCTTCGATAAGGATACTGAGAAAGTTATCACCAACTAATTTATGAAGAATAGTTTTTTCATATATTCCTTTCTTTAATTTATTTGTTTCATTACATTTAGAGGAAATGCAAAAAAAATTGCATTTCCTCTTTAATTATTTGTCATTTTGCTATAAAATAGTAAAAGAGATTTTTTACACCAAAATCAGATTAAAGGAGTGAGAGGATGATTTCTAATCAGATATTGCAGGATACTATTGAAGGAATTAAGTCTATCGCGAGGATAGATTTGTGTGTTATGGATACAGAAGGTAAGTCGTTGGCAAGTACATTTACGGTATCGGATGAGTACGAGGAAGCTGTTTTAGCATTTGTCAATTCTCCTGCTGAGAGTCAGGTGTTACAGGGTTATCAGTTCTTCAAGGTATCTGATGACAATCAATTAGAGTATATAATTCTTGCCAAGGGTGAGACCGATGATGTTTATATGATTGGTAAGATTGCTGCATTTCAGATACAGAATCTTCTCGTTGCATACAAGGAGAGATTTGATAAAGATAACTTTATTAAGAATCTCCTTCTTGATAATCTTTTATTGGTTGATATTTATAACAGAGCTAAGAAGCTTCACATTGACACAGATGTCAGAAGAGTTGTATTTATTATCGAGACCAAGAATGAGAAGGATGCTAACGCCTTAGAGACAGTTAGGAGTCTATTCTCAACCAAGACCAAGGATTTCATAACTGCAGTAGATGAGAAGAATATAATTCTTGTCAAGGAAGTTAAGCCTAATGAGACATACGAAGATATGGCCAAGACAGCGAGCATGATAGAAGATATGCTTAACACTGAGGTTATGACACAGGTTCACATCGCTTACGGTACTGTTGTAAGTGAGATTAAGGAAGTGTCAAGATCGTACAAGGAAGCCAAGATGGCTCTTGATGTAGGTAAGATATTCTACGAGAGCAGAAGCATTATTGCGTATAGTAATCTTGGTATCGGAAGACTTATCTATCAGCTTCCTATTCCTCTCTGTAAGATGTTTATTAAGGAGATATTCGACGGACGTTCTCCGGATGAATTTGACGAAGAGACACTCACAACTATCAACAAGTTCTTTGAGAACAGTCTTAATGTTTCTGAGACTTCAAGACAGCTTTACATACATCGTAATACGCTTGTATATAGACTTGATAAGCTTCAGAAGTCAACAGGACTTGATCTTAGAGTGTTCGAGGACGCTATAACATTTAAGATAGCACTTATGGTTGTTAAATACATGAAGTACATGGAATCTATGGAGTATTAATCTATACTGTAATGGTGGAAGAGTATACGCTCTTCCACTTTGTTCGTATCATATTTACTTAGGAGTTACTTGATTATGGTTGATTTTAATCACGTCACTATGGTTTATCCGGGTGGCAATAAAGCAATAGATGATCTGAATCTTAAGATTAATAACGGAGAGTTTGTGTTTGTAGTTGGAGCGTCGGGGTCCGGTAAGTCTACACTGTTGAAGCTCATACTGAAGGAGCTTTCTCCGTCTGAAGGTAGAGTTACTGTTATGGGTAATGATTTATCTACAGTTAAGTCTAAAGGACTTCCACTTATCAGAAGGCAGATGGGCGTGGTTTTCCAGGACTTTAGGTTACTTAAGGACAGGACTATCTATGAAAATGTTGCATTTGCAATGCAGGTAGTGGAGACACCTAAGAGAGATATCAAGATCAGAGTTAATGAGTTGTTGTCTATGGTGGGACTTGCCAATAAAGAGAAAGCGTATCCTGATGAGCTTTCGGGTGGCGAGCAGCAGAGAGTAGCATTAGCGAGAGCTTTGGCTAACAGACCTAAGCTGCTATTAGCAGATGAGCCTACCGGTAACTTGGATGTAGACAATGCCAACGAGATTATGAAGCTTTTAGAGAGAGCTAATGCAAGAGGTACGACTGTTGTAGTTGTCACTCACAATATGGATGTAGTTAACTCTATGAGAAAGAGAGTTATTACTTTAAGTCATGGTATTCTCGTAAAAGATCAACCGGAGGGATATATTAGCAATGAGTTTTAAGGCTTTAGGATACAGTATAAAGCAAGGCTTTATCAATATTAAACGTAATAAGATGTTCAGCTTGGCGTCTGTCGGAACTATGGTAGCGTGTCTCTTTATGCTCGGAGTGTTCTTGGGGATTCTCATTAATTTTATGCATATTCTGAAGAATGCTGAATCTACAGTTACAATATCAGTTTTCTTCAATAAAGAGCTTACCCCGGAACAGATTGCAGATATCGGTAAGAATATTAAGGAGAGACCGGAAGTTGATTCCGTAGAGTATAGAACCGCTGAAGAAGCATGGAAGATGTTTTCGGAAGAGTACTATGCAGGTGATAGCGATCTCTTGGCAAGCTTCGGAGACGACAATCCTTTAGGAGATTCTGATTCCTATCTTGTTACTCTTAAGAACATGAAGGATCAGGAAGAGCTAACCAAGTACCTTAACAATATTACAGGTGTCAGATCGGTTAATTCGCCGCAGTCTACCATGGAGAGTATTAACAAGTTGAATGGTATAATAAGCATAACTTCTATAGCGCTTATTGTGATATTGTTCCTGGTGTCTATATTCTTGATCAGTAACACTGTCGTTGTTGCAATTTCTGTAAGACGTGAAGAGATAGCGATTATGAGATACATTGGTGCATCTGATGGATTTATAAGCGGGCCGTTTATAGTTGAAGGCGTAATTATCGGAACTATAGGAGCTATTATTCCGGTAGGTTTGTTATATGGATTATATTTTGCCTTGCTTAAGTTTGTTGAAGAGGATTTATCCGGCATGGCCAGTTGGCTCCAGTTGATGAGTCCTAATCAGATATTTATATATCTCGCACCTATATGTGTTGTTCTTGGAATAGGTATAGGTTTGATAGGAAGTATACATACTGTAAGAAAACATCTTAAAGTATGATGGATTGTCATTTGAAAGGATGATTATATGAGTGACAACAAGGATACATTATGGGCTGATGAATGGCTTAAGTACAACAAGCATTATTCTGACCGTGAGAATCACTGTATAGGTAAGAATAAGTCGTTTAAGAACGTGATAGCTTTAGCACTTTCGTTTTTTGCAATTGTATTGTCTTTGAGTGTTCTTGGCGTAGATAAGCACGACAATATTAATACATTAGTTGCAAATGCAAGCAAGTCGTCAGAGCTTAAGGATGAACTTGATTTTGTGAGAAAGAACAAAGAAGCCACTGAAGAGCTGATTAAGCATTTTACTGTTACAAAAGGTGAGATTGAAGATTACATTAAGAAGTTAGACAGGAAGAATGAGGATATTCAGGATGATCTTATCAATCTTATGAAACAGCAGGATGGTATTGCTGAGAATTTAGAGAAGGTTCAGCAACAGTTAGATGAAGACAAGAGGAATGAAGAGATATTCTATGCGGCTATGAAGCTCAGAATGAAGTATCTCTATGAGCATGGCAGTTATACCTTTATGGATGCTATGGCCGGGTCGACTTCATTTGGCGATATGCTTAACAGAACCGCGATGGCTTCTAAGATTCAAGAGTATGATGCCGGAATGCTTAAAGACTACAGGGACTCTCTTGATGCGATTTCAGAGAAAGAAGCATATATTTCACAAAAGAAGGCTAAGTTAGAGCATGTAGAGCATGAACTTGAAGAAGAGAGAGAGTCGGTTCTTGCGCTTGATCATGCTAAGAAAGTAAGTTTGGCTCAGCTTATATCCAACTTGAATGGTTCTAAAGATTATATCAAGATTTGTGAGAAGGCAGAGGCGGATCTTGAGAATAAGATGGCTGAAGCTGAGAATGAGATCTATGATGACTTTGATGAATACGATGATGATGTTAAGTATGTAGGAAGCAAGTTGTTATGGCCTACTCCGGGTTATTATACTGTAAGATCACCATTTGGATATAGAATGCATCCTATACTTCACTACAGAAGGCTTCATGCAGGTATTGATATAAGCACGCCTTCAGGCGTTGGTGTGTACGCATCTGCTAAGGGTAAGGTTATCATCGCCACATACGATAGTGGCGCCGGTAATTATGTTATGATAGATCATGGCGGCGGACTATGTACCGTATATATGCATAATTCCAAACTTTTGGTTAAGAAGGGACAGAGTGTTAGGAGAGGACAGAAGATTGCACTTACAGGTTCAACCGGACTTTCGACAGGCCCTCACTGTCACTTTGGGGTTCGTCTTAACGGTCAATATGTTAACCCTATGAAGTATTTTAAGAGTAAGAATAGTACTGATGACGATGAGTACTCAGAAGATGATGTTAAGGATACCTTCAAGGATGATTCTAAGAAGAGTAGCAGTAAGTCATCAAGCAGTAAGAGTAAGGATAATAGCAAGGATTCATCTGCTAAGAATAATGATGATGAAGGCATGTCTAAGTACAAGAAGAAAGCTGAGGATCAGGGTGATAAGGGTGACAACAGTGCAACCTTAGAGGACGATGGAGATCCGGACAGCGAGTAGAAAGGACAGTTATAATATGCGTAACATGTTTATGAGGCTGCTTATTGCATTTTCACTTATAGTGACAAGTTCATTTTTGGGCGGATGTACAATCGGTAAGCAGTCCAAGACTGATAAGATTGATAAGAAAGCGCAGTCTATCAAGTCGATTATTGATGCCTATTATCTTGATAAGGTAGAAGAAGATAAGTTAGAAGACGGTGTATATAAAGGACTTGTCGAGGGACTTGGAGATCCGTATTCGGTGTATTATACAGCCGAGGAATACAAGAAGCTTCAAGAGGATACCGAAGGTTCTTATGTCGGAATCGGTGTCAGCGTGAGACAGGACAAGACTACGGGATATCTTCTTGTTATTAAATCATTTGAAAATGGTCCTGCGTATAAAGCGGGAATTAAAGACGGAGACTATATACTTGAAGTAGATTCTAAGACTGTTAAGGGTCGAGATCCTGATCTGGTAGTTAAAGATATCAGAGGCGAGGAAGGGTCCAAAGTTAATATCAAGTACAGACAGGCTTCTACAGGCAAGACATTTACTGAAGATATTGAGAGACACAGTGTTGATGTTCCAACGGTTGAGTGTCAGATGTTAGAAGACTGTCTGTACAGGTCGGAAGAGCACACGTCTGAACTCCAGTCACAGAGTCAAATCTC
>CAMVPR010000070.1 GCA_947169385.1 uncultured Lachnospiraceae bacterium | reverse complement strand
AGGAGTAACATAAAGGCTGTCTTTCTTGATACTCTCATCTGCCATATCTATATTGCCCATGACCTCTTCGCCTCTTAAGGCAACTCTTGAGTCAACCAAATCAAGCGACTTGGCAAGTGCTGAAGTAAATCCTGCTACCTTACCGCCACCGCCGACAACAAACACAGCGCTTACCGGCTTGCCGCCGTTAAGCTCGACAATCTTATCTGAGATAAGCTTAGTCATATTGTCTATCTCAGGCTCCAAATCGGCGTTAAGCTGTTCATGTGTCATCTTCTGCTTAACACCCATAATATCTGAATATGTCATAGTCTTCTTAGACTGTGGCATCATCTTTATCTTCTCTGCAGTTGCAAAATCCACGAGATACTTCTGTACAATAACCTCTGTTAATTTATCTCCCGCAAATGGAATCATTCCATATGCAACTATAGTTCCATCCTTGGTAATACATATATCCGAAGTACCTGCTCCGACATCCACCAAAGCAAGATTAAGAAGTCTGTACTGTTCAGGAATAGCAACATTCATAGCAGCAATAGGCTCCAATGTCAGATTGACAACCTGTAACCCTGCCTCACCGACAGATGCATAAAGTCCATCAACTACGTCCTCCGGTAAAAATGTTGCCAAAACCTCAGCACCAATCTTGTGTGCCTTATGTCCGATAAGATTACCGATGGCGAATCCATTCAAGAAATATCTTACAACTGTATAACCGACACAGAAGAACTTGACCTCTCCGTTGTTCTCTGCCTGGATAAGATCGTTGGCCTTCTCAACACCAAGCATATCGATTGAATATACCATCTCGTCATTGACAACAGAATCATCCGCTAAATCAAGCTCTGCCGTTCCAATCGCTGTCTTTAAAACACGACCTGCAGCAGCGATACATACTTCAGTAAGCTCTGTATCAAGCTTCTTCTCAAGCTTCTCTTTGACATATTCTATAGTCTCGGCTACTCTCACAATATCGTGAATCTGGCCATCAAGCATAGCCCTTGTATCATGGAACTTCTCTTCCTGAGCGATAACCTTGAATCGATTCCTTGCATCTTTAAATCCAACAGTACCGACAATACTTCTCGTTCCAATATCCAATCCAAAAACAATCTCGTGTCCGTTATATGTCATAGACATAATCGTATCCTCCGTTAGTTATAACCATATATAATCTACACTAACTTGCTCTCAAGCTGAGTGTATAAATTATTAAAATCTCCGTCGTTAATTATCACATAATCAGCAGCTCGTCTGTATGAATCATCGTCAAGCTGCTTGGATATAATTGAAAGGCACTTGTCATACGAGTATCCCCTGTCACTCATAAGTCTCTTAATCCTTATATCCTTAGGCGTATGAACATACCAGAGTTCATCATACACATCCTCATAGTGTTGCTCAACAAGCAATGCCGCTTCAAGCGCAATATGTTTATATCGGCAAATGTTGTCGTCAATCAGCTTGACTATACGCTCTCTGACTTTAGGATGTACAATTGAATTAAGCTTAGCTATTCTATAAGAATCACTAAAGACGTACTCTGCTATGTAAGCTCTGTTAAGCTCCTTATCAGGAAGCAACGCTTCCTCTCCAAGCCAATTTAAAATATCCTTATACGCCTCTTCGCCTTTCGACTGAAGTTCTCTTGCAACATCATCAGCCATTATAATAAAGCAATCAAAATGCTCCTTCATGTAATTCATAACGGTTGACTTGCCAGCACCAATACCACCGGTAATTCCAATAACCATTACATACTCTCCCTACTTAGCCTCGTACCATGTATCACCAACCGAAAGACTGATATCTAAATCAACATTAAGTTCAGCTGCGTTACTCATGGCATCTGTTAAGACAGATCTAACAATATCTATCTCGTCATCGTAGGCTTCTATAACAATCTCATCATGAATAGTAAGTACCATTCTTGACTTTAGATGATTATCTAATATTCCTCTAGCCGTCCTAACCATAGCAAGCTTCATAATATCTGCCGCAGTACCCTGAATAGGCGAATTCATTGCAACACGCTCACCAAAATTGCGCATGTTGAAGTTAGAAGACTTAAGTTCAGGAATAGGTCTTATCCTTCCATATACGGTCTTAACCATACCGCTTTCGTAGCCTTCATTCACCTCTCTATCCAAGTATTCCTTAATCTTAGGATATGTTGCATAGTATTGCTCGATGTAATCCTTAGCTTGACTTCTGCTAATCTTAAGATCCTCAGAAAGGCCGTGAGCACTTATACCGTATACTATTCCGAAGTTAACGGCCTTAGCATTGCGTCTGTCCCCTTCGCTGACCTCATCGTAAGGGATGTTAAACACCTTAGATGCAGTGTCCTGATGAATATCTCTGCCCTCTTTATAGGCGTTAATAAGATGTTCATCACCTGACACATGAGCAAGTATCCTAAGCTCAATCTGCGAATAATCGGCATCAACAAACTTGGCTCCCTTCTTCGGAAGGAATACTTTTCTGATTGCCCTTCCAAGCTCTGTACGCATAGGAATATTCTGAAGGTTAGGATCCGTTGAGCTTATACGACCTGTTGCCGTAACTGCCTGATTAAAATGTCCGTGAATCCTTCCATCATTGGCAATAAATGCACTTAATCCCACAGCATAAGTAGAATGAAGCTTAGTCAACTTCCTGTATTCCAATATATCATTAACAACCGGCGACTCACCTTTAAGCTTCTCTAAAACTTCTGCGTTGGTTGAATAACCGGTCTTGGTCTTCTTGAGTGCCGGAAGCTTAAGCTCCTCAAAAAGCACAACTCCCAATTGTTTAGGTGAAAGTATATTAAACTCATGTCCACAAGCCTCGTAAATCTTCTGCTCAAGTTCTGCAATACCTGATGTCAGTGAATCACCATATTCATTCAAAGCCTGCTTATCAACTATAACGCCCTGATACTCCATGTCATATAAGACAAACGCAGTCGGAAGTTCAATATCCTTATAAAGCTTATCCATCCCGTAAGACTTAAGCTCATCCTCTATAACATCAGACAGCATGTATAATCCATACGCTTCATCATAACCTTTAGCCTTAGGCATATGGTCATATACAATCTCAGAATATGGATAACTGCTCTTAAGCGGATTGATAAGATATGCGTAAAGCATAACATCAACATATCTCGCTTCTTTAGAATCATTTATGTCAATTAAAAGACTATTCCTTACATCTTCGTCAAGAAGTCTTATAATCGACTTAATATCATAACAGATAACCTTCCTGCTCTTTGTAAAGAGTTCATAAAAGGCATCGTAAATACTCTCCTTGTTACTATCATCAGCCTCAATAACGTAGACCTTACCTTCTTCGTATGCAAATGACAGCTTCGAAATATAGTAATTCTTACATGATAGCGGATTGTCATCAATCGCCTTCTCTAAAGACTCTGCCGCACCGGATAACAAGTCGTCAAATGACAACTGTTTTAAAGCAGTCTTAGACTCAACGCCTAAGACATCTACGTATATCGAAACCTTATCTGCGTCAACAGCCTTCTTAACATGTTCTTCTAAACTGTTAACACCCAAGATAATCTTCTCTATCTCAACATCAACTTCTAAAGACTCTTCGCCAAAATACGCCGCTTCAATACCATCAACAGACAACGAATGAATCTCCAGCTCATTAAACACCTCATCAACACCCGACCTTACAAGGTTAAGTGTCAAATCGCTCAATTCTTCATCAATCGGCACATCCCTCTTAATTGTCGCAAGCTTATACGAAAGCATCGCAGACTCTTCACCCGAAAGGTTATCGTCATCACCCTCATAAAGAAGTGCCTTAAACGGAGCACGAGACAAATCGTATTTGTCCTTAAGTTCCTTCTTAAGAGCATCAATTCCGGCATTATCAAGATCTCTTATCGAATCATATAAATCCTTCGTACTGTCGTAGATATTAGCAAGCTTAACAGCAATCTTGTCTCCGACACCCTTAACGCCCGGAATATTGTCTGATGAGTCACCTGCTAAAGACTTAACCATGACTGTCTTATCAGGAGTATAACCATATTCTTCCTTAACAAATTCAGGTGTAAGATACATAGCCTGTTCAGGAACGATAAAATCATCCCTATTAACGTTATGCTTCTTGTAAAAATCTAAGACTTTACTCTTACTGCTGCTCATCATCCACAAGGATACATTGTCATCCACCAATTGAAGATAATCTCTATCCTTGGTCATAATAACGATCGGCACATCCGACTCGAACTTACTTGAAATTGAACCGGCATAGTCATCTGCCTCATAGGTCATTGATGCAAATTGCTTAATGCCCATCTTACCAAGAATCTCCTGACATAATTCAAACTGTTCTTTAAGAGGCTTGGGTGTTGAGCTTCGATTACCCTTATATTCTGAATATATCTCTCTTCTGAATGTATCTCTTGTAAGATCCCAACACACAGCAAGATACTTAGGCTTCTGGTCCTTGATAATCGCGAACAAAGCCTTTAAAAAGCCGAATATTCCGTTAGTATATGTTCCGGATGTAGTCTTCATAAGCTTATGATAAAGCTTCTCTCTCTCCTCCTCGGTCTTAGCGTAGAGTATATCCTTCGGAAGATTACCATAATATTGAGTTGATAAAAGACTCGATCCGTCTATAATAAGCAAATAATCATTCATCATAATTGATAACCCTTCTGATAGCAGTCGGTGTATAATCTCCTGCTTCAAATAAATATGGTCTTGTGCTGTCGTAATAGTAGTATTGTCCTCTGCTGTTAACAAGCATTGAGTCTACATATTCTGCATGTGCCTCCTGCTCAAAAAAGCCCAATATTATCCCAAAAAAAGATATAATCAACCCAACAATTATCATCTGCATCTTAGTTCTTACTTTAAGCTTTCTCATATTAAGCTGTGACTTGAGATGATTATCCATCTCCTGCTTAAAGTTAACAGCGATATTGTCTCCATGCTCAAGCCTCTTCATACCCTCAATCATGATATAACTGATCTCCATCTCCTCGTGGCAATCAGGACATGACTGAATATGCTTGATGAACGGAACAAGGTTGTCACCCAGCGATTGATGGTTGAGATATGAGTAAATCAAAGGACTTGCTTCTCTGCATTTCACATCAATCACCTCCAAAAGGGCACAAAAACCCATATTTATTATATTGTATCACAAACAGGGATTATAATCTATAAAAAATCTTAAAAAAAGTAGATATTTAGGGGACTTTAGTGAATAAAAAAAAGCGCATCCATAAAGGATACGCTTAAATGCGGATGGAGGGACTTGAACCCTCACGATGTTGCCACCGGCAGATTTTGAGTCTGCTGCGTCTGCCATTCCGCCACATCCGCAAGCAACAATCGATAATATATCAGATTTTTAATCATAAGTCAAGAATAAAATATATAAATGGTTAATTAAGATTGACTTAACTAACCATTTTATGCATTTAATTGATCATAGCAAGGTACAAAGCACCTAGGCTCAACATGAGCTGAATTATAGCAAATCTAACCAAAACCTGAGTGTCAGTCCAGCCAAGATTCTTTCTTGCGTGATCATGAAGAGGTGTTCTTGTATTCTTCAAGATAGATATCTTCAAGAATCTAAGTAAGCTAACCTTGATAAGTCCTATTCCGCCATCAACTATAATCACTCCCGCGAGAACAAGATACATAAAAGGCATCTTAGTCTGTAATATCGCAATCGCAATCACAAGACCCATCGCTCTAGATCCGGCGTCTCCCATAAGCTGTGTTGATGGATTGGCATTAAACCAAAGATATGCCAAAAGAGTGGTCATAAAGAATGGTAAAATGCTGTTGAACACAGTACTGTGATCAAGTACCAAAATCGAAGTAAGCGTAATAAGAGTAAGCGTTGCAGACAAACTGTCAACACCATCCGTACAGTTAGTCACATTGATTGAAGCCCAACACAGTACAACAATCAGGAATCCATAAAGAACACAAGGAATCTTGAAACTCACATCGAATATGGCAAGTGTAACAATATTGGAATTAAAATAAAGATAAGTAACCGCAATAAGCAAAGATATAATAAGGTCTAAAGCACCTTTCTTATATTCGCCCCAAGGAACCTTAGCTGCATCATCCAAGAAACCGGTCATCATGCCTAAGAATACAAGCACAAGATAGATAGAACTCTCTAAACTAACCTTGCCAAAGATCAGTGCTACAACTATAAACACTGATACAAAGACAATACCAAGTCCCCTTGTCTTGCCTCTTGACTTCTCGCCGTCCACGGCAAAATCCCTGCCCTGATCGGCAGGAAGAAATCTATCAAGTCCTTTGGACATAAAAAATGTGATAAAAAAAGCTAAAACTACGCCAAAAAACTCAAACACCTTTGAGTAATCCGCAAAAAAATATGATAACATAATATCCTCCGTTAAAAAAGCAGGACTACTCCTGCTCTTTCTTAATATAGTTTCTGTGATTCTCGATCCATAAACCCTTCTTACGAAGCTGATGATATCGCTCATATGCGTCTTCTAAAATCTGCTTCTCATTAGCAAATCTCAGCAAATGATAGGCTTCATGGAACTTATAATAACCCGAATCTACAAAGTATTCTTCTCTCTGTGGCTTGCTGTAATAGCTCTCGCCCATCATAAGATACCAATAAACCTGCTTATCAATAAGCTCGTCTCCGGCTCTAAAAGTGTATTCACTTGTGCCGATATAACTCTTAATAGTTCCTATGGCACCCGTCTCTTCCTTGACCTCTCTTAGAGCTGTCTCCTCATGTGTCTCGCCTTCTTCAACTGTACCTTTGGGTAACACCCAGCCATCGTACCTGTTCTTATAATTCTTGTACAATAATAAAATCTTGCCTCTGAATATTACCACACCACCACAGCTAGTTGCTTCTGTCATTGCAATCCCTCCTGTTATCGACTGTACGCCGATTATTTATGGGTGTGTCTCATAAAATCATATTCATTATACACGAATATAATAAATTATTCAATCAAATCAGTTATGTTTATTATAATATGCATTAAATACACTCTTTGCAATAGGTACGGCAGTACCGCTTCCGGATCCGCCGTTCTCGACAAGGACTGATATAGCGATATCAGGATCCTTAAGATTAGAGTATCCGACAAACCATGCATGAGTGTTATCTCCATGTCCCGTCTCAGCAGTACCTGTCTTACCTGCATATGTGTGCTTAAGACCGCTTAACGCCGAAGCTGTACCGTTATCTACAACTCCCTTAAGAAGCTTCTCCATAACCGCCGCCTGTTCTTTAGTCATAACTTCTCCATACTCTTCAGGCGAGAACTCCTTAATCACTCTTCCGTCGTAACTCTCGATACTGTCAATCAGATAAGGTTTCATCATGACGCCGTCATTTGCAATTGAAGCGACAATCATCGCATTAAGCAGAGGTGTGCACAAAGTATCACCCTGGCCAAATGATGTCTGCGGTATATCTGACTTAGGAGAAGAAGGTTTAAGCTCAAACCTGCTCTTTGAGTATTCAAACGAAATCGGAAGCTCAGAGTTATACAGCAGCGAATTCGCAGTCTTTCTGTATGATGAAACATCTAGCTTCATACCTATGTCAACAAATGCATTGTTGCAGGAATTAGCCATAGCCTGGTTAAGATTCTGAACTCCATGAACGTGATTGCTTGAACATCTCACTCTTACACCCTGAACTATCGAAGAACCTTGGCAGTTGTAAGAATACTTCCTCCATTTCTTTGGGTTCTCCTTAACGTATTCTAAGGCGGTAACAATCTTAAAAGTCGATCCCGGAGGGTATAATCCCCTGCTCGCCCTGTTTAAAAGCGCAGAATCATCCACCTTGTTAAGTTCTTCCCACACACCTTCGATATAGTTAGGATTGTAGTCAGGCTTGCTGACCATAGCGAGTATTCTACCCGTATCAGGCTCAATGACAACAACCGCACCCTTATTATTGCCTAACGCATCAGACGCAGCCTTCTGCAGTGTATAATCAAGAGTGGTGTAACAGTCATCTCCCCTGTTCTTCTTGTCTGCAAGGTCATTGCCCAGTTTCTCTAAGATTCCCGCATGGGAGGTATATAAGTAATAATTGGCACTTGCCTCTAGTCCTGCTTTGCCGTTGATGTCATATCCGACAGCCTGTGCGAAGAGATTATCGTAAGGATAGTTTCTAACATACTTGCCGTTGGCCTTGACGCATTTGGCTACCTTCTTACCATCTGAGGTAATAATCGAGCCTTTAATAATCTTGTCTTTAAATATATCTTTTCTAGGGTTATAAGAGCTTGCCAAATCAACTCTTGAAGGAACGGCGACATAGTAGGAAATGTAGCCCATAAGCCCAATAAACAAGAATACAAACACGTACGCTGTTAATGTAACCTGCCTGTTAATCTTAAGTCTCTTAGAAGTACGAACCATACTGTTAAGAATCC
>CAMVPR010000069.1 GCA_947169385.1 uncultured Lachnospiraceae bacterium | reverse complement strand
CGTCCCTCATTATAGCTCTCTTCTATCTCCGGAGCCATTATCTCTCTTAGTGCTTGACACATGGCGTCCTCCTTTCTTAACTCGTTAAACAGTTCCTTATTAATACTTGCTGATATCTGGAAAATGTTATCAGCAGCCTGTCTTAATCTTGGTTCTTCAAGTGTTCTAGCCTGGTTTATAAACTCAACTATATCTGTCGTGTCAGATTGTTTCGCCATAACCTTTAGTGCCGCAAATACTTCCTCATCAAGATCCTTGCTAACTACAATCTGAACAGGTATATCCACCAAACCCTTAATATAATAGACTCCAGAGAAAGGATTCTCAATCTTATATCCAGACAGTTTTAGTTGCGCCATCAACTTACTCGGATATCTATGCCTAAATATCGAAATAGTTAATTCTTCCTGTGGTATCGCATTTACACTCTTACCATATGCTTTATATAATCCCGCGTAGCCGATACATTTCCATAAAACATCAATATTTAAGCTGTCATTCGGATTCTTATATTCAAGAATGTTCCAGCGTTTAAACATCCTGCCAAATGCATTATCAATAACAACATCGGCTTCTTTCTTGATTATAATGAAATCAATCTTAGGCGGCTCAACTGTAAGATGATGCTCTTTCTCAATCTCGATTACATCTTCATAATCATGAAGACATATCTCCAAAAAGCCGGCAAATCCAGTGTGCCAATCTACCTGTTTCTTTTCTTTACTATTCATGTATAATTATAACACCTCCGTTACTGTGATACAACTTAAACAATCGTTTTATACGACTAAATCAATAAAATACAATTGTTTTACACTCTAATATCAATTGTAAACGAAGAATAATCATTTGTCATTGAACTAGTAATTTAATCACTGCATCGAAAAAGGAACTCTTACGAGTTCCTCATGTATGCCCTTCTTCGAAGGGCAAAGATTCTTCGCTTCGCTCAGAATGACATTAACCTTTTTATTCCCTATTCTTTAGAATCTCCGCAAGTGAATACTTATCAAGTCTCCTTACCAAAAATGCGTTAACCAAGAAGTACAATCCAAGAATTACAACATAAACACATACGAAGAATATTATCGGTGCTTTGATATTTAAACCGCACGCAACATTGGATACCATAAACGGAAACAGCTCATTCATAATAAGCTTAGCAAGCGGAATTACTATCAAAGCTCCCGCCGCAATAATATACATGTTGCCATCCAAATATAGCTTCTTGACTTCCTTTCTCTTATATCCAAAAACTTTTATAAGCGAGATATTCTGAGAACTTCGGTCTATCATAACCTTCATCATAAGATATAGCACCAAAATAAAGATTATTATCGAAGCAAATGATAACGTATATATCATTGGCATCATAAGGCTTGTAAACACCTCTGATCCTTTCACTACATCTGCTCTCGACGTGGTTGAGTAGAGCCTTCCCGGATTGATATCAATCTCTTTATCAGCAAATAAAACATTGTAATAATCATCTGCCTCACCCATCATATCTCTCATCTCATCAATATCCATAAAGATATAGAACCCTGAAGAATACTTAACAATATCACTGACTTTGAATGCGTATTTCACTTCCTTGTCTTCATCAGATACTACAACCTCTTCTCCCTTCTTAATCTTAAACTTTTCAGCAAATGCAGAAGAAACAACTACATCTACCTTGCTCTTTCTAGTCTCTACATCAAAATACGGATTATCATCATCTATACCTAAGACAGTTACATCAAAATTATATCCCATAGTCTTCTTTTTGCATGAATAAGCATATGCCGGTTCTGCATCTTTCGGCGGCTCTTTTTCAGGATACTTTAATGTGTACATATATTCAAACTTGGTATCATTTGCATAATCTTTAGCGATGTTATTACAAAGAATAAAGCAGTTAACACCAATCATAAAAATCAAAAGTGAAAGAAACATTCCGAATACAACAGCAAGAGTTGACCTGACTTCTTTAAACATTTGCCTGATACGAAACGCTGATATAAAGTTCATGTTTTTTAAATTGATATTCTTGTTCTTCGCCTGCTTCACTTCGTTTCTGATAAGCGATAATGGTGTCCTGTTAAGCTTATTATTTATCACAAGCACATTGACAATTATAGCAACAACCGGCGGCACAACAACAGAGTATACTATCAGGTATGCTGGAACATAAAAACTAAACTCCGGTATAGAAAAATATTGATAAGAACTCTCCGCTATCATCGGTGCCATAACTCCGGTTGAAGCAATAAGAAGTCCCACTAATCCCGCGACAAATGATACAACGACCGGAAGCGTAATGTAGTGAAGCAGAAGGTCATTCTTGGTAACTCCCATAGAATAAAGCGTTCCAATAATGCTGCTCTCACTCTCGATGGAATGAACAACAAATACTGATATTACATAAGACAGTAATATGAATAAAACAAATCCTGCGAATACTCCAACTTCAATATCAACAAGTTTATCATTCTTGGTTGCATATATTCTGGGATTGTCAGCTTGAACCAAAAACGAAGTCATATTAGTCAGACCAAAATCAAATTCACTAAGTGTGTCATTGACTGCTTTATCAAGATCGTTAACTCCCTCTGCCATCTCATCTGTGCCGTCTGAGAGTTCTTTCACACCATTGGTATATTCTTTAATTCCGTCCTTATATTTCTTAAGTTCATCGAGCTTCTTTTTGGCATTTTTTAAAGATAATCTCATAACAGAACTGTCACATGTATTAATGATATTATCAAGTTCCTCTTCATAATTATCTTCATTTAAAGTAACATTATAACCGCTTTTATTAAGAGCGTCCGATGTCTGTTCAAGATAAGAATCAAATATAGTAGATGTTCCATCGTTAATATCATCATTATTCTCACTAAGTTCAACTAATGCATCATTAACCTCATTAGTTGCATCTCTTAATTCAGAAACTGCGTCGCGAAGTTCATCTTCCACTCCACCTGTTCTGTCCCAGTATTCCTGAAACAAATCGTCATCAATCTGATCTGCATCTATCTTAATGCTCTTAAGGTAATCTTTTAATCCGTCATTATCTATATCCTTATTGAACTTGTAGGTGTATAGGTAGGTCTCCGCCTTTTGAGCTTTGCCTGATTCTTTGAATCTCTCGTATGCTTCATTTGTCATAAATGCGAGTCCAAAACATTTAGAATTACAAGAAGTATCAGAGATTGATTTTAACGGTGCATCATAGTCGGAAGTAACAGCGATTCCTGTTACTTTATAATTAACACCTGCTATCTTTATGCTATCTTTAACCTTTACATTATGTTCAGCTGCATATCGTTTTTCTAAAGCTATCTCATTAATATCACTTGGCTCTTCACCTGAAACATAATGAAGCTTGTTAATATCATCCCTCACCTTGAATAATCTTAATGTTACATCTTCTTCATCCTCTAATTGATAATCATAGTAGAACTGTTCATTTAGAGCGATATCCATATTCTTAATGTGCTCTTCTTCATTTGCCGAAAGAGGCACAAACACTTCAAATTCACCGTCTTCAACACAACTGTCAGAAGCCAAATCTTTGGTTCCTTTAGTCAGAGTTTCAGCCGAACCAACAATAGTAACAACAAGAAAGATTGCCATTGCTATCATAAGACCCAACATGGTATATCTGACAAAATGTTTTTTAAGGCTTCTTATAACCCTTTTCCTTAAGACTTTTTGCATAATTACAAGTCCTCCAATTCTCTTGCCGGAACAATTACATCGTTAACATACGTCTTCATAACTTCCCCATCTTTAAGATAAATAACCCTGTGAACCATATCTTTAATCGAATTATTATGTGTGACTATAAGCATGGTAGTCTGGTACTTCCTATTAATCTCTTCAAGTAAAATGAGTATATCCCTTGAAGTATTGGAATCTAACGCACCTGTTGGCTCGTCACAAAGTAAAAGTTTAGGATTCTTGATCAACGCTCTGGCTATCGCCGTACGCTGTTGCTGTCCGCCTGAAAGTTGTGAAGGGAACTTATTCTCATGTTCTTTCAGTCCAAGTACATTAAGCAGCTCCTCCATATCAAGCGGACTATCAGTCAGATAACGGCACACCTCAATATTTTCCCTGACAGTTAAATTCGGAATAAGGTTATAAAATTGGAAAATGAATCCGATGGTGTCTCTACGATAATCATATAGTTCGTCTTTCTTCAATCCAACAATCTCTTCTCCGCCTATCTTAATAGAGCCGCTATCTACATCATCAAGGCCACCAATACAGTTAAGCAAAGTTGATTTGCCGGAGCCTGAAGTTCCCTGTATTACACACATTTCACCTCGTTCAACTCCCGCCGTAACACCCTTCAATACTTGAACATGACTTCCTCCCTCGCCATAACTTTTCTTAACGTTAGATACTTCTACGTACATAATATACCTCCATCATTATTAAAATACATGAGCATTCTTTCACATAACACCGTTATGCAAATGTTATATTTATAGGTGAGAGAAATAAACCTCTCACCTTATTAATCATATAATACCTTTAATAACAGCCAACCAACCGCCTATCATATATTCAAACATTCCCTTCATCTGCTTCTTGGCCTCATTTAAGTCCTTACAGTGAGCAAGAATGTGAGTAAAGACATCTACCTGATCATGCGACATAAAATGAACAATAAACCGATCTTCATCAGTTAACTCTTTAGAAGATTTATAACCTTTCATCCCACAAAACAGTTTAAGATAATGGTCATACAGATAGTCTACATAACTATCAACAACTCCCTCTAAACTTGACCCTTGTGCTTTATTAAGAATGACATCAAACTCATCCTTGTATTTATAAAGACATTCAAGAACTGAATAGGCAGCAGCAAAATCTTCTAAGAAATCTTCACGGCTAAAATCTATACCTTTAATCGGAACAAGAGCTTCACTAGAAAAATGATCGCTTATCACTGCCTTGAGCTCATCTAACGGTTCTTTGGCAATACTGATAAATAAGTCATCCTTGTCCTTAAAAAAGAAATATAGCGCACCTGTCGTAACTCCCGCATTCTTACATATACTTCGAAGCGACGCCTTAGTGTATCCCTTCGAAATAAATTCCTCTTTAGCACAAGCCATTAATCTGTCTTTGGTTTCTTTATCTTGTGTCATATAAACCTCACTTTAGATAACACTGTTATGTACATTTGCATTATTACATAACACTGTTATTTTGTCAACATATATATTCATTATTTGACATACGTATTTATACGTATTATAATGTTGACAGAGGTGATAGTATGCCAATGAAACCTAAAGACATGGTAAAACTACTTGAATCTAACGGTTTTAAAGTAGTATCACAAAACGGTTCTCATGTTAAATTACGAAACATTGAAACTAATACAACTGTTATAGTTCCAATGCATAGTAAGGAGCTTAAGAAAGGTACCGAACATAGTATTCTTAAGACTGCAGGCATTAATCAAGATTAGAAAGGATGATTACAATGAGAAAGAGATTATTCTATCCGGCTGTATTTCATTCTGCTGACGAAGGTGGATACACAGTTACATTTCCTGATTTACCCGGATGTATTACAGAAGGTGACACTGTGGAAGAAGCTTACGAAATGGCGATGGACGCACTTGGATTATACATTATAGATGATTTGAATAACGATAATGTAATTCCTGCTTCAGAACCAACCGATATTATAGTAGAAGAAGATGACAGAATTATCCTTATAGAATTCAACTACTTCGATTATCAGAAGAAGCATAATTCACAATCTGTCAAGAAGACACTCTCTATACCAGCATGGCTAAACGAAGAGGCACTAAAGAACAATATCAATTTCTCTAATGTATTACAAGAAGCTTTAATGGAGAAATTAAGCATATAATAAAGGCGGCTCGCTATGAGCCGCCCTTCATATTATTATAACGCTTTCTTGATTGCATCCAAGAGTTCATCATATTCTTCAAATGCAGGAAGGTCAGGATATTCTGCCTTAATTGCATCTGTACTCTTAAAGAGGAAGCCTGCCTTGCTGGCTAAAATCATACCAAGATCGTTATGGCTATCACCACTTGCAATGGTATCATATCCGATAGACTGTAAAGCCTTAACGGTAGTGAGCTTAGACTTCTCACATCTCATCTTATATCCTGTAATCTCGCCGTTGTCAGCAACCTCTAATGTGTTACAGAAAATAGTAGGCCATCCAAGCTTCTCCATAAGAGGAGTTGCGAACTGCTCAAATGTATCACTAAGAATAATAACCTGAGTGATTGAACGAAGCTCATCCAAGAACTCTTTAGCACCAGGCATAGGATCAATCTTGGCAATAGTAGCCTGAATCTCCTTGAGTCCAAGACCATGCTCCTTTAAGATATCAAGTCTGTACTTCATAAGCTTATCGTAGTCTGGCTCATCCCTTGTAGTTCTCTTAAGCTCAGGGATACCTGTCTCCTCAGCAAATGCAATCCAAATCTCAGGAACCAAAACGCCTTCCATATCTAAACATACAATATTCATAATAGTCCTCCATTCGTATTATTAAAATCCGCACCATAGTATAACACACCGACCAAACTAATACAAGATGTGTTGACCTTCTTCGAAGGTCAAAGATTCTTCGCTTCGCTCAGAATGACATACAAGTAATACATTCAGAGCACGGCTACACTTATGCTTAAGTCGGACTCTATAAAAACGTCGGTACTTAATGAGTGCAAGTTTTACGCAGCACGAATTTAGTACCGTTACGTTTTTACCGAAGCGCAAGCGTGTCCGACGTAGCATTGTGTTGCCGGGATCGTCATTTACAATTCCTCACTTTGCTCAGAACGAAAGTCACCCGAAAGAGTCTTATACCTAATCGCACTAACAGGACATTTATTTATGCACTCGCCACAATGAATGCACTCATGATCCGCCACCTTCATAACATCCATCTTGCATTCATTTACACAAATGTTACAGTTAACACATCTTTCCTCATCAACCTTAACCCCGGTAATAGAAACCTTATTAAAAAAAGAATAAATCGCCCCCAAAGGACATATAAATCTGCAGAAGCACCTAAACACACTAATCATAGTAAGAAGCATTAATATCATAAGAGAAAGCTTCCATATAAAGAGCGCTCCCGTAAGCTTCCGAAGTGGCTCATTAAGTGCAGTAAGAATTATACCGCCCTCAATAGTCCCTTGCGGACAGATATACTTGCAAAATCCCGGAATATGAAGAACAATAGGTATCCCAATAACTAACACAAGAAGAATCACATACTTAAGATATGACAATATCCTCGTGACCTTGCTCTTCTTTAACTTAGGAGTAGGAATCTTATAAAGCAAATCCTGTAAAAGTCCAAACGGACATAAGAACCCGCAAACAACTCTTCCAAAAAGTATCCCAATAAGCAATAACATCCCCAAAATGTAATAGGGGAACTTGTACTTAGAAGAAACCAAAGCAGACTGTAAGGAACCTAGCGGGCACGCCCCAATAGCACCGGGACACGAATAACAATTAAGTCCCGGAACACAAGCACCTTTAAGCTCACCCTGATAGATAGACCCTTTAGCAAACCCGGTAAAATTACAGTTGTAAAGCACAGCAGAGATAACCTGAACGAGCCTTCTTTTTCGATCTTTAAACAATTCCATCATAACCTCATCCTATCCCTATGCACTCATAGCAAATGTGTATTGCCTTGTTAAATGTATCCTTAAAGCCACCGTTAAGAACACCGACAACAATAAGCGAAATCGCTACAACTATAACAACAGCCCTGATAACATTTGCCTTATTATACTTAATATAATTCATATAACCACCGTATTATTTAAGAGCTTTGTCAATCGCACTCTTGTAGAGTTTGTACTGTGAATCGGCATCATTTGCACCAACTTCTATCTTGGCAATCTTACCATCCTTACCAACAATAACAGTGTAAGGAATACCTTCTGTAGGATAAAGATTATTCATAATACCCTGCTCATCATAAGCAATAGGGAAAGTGTAACCATTCTCTTTAATAAAGGAATCAACAGTCCCCTTATCTTCCATCGAATTAACACATACGATAGCAAGTTCATCACCGTACTCGCTGTTAAGTTTTTCAAATGCAGGCATCTCGCCGACACAAGGTCCGCACCATGTAGCCCAGATATTGATAAGAACTACCTTGCCCTTATTCTCAGAAAGCTTAAAACTTCCGCCACCTGAGAGCTCGACACTAAAATCAGGAGCAACGTCACCCTTAGCAAGCACACCGTTAGAGCCACTGTCATTTGACTCATCAGAAGCACTTTCATCCTGATTATCGGCACTCTGCTCATCGTTAATGTTCTGATCTCCATTGGTTCCAAATGCGTTGTCGTCAGCACCACACCCGGTAAATGAAACAACCATCGCAATCATCATAAATGTAAAAAACTTCTTAATCATTATAAAACCTCCAAAAAAAAGTAGATGTAAGCCTATAGCCTACATCTACCTACTATACCACAAT
>CAMVPR010000068.1 GCA_947169385.1 uncultured Lachnospiraceae bacterium | reverse complement strand
TAGTACAAGGTGTAGACCTGCATTGGAGATATGCGGGGGCTGCACCATTTTTTATATATTGCCCTTCTTCGAAGGGCAAAGATCCTTCGCTCCGCTCAGGATGACATGAACGGATAGAAGGATGACATAGAAAGGAAACCGTAATATAGTAAGGAACAGAATAATATAATGGAGCACAATGTGCTCCGCCACGATGATATATGTTAAAACTGATTTTATGCTTTAATAATATTAATCACTATTGACAGAAAACATGTTCTATTATATAATTTCATATAAGGTGCTATCTATGATGGTAGGTGGTTTGCCTCTTTTTGACGTGCTTATGCGCGGGCTTCTGCGAAAGGAGGAGTTTGTATGCAGATAGTATTGTTGAGAGGAGGATACGCTTTTTTGATTTCTATCATTGGTGTTATCGCATCAGTAATATGTGCTATTGTTAGCATTATAGAACTCGTGTGTGACATAATTAACGATAAAAAGAAAAATAGCAACCACCCCGCCAAAGGTTAAGGTTGCTATTTTTATAACATACTAACCTGAGGTAAACCATCTATCAGATAGCACCTCTTTGTATGTATAATATAGCACTAACGTTAGTATATTGCAAGCGTTTTATGCAATGATCTTGATGTTCTAAGTACCCAAGGGGGACTGTCCTAATGTCATTTAGTTAAGCTTTTAACATACTAACACATGTCAAATACATGTCATTCTGAGCGTAAGCGAAGAATCTTTATCCCGAATGAAATGAGGGATAATATGAACACTTATCGAACGAAGTGAGATTAGTGAGAATATATGCCGGGAGCTTAATGAAGCCGAGTCGTAGACGAAAGCTGAATTTAGCGATGCGGTATAACAGTTACCGTAACTTTATGAATACCAAAGCTTGAAGAAGTATTGCCCTTCTTCGAAGGGCAATGATCCTTCGCTTCGCTCAGGATGACATGAATGTGATTGAAAGATGATATAAACGAGTTTTAAGGCTGACATTAATAGAATATAAGATGACACAAATCTTTGCTTATGATATACTCAATTAAGCAAAATATTAAGTGAGGTTTAGATAGCAATGAATGAAGGATTCAGAAGCCGCCTTGGTTTTATATTAGTAAGCGCGGGATGCGCGGTAGGAATTGGAAATGTATGGAAGTTCCCTTATATAGCAGGAGAGAACGGCGGTGCAATATTCGTATTGTTTTACCTTATTTTTCTGGTACTTATGGGAGTACCTGTCCTAACTATGGAGCTCGCAATAGGTCGAGCTACCGGTCACACAATCATCAAGGCGTATCAGACGCTTGAACGCCCCGGGCACAAGTGGCATTTGCATGGATGGCTATGTATGGCAGGATGTTACATTTTGATGATGTATTACACCACTGTTGCCGGTTGGATGGTGGCGTATTTCTGGTATTTTCTCACGGGTCGATTTGAAAATGTCACAACCGAAGACGTTCCTGACATCTTCAACAGCCTGATGGCAAGTCCGGTCGAAATGACGATATATACAGAGCTTGTGGTACTCGTCGGTTTCATCGTAGTTAGTTTCGGTGTCAAGAACGGTCTTGAGCGCGTCAACAAAACCATGATGATAGGCCTGCTGGTCTTGATTGCAGTCTTAGTCATCAACTCGGTAACACTCCCTAACGCAAGCAAGGGCTTAAGTTTCTACCTTATGCCTAATTGGGCAAATGTTGAAAAAGCAGGATTCCTTAAGATGATTTCTGCCGCGATGAACCATTCATTTTTCACTTTGTCAATCGGAATTGCAACGATGGAGATATTCGGAAGCTATATGTCCAAGAAGAAAGCGATAACCGGCGAAGCGGTTAGAATCGCGAGTCTAGATACATTTGTCGCTATTATGTCAGGATTGATTATCTTCCCCGCGTGCTTTTCCTACGGAATTGAACCGGACCAAGGACCATCGTTGATATTTATCACTCTACCGAGCGTATTTGTCAATATGCCGGGCGGAAGAGTATGGGGTACATTATTCTTCCTCTTCATGCTTTTCGCAAGCTTCTCGACCGTTACAGCGGTATTTGAGAACATCGTAGGAGCATCGATTGATAACATGGGATTCAGCAGAATCAAGTCGGTTATCTTTAACCTGGTATTTCTAGTATTTGCAAGCTTACCTTGTGTACTCGGGCATAATCTTTGGTCAAATGTTCATTTGCTCGGTGGAAGGGACATATTATCTGCAGAGGACTTCATCGTAGGTAATATCCTACTGCCGCTCGGAGCTTTTATCTTCTCGATATTCTGCTCCTATAAATTCGGATGGGGCGCTGACAAATGTTTAGATGAAATCAACACCGGTGAAGGTTTTAAAATGACATCCAAACTCACCTGGTATTTTAAATACGTGCTACCTGTATTGATATTTGTGATACTAATAAATGGACTATTACCGGAATAAAATAAGGGTAATTGGTAACTCCCAATTACCCTTTAATACTGTATTATGCTCTCCCCATCTTGACTGCGAACTTCTTAAGCTCCTCAGGAATATGAATAGTTTGAGGACATACCTTCTCGCAACTGTGGCAATTGATACAACTCTCCGGCTGCTTGTCTGCATCCAGAGATGCAAGCGCCATAGGAGCAATAAATGAACCGGAACCATCTGCCATAGCCTCGTTGTAAAGCTTTAATAAGAATGGAATATCAAGCTTCATAGGACAATGAGGAACACAGTAATGACACGCTGTACAAGGAACTGCAGTGCGCTCAATCATCTCATCTGCAATTCCTAAGATAAGCTTCATCTCGTCATCGCTAAGAGGTTTGTTCTCCTCGTAAGTTTTAACATTTGACTTGAGCTGATCCATATTAGACATTCCCGAAAGTGTGACCGTAACTGTAGGAAATGATTGCAGGAATCTAAACGCCCATGCCGGAACATCCTCGTCAGGCCTTGCTTCTTTAAGCTTGGCAGCCTGTTCTTCAGGAAGCGTTGCAAGCTGTCCGCCTCTCACAGGCTCCATAACCCACACAGGAATGTTCCATTCCTTAAGGAGTTCAACCTTCGCCTTGGCATTCTGGAATCTGTAGTCATAGTAATTAAGCTCAATCTGACAAAACTCCATATCCTTGCCGTACGCCTCTAAAAACCTCTTCATAACATCATAATCGCCGTGCGCAGAGAAACCCAGATGCTTTATCTTGCCGGCTTTCTTCTGTTCCATGAGATAATCATAAATTCCGTACTGCGGGTCAAGATATTGATTAATATTGAGCTCGCAAACATTGTGGAACATATAAAAATCAAAATAATCTACCTGACATTTCTTGAGCTGATCCGGAAAAATCTCCTTAATCTTCGGCATGTTGTTAAGGTCGTATCCCGGGAACTTCGATGCGAGATAAAAGCTCTCTCTGTCGTAAGCCTTTAGAAGCTCGCCAACGACAATCTCAGACTGTCCTGCGTGATACCCATAAGCGGTATCGTAATAATTGATACCTGACTTCATACAGTACTCAAACATCTCTCTCGCAGCATCCACATCAATCTTACTATCGTCGCCGTTAAGAACCGGAAGCCTCATATTACCCATACCAAGAGCAGATAGCTTCTTCCCCTGAAAATCATTGTAAATCATAGTAACCTCCTATTTGTGCAAATGAAACCAGCAACTAATTATATTTTAACATGAAATAAAAAAGGTGCAAAGAATTAATTATCTTTGCACCGGAAAATGCTATTTGGTAATCTTAGCTGATTTCTTAAGGCCGGTCGCTTTCTTCTTAAGAAGCTTCTTGTACTTCTTGAGATTCTTCTTAGGAACCTTAATCTTGATATTCTTCTTAACGCCTTTAAATGAGTTCTTGCCGACCTTCTTAAGCGATTTGGTAAGAAGGTTTAGCTTCTTAAGCTTCTTGCAATTCTTGAAAGCATTTTTCGCAATCTGAGTAACTTTAAAACCGTATCCGTTCTTCCAAACAGTAGCGGTAACAGTTGCAGTCTTGGCTTTCTTGTTAACAAGTCCAGTAACAGCAAGAGTGAGTTTCTCGTTGTTAAGAACCTTGTACTTAACGCCGCCAATCTCGAAAACTGTTCCATTCTCAGGAAGAGCACCCTTGATGTATTGCTGTGAATACTCATTCTTGGAAGTGTCAATCTCATCGGTATTGGCACCCTCGAAACTTGAATTGGAAATGTGGCTTACACCCTCAGGAATAACGAACTCGTGAATGTTTCTGTTGTCTCTGAATGCACAGTCGCCAATTATCTCGACAGTATCCGGAAGAATGATTGTATTTAAGTTTTGACAGCCGTCAAATGTATAATTCTCTATCTCGACAACACCGTAAGGAATGTCAATCAAGTGAAGATTCTGGCATCCCTGGAACGCTCCTGTACCAAGCTTTTTAAGCTTGTTGCCAAGGAAGAATATTGTATTTAAGTTGTTACACTCTTTAAAAGCGTAAGCCTCAATCGACTGAAGTTCCTTAGGGAATACCAAAAGTGCACCCTCAGCAGGAAGTGCAACACCGCTTGCCTCTGCACTCGCAACGTCGCTCAAGCATCTTAAGTTGACCGACTCGAAGAAGCAATAAGCAGGAACTTCCGTGATAGCAGTGTTAGCGAAATCAATCATAATATTGTTGCACTGCGCAAAACAATACTCGCCCATCTTGGTAAGAGTTGCAGGAAGTGAAGCCCTAAGATTGTCATTGTGTGTAAATGCAAAATCGCCAATAGTAGTAAGTGAGCATCCCTCAGGGAAGTTCAATACTCCCAAGTTGTTGCATCCGTAGAAAGCGTATGCTCCAACATTTACCGTAGCAGCAGGAAATGTAAACGACTGTCCGCAGATGTGAAGTGCCTCCATTGAGTATGGACCGACATTGACAACAGAAGAAGGAATAGTCTCGATTCCTTTACCGTGCTGATCGTAAGCAGGAGCTGAACGAACGAGTGTTGTCTTGTCCTTACTCATAATCATGAAACCAGTCAAAAGACCTGAGCCCTCCTCAACATCCTCAGCAGCCAACATTGTATTCGAATCAAGTGTTGTAACTGTAAAATAAGGGTTGGAAGGATCGATTGCAAATGTCGAAATCCCCTTACATTTAAGGAAAGCATCAGCAGAAATGGTCTGGATATTCTTAGGAAGAATAACCTTGCCGGATGCGGTTTCATTTGGCGAATCACCCGAATAAGGAACGATTGAGTTAAGGCTATAGTCTCTTGCAAATGCCTGTGAACCGAAAAATGTTACTGAGTCAGGAACATAGATACTCTTTAGATTAGGGCAGTTAGAAAGTGCGCCCTCGTCGATACCGGTAACTGTAGTGCCGGAAATTGTTCTTGGAATTGCGATCTCGGTCACATTGAGCTTGTCGCCGTTATAAGCGATGATGTAACCTTGTGCGTTGATTGAGAAATCACCCTCTGAAGCTACGATTATCGAAGCGTCAGCTGAAATCTGTTCTAGAGTAGCGTCGGCCGAAAGTACCGAGCCAGCGGCAGAAGCATCTGTCTTGCTTGCAAATGCTATCATTATCATTGTTACTACAAGTAATAGTTTCTTGAGCATATTGACCTCCTTATAAATGCGTTTATGGTTATATTTTCACGCTTTATTAGACATTTGTCAAGCAAAACAAAGACGGCTCATGAAAATGACAGACATGATAATTTGTTCATTTTACACCTATCATAATCTTGCATATTGCCGATATATTATGTAGAATGTTTATATCATGTTTTGGAGATGGTAATATGAGTACGCATAGACGTATTAATAATAAAGGTTTTACGCTGGTTGAGCTGATTGTGGTTCTGGTAATCCTGGCTATTCTTGCGGCAATACTTATCCCCGCGCTTATAGGATATATCGACAGGGCGAAGGATGAGCAGGATGTTCTAAATGCTAAGAATTGCCTGAACGCAACGCAAGCCGGAATTACTGAGCTTTACGGCAAGACAGGCGGCGAGATAGCAGCAGGAGATAGCATTATCCCAAGCGCGAAAGTAATCTCTAACGCCAATCAGGATATCGATGCATCAGGCACGGATTTTGCTAAAGATGTATTTAAGACAGCTGATTTGACGGGGAATGAACCTTATCTTTTGATGGTCGGAGTTGGAAGTAACGCAACCGGGGCATCATCTACTTCGCACTCTAAATACACAGTATACTATGTGTGCTATGTCAGAGAAGCGAAGTCCAGACCTCAGTACTTCTATTGTGGAACCTGGTCGGACATCAACCCTAGAAAGGGCGAGAATAATAAGCTGATCGACAAGAATAACGTCATTCAGCTTGATGAATATAAAGGTACTAAGCTTCAATATATTCTCTTGTCTAACAAGACCGGCAAGAATTTTAAAGATGGAGCTTTTTGGACTCTACTTAAAGGACTTAGTTAAAACAAGGACGGAGGTTATAATCCCCCGTCCTTATCAATTACTTAACTTTTACTTTAACAGTCTTAACTGCATAATCATAATAAACCAACGTCTTGGTCACATCATCAAAATCGGTATTCTGTAAAACAGCAACATTAATCTTGTATGTTCCCCTAGGGGTCTTCTTATTCACTGTAACCTTACCATTCTGATTAACCGTTACGTACTTGGTCTTGGTGCTCTCGTAATAGTATCCTACTTTATTTTTGTCTTTTATTGTAAATGTCTGCTTGCTCTTCTTAACCTTAGAATACTTAAATGTCTTAGATGTCGGCGTAATTGACACGCTCTGGGCGATATGCTTAATGCTGCAAAAATATGCCATATAATTCTTCACATCCGGCACACTACCCAAATACACTCTATTATTGTCAAACGGAGCAATCGACGAACCAAGATTAGCATCGCCAGCGTCGGTAAGTTGAAGCGCGATATCTGAAGAATCGCCTAAAACCTCGATATAGTAAGAGCCGCTGTTGGCTGTATTCATATAAACCGCATTGCCACTTGTGCTTTGCGCATCTTCATTCCTGTAATCAGTCGAAAGCACGAACTTCAGAACCTTGTCGCCTTTTGAGTAAGTAAAAATCCTGCTCTTGTAGCCGTTAACCGGATTGACATATTCACCTGAAGTGGCGTCACAGCTTGCAAATGATATCGAGTACATCTCCTTAACACCCGGAAGAACTACCGAACCGGAAAGCGACGAACCGCTTGAACCCTCAGATTCCTCGTAAATGTCATCTTCAAAGAAATACTCGTTAGCGTTGTAATACGACTGCGAAGTATAGTAAATATCCGAATCTGAAAGAGAACTTAGATACCAATCAGCATCAGCAGGACCTGATACACCGTAAGCCGCATCCCTACTCTCGTCATACTTAGTTACTATAACTCCGTAAAATGTATTGCCGCTTAACAAGATGTCCTTCTCGGAATCAAAATCCTCCACCTGATTGGAGGTTAAGAAGACCTGCTCGCCTGCAGAAACAGGCACCTTCCAAACACACTTGGTGTCATCCTCTGACGTCTTATAAAATATATTGATGTATCCGCTTACCTCTGCAGCTTCTGCAAATGATATAAAGTTCGGGGTGCTAAACATCACTGTAAATATCAGCAAAAACGCTGTAATAATTCTAAATCTCTTCATAAGCATGTCCCTCCAGACTGTAGAATAACTCCAATATATATTACAACATTTGTCAAGTGATATCCACCCAAATAAATGTGATAAAACCTTATAACTATCGTTATAACTTATCTCCTGCGTTCGATGCCGTTCTCCTTGTAATATCGCTCCTTGTCCTCATACATTCTTGCGTCTGCGATATGTTCAAGCTCGTCAATTGTTGCTTTAGGTTTCTCTTTATGGGTTGCGAAGCCTAGTGACATCGACATCTTATCGGAGTAAACTCCATGCCATTCTGAAGCTTTATCCTTAATATCCTGGCAAACGCTCTCAGGATCCTCACTTCTTATAATCGCAAAGAACTCGTCACCGCCGGTTCTATAGACCTTGCCAATATGCCTTACTGAAAGTGCAATACAATCGGCAGCTCCCTTGATAAGCTCATCTCCCGCAGCGTGACCCAGAGTATCATTAATCTTCTTTAAGCCGTTGACATCAACGGAAAGCAAGACAAAATTCTCGTCGATACCATTCTCCCTAATCTCGTTAAGATCCTCCTCATAGCAACGTCGATTATAAAGCCTCGTGAGCTCGTCAGTAAGAGAAAGTCTTATAAGGTGCTCTTCACGACGTTTCTCATCGTCAACATTTCTCGTTGTGTATATAATAACATTAGGGATGCCGTCTAAAGTGGCGTCAACAGTAATGTACTGCGCCCTAAACCAACCTGTCACAACATCGATAAAATCGGCACTGATAAGCTTCTTGTTAGTAAGTCTGGACCTGATAGTCTTGATGTCCGTAAACTTAAGGAAATCCTCAAGTTGGTCAGGCATAACCTGTTGCTTGATACGCTGGTTCATAAGTGTGTGTGTCTGTGTATTCAAGTCGATTCCGTGCTTCTGTTGCGCACCGTCACGAAGCGACATCTCAGTGTTATCGATAAAGTTGATAAGGTTGACATTGTCGTAAATCTCAGCCATCGAATCAAGAATCTCTATCTTTTCCTGCATTTGCTTCTCTTGCTGAATAATCTCGGCCTGCTGGCTGATAAGGCTTTTGAAATAATCGATACTAAGCTTGCTTACGATATATCCTGCGAGAAGCATAACGATCGTCTCGATGGTGAAGCCGCCAATCTTTTCCATAAAGTATGAAAACGAAGTCATGTGCATCTTGTCAAATGTGACATCATGTGACGCTGATACCCACGTTGAAATAAGCATAAACATATAATTTACAATAAGTGCGAAAATGAAAATAATGCGCTCACAAAACAGTATGCTCAAAACCGGAACCAAAAACCAGGTGAGGAATATCGCAACGTGCTTATAATCCATGTAGACAAGCAATCCATCAAGTGCTAAAAGAGCAAAAACACTCGTTGTAACCGCACCCGGGAACTTCTTTAACAGCAGAAAATGAATCGCCGCCATGAGGAAAGTAATCGCAGAGATACCCATGCACGTCTTATATTCTATATCGTGAAAGATGCCTAACTTAAGACCGATTGCAATCGATGGCCCAGTCATGATAAAGAACCACAGAATGATATTAAGGTACTTGTTAACCTTGATTCTGTTATTGTGTATAAACTCATTAAACTCTAAGATTACAGATTTATCAACGGATGAATTGTTCGCTCTCATATCATCAACTCCTTTTATAAATTATATTATAACACATAAGTAAGGAATTGATAGAAAAAAATGTATTTATTCATATCATCCTTCACTTACATTCATGTCGTCCTGAGCGAAGCGAAGGATTTTGACTAGTCGGAGATGATATCCCTATTGTATAGCTTAAGTACCCCAAGGGGATGTCACTTTGGGGATTGATGCGGAATATATAAAATTGGATTAACCTGCAAATACTTGCTATAAAATTTCGAATTTGATACAATATTTAAAATAAAACTATACGGAGGGTTATTATGGATATCAAAAAAGAAGCGGCGAATCTCGCCAAGAATATCGACAAGAACGACATCAAGAAAGCTGCTGATCAAGCACTCAATTCTAAAGTTGTTGACGATGTCATTGATAAGATTAATGACAAGACCAAGAAAGTCGATATCAAGAAAGAAGATGTTAAGAACGCCATTAACAGTGTTCTTAAATAATTGCAGTATAGCAACCTTAACCCTTAATCGGGTGGTTGCTATTTTTCTTTTTATCAAACAATATCGTAGCGGAGCACATTGTGCTCCATTTTTTACGTGATAAATGATATCATGTCATCCTGAGCGGAGCGAAGGATCTTTGCCCTTCGAAGAAGGGCAATGTGACT
>CAMVPR010000067.1 GCA_947169385.1 uncultured Lachnospiraceae bacterium | reverse complement strand
TACTCGCAGATTATGATGAGATTGTTCATATTCCTATGTCGAGCGGTCTTAGCAGTTCGTGTCATACAGCGACTATGTTAGCTGAAGATTATGATAATAAAGTATATGTTGTAGATAATCAGAGGATATCGGTTACTCAGAAACAGAGTGTCTTAGATGCAATTAAGCTTGCGAAAGAGGGCAAGACAGCTAAAGAGATTAAGGATATTCTGATAAGAGACAAGTTCGAGTCAAGTATATATATTACTGTTGATACTCTTACTTACCTTAAGAAAGGTGGAAGAGTAACTGCTGCAGGTGCGGCAATTGGTTCTGTTCTTAACCTTAAGCCTGTCCTTACTATTCAGGGTGAGAAGCTTGATGCGTACTCCAAGGCGAGAGGTATGAAGATAGCCAAGAAGACTATGCTTGACGCTATTGAGAAGGATTTAAAAGAGAGATTTGAAGGTAAGAACATGCATCTTGAGATGGCATATTCTTATGATGTAGAAGAAGCTAAGATATGGGCAGACGAGATTATGGAGAGATTTCCTAATATGAATAAAGTGGAATTACAGCCACTTTCACTGTCGATATCATGTCATATAGGACCGGGTGCTTTGGCGGTTGCAGTTAGTATAGTAGAATAGAATACATAAAGTGGTGAATTGATGAAATCTGTTTATATAGCAGAGAAACCAAGTGTAGCTCAAGAATTTGCCAAAGCATTAAAGCTTGATTGCAAGAGAGAGGATGGTTATTTAGAAGCGCCGGATGCCATTGTAACATGGTGTTACGGACATCTTATAACCATGAGTTACCCGGATGCATATGATCCTGAGCTTAAAAGGTGGCGGTTTGATACGCTGCCTTTTCTTCCTGATGAGTGGCGCTACGAGGTTATTCCTTCTGCGAGTAAGCAATTTAATATAGTTAAGAGGCTTCTTAATCGTGATGATGTCGAGAGGATATATGTCTGCACTGACTCGGGTCGAGAAGGAGAGTATATATATAGGTTGGTCGATCAGGAAGCTAAGGTTCCTGCAACTAAGGACAAGCGCAGAGTATGGATTGACTCTCAGACGGAAGAAGAGATATTAAAGGGGATCAAGAATGCCAAGCCTCTTTCGGAATATGACAATATGTCAGATTCTGCTTATCTTAGAGCCAAGGAAGATTACCTTATGGGAATTAATTTTTCGAGAGCACTTACTCTTAAATACGGTTTTCCTATGAGGGACTTTCTTAAGCGAGACAAGAATGTTGTTGTAGCTGTCGGAAGAGTTATGACATGTGTCCTTGGTATGATTGTAAGAAGAGAGCGAGAGATAAGGAATTTTATAAAGGTTCCTTTCTTCAAGGTAAATGCTATCGCATCTTTAGCGGGCAAGGACTTTGATATGGAGTGGAGGGCTGTTGAGGGCTCGATGTACTTTAATACCCCGTATCTTTACGGAGATAAGGGCAACGGTTTTAAGGAGAGAGCTACGGCAGAAGAATTGGTAGCGCGTCTTAAGAAAGTTGACCCTTTAGTGAGTACGATAGTTAAGATTGATAAGAAGACGGAGAAGAAGAATCCTCCGATGTTATATAACTTGGCAGAATTACAGAATGACTGCTCAAGGTTTTTTAAGATAAGACCCGATGAGACACTTAATATTGTTCAGAATCTATATGAGAAGAAGCTTGTTACTTATCCAAGAACTGATGCAAGAGTTTTATCAACTGCGGTAGCCAAGGAGATTTATAAGAATCTTAGGGGGCTTTCTTCGTATCCTCCTGTTGGAGTGTATGCTAAGTATGTGGTTGACAAGGAAGGATATAAGAACATCCACAAGTCAAGATATGTCAATGACAAGCAGATTACAGATCACTATGCTATAATACCGACAGGACAGGGGTTGTCGCAATTATCAAGGGTGTCAGAGCTTGAAGCTAAGGTTTATGAGCTTATTGCAAGGAGATTTGTAAGCATTTTCTATCCGGCAGCAGAATATAAGAAGTATTCGATAGAGTCTGAGATAGATGGTGAGCATTTCTTCTCTACGACTAAAGTCTTGGCTAAAGACGGATATCTTAAGGTGGCTAATCATTCTTTTGGACGTAAGAAGAAGGAAGAAGCTAAGGAGGGTGACGAATCGGAAGAGGAATCACTTGATGAGGCTTTGTTAAAAGCTATATCTTCTCTTAAGAAGGGTGATAAGCTTAGTTTCAAGGATATTGTTATCAAGGAAGGAGAGTCTTCTCCACCTAAGCCTTATAACTCCGGTTCTATAATTCTTGCTATGGAGAATGCCGGTAAGCTTATAGAGGATGAAGAGTTAAGGTCACAGATTAAGGGTAGTGGTATTGGAACTTCTGCAACAAGGGCTGAGATTATCAAGAAGCTTAGCAATAACGGATACATTTCCATTAATGGTAAGACTCAGGTGCTTGCACCTACCTTGCTTGGCGAGATGATATATGATGTCGTTGACCATTCGATTAAGTCGATGCTTAACCCTGAACTAACAGCAAGTTGGGAGAAGGGGCTGTCGATGGTTGCTGACGGAGCTGTTACTTCAGATGAATACATGAAGAAACTTGAGGATTACGTTGGCAAGCTTACCAACAATGTCAAGGGACTTAACAATAAGAATCAGATGCTTTACCTGTTTAATCAGGTATCACCGTATTATAAGAGTAAGAAAGGGAGATAAAACGATGGAGGAATTAAAGATTAGTGCTCTTTATGATTTGGAGCAGACAATTGCAAAGGAATTACTTGAGAGGTATGAGTACCCTTGGGAGGTGCTTCCTCATATCGGAGAGTTTATACTGGAACTTGGAGAGAAACTTCCGAAGGATGAGTATGAGAAGAGAGGAGAGGCAATCTGGATTCACAAGACTGCTTCAGTATTTGACAGTGCTTATATCAAGGGACCGTGTATCATTGGAAGGGATACGGAAGTGAGACAATGTGCATTTATAAGAGGCAATGCACTTGTCGGTGAGAAGTGCGTTGTCGGCAATTCGACTGAGCTTAAGAATGTTATACTGTTTAATGTTGTGCAGGTGCCTCATTACAATTATGTCGGAGACTCTATCTTAGGATTCCATTCTCATATGGGAGCAGGGTCTATCACGTCAAATGTTAAGTCAGACAAGACTCTTGTTACTGTTAAGACACCTGAAGGAAGGGTTGAGACGGGACTTAAGAAATTCGGCGCTATGCTCGGTGATTATGTTGAGGTAGGATGTAACTCTGTACTTAACCCGGGTTCCGTGATTGGCAGTCACACCAATGTATATCCTTTATCATTTGTGAGAGGATATGTGCCTGCAGATTCAATCTTTAAGAAGCCGGATGATGTAGTTGCAAAGAATAAATAAGGTGATTTTATATGAAACCTAAGATTTGGATAGTTCTTTTAACCGGACTGTTAACTATGATGTTATTATGCTCTTGTGGCGAGCAGGAGATAGCGATATCAGACGTTAAGGACACGGATGCATACAAAGAGCTTTTGACTGAGAACGAAGAAATAGAAAGAAAATACGAAAAGCTTAAGAGTAAGTACAAGTCGCTTGATGCATCCGAGGATGCGGTAAGTTATACTGAACTTATGAACAGGATTAGTAAGTCTACATTTACTAAACTCATATGTAAGGCCGGTGACAATTCTGAAGCTAAGACAACGATAACCGATGAAGATGTGTTAAAGCGTCTCAAGGTTATGCTCTCTAAGTCTATAAGAGACAATAAGACTAAGATTTCAGCTCTTAGTGATAAAAAGAGCTATACTTACTCAATTGTTAATGACGATAACTCATATATGGCTGTTGTTGTCTACGATAATGACAGAGTGGTTTTTGACTCGAAGCCAAGGACGGTTTATTATTGTCAGGGTGCGTCTTTTATCGGAGATGCGTTTTATGGTGACGGAAGTTTTATAGACGATTTCGATGTTTCAATCCCGTTGATCGTATATGATGCAGATATATGCTATCTTGACGATGTGCTTATGAGCGCAGACGCCAAAGAATCAGTGGCATATAAGCTTAATAAAGCTATAGGTAAGAAGGTCAATGTAGAAGCTAATGATACGGCAAGTGAGCCTTATCATAATCTTATTGTATATTACTGTGGTAAGGCTTATGAATTAAAGTTCTACGACGATTATATTGAGTTTTCTAACATGGATGATGCAGAAGAAAACACCAAATACGTCTATAAGAGTTTAGATCATGAGCGCATTTTCAAATAATCAAGAAAATGCTTGCATTTTATAGAATAGTGTGTTAATATATTCGAGTTGTTTGTAAAGTTAGATGGTCCTCTGTCGGTATATCCGTTAAGAACGTCGAATAAGAATAGGAGGTTCAACATGAACGATATCATTAAGGAGATTGAGCAGGCTCAGCTTAAGGAAGAGATTACTGACTTTAGAGTTGGTGATACCATTAAGGTATTCGCTAAGGTTAAAGAGGGTAACCGTGAGCGTACTCAGGTATTTGAGGGAACAGTTATGAAGCGTCAGGGTGGAAGCTCAAGAGAGACATTTACTGTTCGTAAGATTTCTAACGGTGTTGGTGTCGAGAAGACATGGCCACTTCATTCACCTATCGTAGAGAAGATTGAAGTAGTTCGCCGTGGTAAGGTACGTCGTGCTAAGCTTAATTACTTACGTTCTCGTATTGGTAAGGCAGCTAAAGTTAAAGAAAAAGTACAGTAATTATTTAAGCCGGTTGGAGAATTCCAACCGGCTTTTATTGTCTGTGAGTTGTGTTACTCGCATATCATTCAATCAATCTTTATAAATTCAGGTTTTAGCTTTTCAAATACTGTATAGTACTTAAATCCGGCATCTCTTAAGATACCTGGAACCGCGCTGAAGTTATATGCGATATGTTTAGATTCGTGAGCGTCGGAACCTATTGTTATAATCTCACCGCCGAGATCTTTATATCTCTTTAAGACAATAGGGTGCGGATGAGCATAGCTAAGTCCCGCCTTAAACCCGGCAGTATTAATCTCTATGCCCTTACCAAGTGAGATAATCTTCTTTAAGATAGCGTCATATATATCCATGTATTCTTCAGGCTTATACTCAATTCCGAATCTCTCGGAACATCTTGCTACATAGTCGAGATGGCCGTAAACCGAGAAGTCCGTGAATACATCAAGGTTATCAAGGGTCACTTCTAAGTATCTTAATATACTCTTATCCTTGAATCTGTCGAAATAATCTTTATAATAAGGATCCATATGCTCCACTAAGTGAGTCGAAGCGATGATAAAGTCCAGTCGGTCTTTATATTTAGCGTAAAATGCTTCTAAGTCTTCCTTTACCTGTGATTGAATTCCAAGTTCTACACCGGTTCTTATAGAAGCTTTTCCTTTATAGGCTTCTCTTAACTCATTAACTTCCTTGAGGTAAGGATCTGTATCCAACATAAAGTCAAAACCTTCCGGGTCCTCACACCAATCGTAGTCTAAGTGGTCGGTTACACACATGTATTTTAAACCGTGTTCATATATTCCGGCTTCTAACTGGTCTTTAAGCGGTGTGTCGGAATCGCTTGAAAATGATGAATGAAAATGATAGTCTGCTAAAATCATAGCTACTCCTTTCTCTGTCAATTATGAATATTATACAATCATTTTCTGTAAATGTGATGAAAAGCTGTAAAATCCTTAAATATTGTGCAATTTATTGACATTCATACATAAAACAAAAACTTTTTGAGCAAATTATACAATTTGCTGTTTAAATAAGTTCAATTTTGTTATATAATACTATTGTGACTAAAAAACGGGGGACACATTTATGGATAACCTCAATCAATCACTTGATAATTACGAAATAACATCCGCATATCTTACAAGAAGAGGTAATAGGAATTACAACGAGGACAGTGTTATATCCATTGCAACCTTTAACAGATGTCTTTATGGCGTGGCAGACGGGCTTGGAGGACAGGGCTTCGGTCGTGTGGCTTCAGATACCGCAGTAGGTTCCGTTAAGCGCATATTTGAAGACGAGACGGTTGATATGGATGATTTTTTATCTCATGCGTTTTACAAGGTTCAAGAGGACCTTATGGACAAGAAGTCCAAGGGCGATTACGGAGATATGATGACAACGCTTGCGCTTGTTCATATTGCGGGTGATATAAGATGGGCGCATATCGGAGATACAAGAGTCTATCTGTTTGTTGACGGTAAGCTTGAGGATTACACTCTTGACCACAGTGTGCCGCAAGCGTTGGTTTATGCAGATGAGATTACTTCCGATGAGATTAGGCATCACCCGGATAGGAATCGCTTGTTAAGAGCGGTCGGTAAGGAATGGACCAAGGATGAATTTGCGGTATCTAATCCTTACGGTATAAGAGGCGGAGAGGCTATTCTCATATGTTCGGACGGCTTTTGGGAATATGTCTTAGAGGGCGAGATGGAGGAGACTCTGATGTCTTCTGCGACACCGGATGAGTGGCTTGACGCTATGGAGAAGATTATAGTTAAGCGCGGTCACGATTATGATATGGACAATTACTCTGCGGTAGCAGTAATGATTAAATAATAGGAGGAATTAATGTTATGGGACTTTTACGATTCTTAACAATGGACATTAGCGAGTTGGCTAATCAGCAAGGGGGAGCTAAGGAGATTCCGGAGAAAGAGGTTGAGTCTAAGGCTATTACTACTATTACCGGCACTAAGGGTCAGTACGAGAATAGTATTATAGAATTTGACGGGTCTTTGACCATAGGAAGAGACCCTAACAGCGCTGATTTGATTATCGACGACAATAATGTTAGCAGACTCCATTGTACGATTACTTATGAGCCTAACGATCGTACATATATTGTTACCGATCACTCAACCAACGGTACATTTATCGGAAGAGAACGTATCGAGAAGGGTAAGAGTAAGTTGGTTCCTAAAGGAACATTTATTATCATAGGACAGTCAGGTAATAACTTTAGATTGGATTAATAATTATTGTTAAAGGGTGAATATAATTATGCGTGTTCCTGCTAATAATGGGTTCACTTTGCCGGTTGGTACCAAGGTTAAGAGAAGATATCAGATCTTAAGTGCTATTGGCTTAGGCGGCTTTGGAATTACATATAAAGTAAGTGATACATACACAGACAAAATCTATGCAATGAAAGAGTATGCCCCGAAGGCACTTTGCGTGCGCGGTCGGGACGGCTTTTTGCGTCCTGTAAGGATTGAGAAGATTGAGTCTTTAGAGCATGGTAGAGTTAAGTTCTTAGAGGAGGCTGATCTTTTAAGACAGATGGACTCTATCGCAGGAATTGTGCCTGTAATCGATTGCTTCAACGAGAATAACACATCTTACTATGTTATGCAGTATTTAGAGGGTGTTACTCTTTATGACTATGTTAAGCAGCATGACGGAAGACTCAGTATCGGTGATGCTTTGCAGGTTGTTGGAGCTGTTGGATATGCTCTTAACAGGGTTCACGCAATTAAAGGTATACTTCACAGGGATGTAAGTCCTGATAACATTTTCATAACTAAGGATAATGATGTCAGGATTATTGATTTTGGTAATGCTAAGCATACTGTCGGTGGAGAGGACGAGACCGGTTCGATAGCGTTGAAGCCGGGATTTGCACCACCTGAGCAGTATTCATCTAAGGGGCAGCAAGGCTCTTATACCGATGTCTATTCGCTTGCGGGAACTATGTATTACTGTTTGACGGGCATGATGATACCTGCAGCTCCGGAGCGATTAAGCGGGGAACAGTATATTCCGATAAGACAGATGTTTCCAGAGATTAAGGTGTCGGTTGAGAAAGCAATAGAGCATGCGCTTATGCTTGATCATGAGCAACGCACCCAAAATATGGAAGCCTTCATGAATGAACTTGGACTTGATACGACTCTTTATGAGGACAAGGTCAAGATATCTCCGTATGTTGAGATTAGCAAGGGAGAGGCTGTTGGAAGAAGATACAACATCATGAAGGACACTATCATAACGATAGGAAGGTCTAAGACCAACGATATAACATTTCCTAAGAATCTATATATAAGTAAGAGACATTGTGAATTGTCATACGATTCTGAACAGGATAAGTTCTTTATAGAAGATTATTCGACAAATGGTACCTTTATCGACGGCAAGAAGATAGAGCAGGGCAAGCTCCACGAAATGCAGCCGGGACAGACGTTTGTTGTAGGTGACAAGAATACTGTTTTAAGAGTAGGAGTAATGCATGTTTAATGATAATAATACTTCTAATGTGACATTAGGAGTGTCGAGTCTGATAGGCACCAGGCCGGATCAGCAGGATAGCGTGTATGCAGAGATTCTAGAGGATTCTGTGGTTGCTGTTTTGTGCGATGGTATGGGCGGATTAGAACGAGGGGATTTAGCCAGCAGTAAGGCTGTTGAGGTTTTTGCTGAGGATTATGAGCAGTGGGACAGAAGCGCGCAGTCGGTGCCTGAATTTATGAGGCAGGAAGCTATCGAGATGGATATGGTTGTATCTGAACTTCGCGACGAGGAAGGCAACACTGTTAAGGCAGGAACTACAGTATGCGCAGTTATTATAAGAGATTACGAGCTTTATTGGCTTTCTGTCGGAGATAGTCGCATTTACATAATTAGAGGCGACGATATTATGGCTGCCAACAAGGAGCATAATTACCGCATGAAGCTTGATGAGGCTTTAGAGGTTGGAGACATAGACGAGTCTGAGTACAAAGAAGGTGAAAGACAAGCGGATTCGCTTATAAGCTACCTTGGAATCGGTAACTTAGACCTTATGGATATTAACAACAAGGCGTTTAACTTAACGCACGGAGATATAATAGTTATATGCAGTGATGGTTTATATAGGACACTTGACGAGGACAAGATTAAAGAGGTCATCAACAACAATCTTCCTGATACACAGGTGATTGCGGACGAGCTTACCAAGACGGCGGTTTTGGCATCTCTTGACAATCAGGACAATACCTCGTGTGTTGTTATTCATTGTTTATAGTGCATTTGGGGGCACATTATCCCATAAATTATATATTTAGGAGGTACATAATATGCGATTAGCGAGATGTGACAAGGGACATTATTACGATAAGGACAAGTTCAAAGAGTGTCCTCACTGTAATGGAATGCAGATAGCACCGGGGGAGACTGTTGCATTTGAAGACCCTAACAAGCCTAAGGAAGAGCCTAAGGTTGAAGCGCCTAAGGTTGAAGTTGAGGAGAGAGTGGCCTTTTCTGTTGATGAAGCCAAGAGCGAGTCTAACTACGATAAAGAGTCATTTGTTGAGGAAGTTGAGGTTATCGAGATTGTCGAGGAAGAGCAGACAGTTCAGGAGGCTGAACTTGAGAGTGGTAAGCCTTTAGACGAGATGACAACTATTGTTATTGAAGAAGACAAGCCTAACAAGGCGCCTAAAGCAGAGCCTGTTAAGGAAGAGCCTAAACCTGAACCTGTCAAGGAGGAAGCTAAACCTGAGCCTGTTAAGGAGGAACCTAAGGCAGAGCCTGTTATAGAAGAAGCTAAGCCTTCTGAACCTACAGAGGTTATCAATATTGTTGCGGAAGAACCTGTTAATGAGGAGCCTAAGGCTGCGGAACCTACATCTCTTAAGGATGAATTAGACAGTGCAACCACACAGGCAGAGGATTCTGTTGACAGTGAAGACAAGAACAGCAATCCTATTATAGGATATCTCATCTGTATCGAGGGTATGCATAAGGGCAAGAGCTTTGACGTTAAGGAAGGACGAAATTTTATCGGACGCTCAATGGCTATGGATATCTCGCTTAGCGGTAACTCTAAGATTCAGAGAGAGCGTCATGCTATAGTGACATTTGATCCTAGATCTAAGACCTGCTTCTTCCAGCCGGAGGAGAGCAGAGATATTCTTTATATCAACGACGAGCCGGTATTCGGACCTAGCAAGATTAATCACGAGGATATTATATTCATGGCTGATGAGAAGTTTATCTTCTTTAAGCTCACCTGTGATAAGATTGATTGGCTATAATCACATAAGACATAAGATAAGGCAGAGCGTTAAGCTCTGCCCTGTTTATTTATCCGCAATATCAGTCAAATGAGTGCTGTTAAGAAGTTTAAGTCTCATCTGAGTAGATACGTCTCTGCTTATTGCATTGTTGCCAACCGAAAGAGAGCTCTTGTCGATGCTCAATGATAGCTTGGTCTTGGTAGGCGCCTCGGCATCCTGCTTCTTACGCCTGACTTCTTCGGTTACTGTTCTCGCCTTAGGTATGTTGGTATATGCCTGCTTAGAAGGGACAAATGTTGTCGCTATCTTGTTCCTCTTGGATATAAACAGTTCAAGCTTGTCCGGGTTAGCCAACCTCTGTTTCTTCATGTGATCAAGCATCTCAATCTCATTGAAGTAACATCTCGTTCCTTTGTAGGTTATACATTTGTAGCCAAATGATAACGAGTGTTCTACGAAGTAGTAGTTGTCATTCTTAATGAGATTCTCCATGATATCCATAACAGGATAGTGTTCTATATTGCCACCGACCGGCTGAACGTATCTGTTATATACGATAAGGTTGCTTACCTTAAGGCGCTTATGAACAATTCTGGTTATAAGGTCATCCGTTGAGATGTCCATAATCTTGTTGTTCTCCATATCGTATAGTCTGTATCCTGTGATAGTGCCGTCCTTCTCCTTGAAGATAGCTATCATGTGGATGTTCTTCTCCTTAGCGTTCTTCTCGATGTCAAGGTCAAGCATAAGCTCTTCAACAGTCTGATATCTGTCCTTGGCTCTGACCTTAAGTCCTTTCATAATAGCTTTAATCTGTCCTTCCGGCATCTCTAAGTGAAATGAAGATAATGGCTTAAGTTCGTCTTCAATCAATCTATCCATGGCTTCAGGAGGAACCTTGTTGGTAATCGCCTTATAAAGTGTTGCGCATAACGCATAGACATCTGTCCAAGGACCTTGTATTCCTTTAGAGCGGTATTGCTCCTCGGGTGCGAAGCCTCGCTTTAAGATGATGGTCATACTCTTATTGTCGTCCTCGTTGGTAAATCTTGCAGCACCGAAGTCAATAAGCTTAAATGAACCGTCTAAGCCGATCATAATATTGTCCGGACTTATATCCCTATGGATAATTCCGTCTTTATGAATCTCTTCGAGTGATTTAAGGACCGGCATCATAAGCTCAATTGCCTCTTTAGGAGACAGAGTGCCGTTGGTTTCTAAGTATTCCTTAAGTGTAATGCCGTCGATATATTCCATTACGATGTAGGCCGTCTCATTGGCTTCAAAGAAGTCGATGGTTGATACAATTCCGTCGAGGCCGTTGTATTTCTTTAGAATTCTAGCTTCGTTGGTGTACTTCTCTAAACCGTTGATATATGCCTTCTCGTCTCTGTTTTTAAAGAAATGAAGAGTCAAGTCATTGTTGTCATGACAATCTCTTGTTGCAACATTGGAAGGGAAGTATTCCTTGATAGCTACAGGCTTGGCATCCTTGGTATCATATGCGATATAGGTAAGTCCAAATCCACCTTCGCCTAAAACCTTGCCAATCTTGTATCTGTTATTAAGTAAAGAGTGTAGAGGTATAGCTCTTGGATTACATTGATATGTGATTTCGTTAAAACCACAGATAGGACATGTGCCGCCATGAGTGTTAACCACACTCATACATCCAAAGCAAATACGTGATTCTTCCATTGTTATTCCCCCGAATGAAAACATTGTAGATACATATATAACGCTCTTATATAGCTAAGAGCACTATTTCTATGATACTAGTATTTTTGAAAAAAATCAATAAAATAATTGGCTTTTATTGTGTTAAATATCAAGGGTAAATTGAAATAGTAAATTCCAGTGCAAGACTAAATTCTACTGAGCTCGTTAA
>CAMVPR010000066.1 GCA_947169385.1 uncultured Lachnospiraceae bacterium | reverse complement strand
TAACGAGCTCAGTAGAATTTAGTCTTGCACTGGAATTTACTATTTCAATTTACCACGGTCGTAAATATGACATGAACGGTCAATTTTTTCGCTTGAGTCGGGGACGGTTCTTGTGATTCTGTATCACTTATTTCTCACATTCGTTTTAAACAAAACGCTCAATCTCTTGTAGTACCTGGGATTGAGTAATCTTTATTTACGATGCAAATGTGAGAGAATACCGGGAGAACCGTCCCTTATTTTTTTACGTTATAATTTGTTCTTCATACACTATAACGATGTAACTCATAGAATCCGGACAAAAATTTTTTAAAAAAAACAAAAAATTTTCATAAAGTCTAAAATCCCCTTAAACAAAGCAATCCCGGCGTCTTAGCGCCGGGAAATACTATTTAAGAATTCTGTTTATAAATATCTTCAGCCATATCTGTTAATAACTGTCTTGAATTATCAACATTGGTAGCTATAATCTGATAACGATAAGATGTGTCATCCCATATAATCCATTGTTCGCATCCTTTGGTATATATCCATCCTTTATATCCACATATTTCAATCTTATCTCTTGAATCATATCCAAGGTCAGTGGAAATAGCACTTGCAGCCTCAATAAGCACCCTGTTGTACTGAATAGTTGAACTTCCATCAGTCCACTCAACATAAATACTCTTAGAATCACTCGAGCGCTCAGTCTCATGATAGTCTGACGGCACCATTTTGGGAACATCTTTAAAAGCTTTAACAGTCTTGTTATCCTTATCGCCCTTAATCATGGTATATAGCTTAGATTCCATCATATTGTCGGCAATGATTGACTTAACCGTATTCCATGGATTAAACCCGAATTCCTTCGCGCTGACATTATTGACACATATAAGTCCTACAGCTATCAAGGCAAATACAGCAACTCTCCTAACAGCGTATCCAAGCCTTAGTCTCGAGCCAAAATATCTCTCACTCCACAGCATTTTCCTCATTCGCTTCTTAAATCCTTTGGAATACTCGTGCTCACTTACATCCTTTATATCAATAAGCTTCATCTCTTCATTGACATAACCTGCCAAATATATGCTAATATATTCATCCTTCATCCTGCTTCATCTCCTTCTTAAGTATATTCCTTCCCCTGCTAATCCTCTTCTCAACAGCTCCACTCTTTACGCCAAGCAAATCTGCTATCTCACTGACTGTAAGTCCATTGACGTAGTAAAGCAAAAGCGCCTCACTATATATCTTAGGCATTCTCTTAATCACATCATAAAGTTCTAAATTGTCAACGTCCTTATCTCTGGTAATAAAATACGGTGACTGTTCATAATCGGATAATGACACCACCCTCTCACTTCTTCTCTTATTCCTGCGATATATATCTATCGCCGTCCTCTCAGTAATTATAACGATGAAGCTCTTGGTTTTCGGACAATCATTTTCATTAATTTTATCAAGATTTTTAATAATCTTCTCCCAGGCCTCTATCACAGCGTCTTCCGCATCCTGATTATGATTTAAAATGTTAAATGCAACCGTATACATCAGATTATTGTACATATCATACAGCACTTCGATTTTGCGTTTATCATCAGGTGAATCTACAGAAGATACCAAAACCATCAGCATAGTAATCCTCCCTTCATTTAATAAACAAAACATCCGCAGCAACGATTATTCACCGTCGCTACAGATGTTGCCAATAAATCAACTGTGGGAATTCCCCTAAATAAAGGCTATCTGTAAAAATCCTTAATCCTGTCTATTCTGCTGCTCATATTCATAAGAAGCATATCAAATATCGTAACCGCCGTCATCGCCTCTACTACCACAACAGCTCTTGGCACAATAAGCGGGTCATGCCTTCCCTTAATCGTGATATCAATCTCTTCGCCATCCCTGTTTATGGTGCGTTGCTGCTTGGCAATTGAAGGTGTAGCCTTAAAGGTTGCCCTCAAGAAAATGTCGGTGCCATCCGATATTCCCCCTAATATTCCACCTCCATTATTGGAAGTCAGCGTCACCTTGCCGTTATCAATCTTAAACGAATCGTTATCAACACTTCCCGGCATTAAGGCGGCATTTGTTCCGGCTCCTATCTCCACTGCCTTGACAGCACCGATTGAAAAAAGCGCCTTGCCAAGATTGGCGTCAAGTTTATCAAACACAGGCTCTCCGACTCCGGCAGGCATTCCCTCAACCACACACGCCACGACTCCGCCTGCGGAATCACAATCTGACATCAGCTTAGTCACATATTCATCTGCCCTTTTATACGCATCAGCATCAGGCATATATAAGGCGTTGGTATCTCTTAAGGAAATGTCAGCATTTGTCGTATCAATCTTAATATCAGCAATGCTCTCCGTATATGCTGTAACTGTTATACCAAGTGACTTAAGTGCTTTTATGGCTATTGCTCCCGCTGCCACTCTCGCTGCCGTCTCTCTTCCTGACGAGCGTCCGCCACCTCTAAAATCCCTAAAACCGTATTTTGCGTCAAAAGTATAATCTGCATGCCCGGGTCTGTAATATGTCGCTATGTCCCCGTAATCCTTAGAGTGCTGGTCCTCATTCCATATAACCATGGATATCGGAGTCCCTGTAGTCTTGCCCTCAAAAATACCGGATAATATCTCCACCTTATCAGACTCTGCTCTCTTGGTTGTGAATTTGCTCTGCCCAGGCTTCCTTCTGTCAAGATAGACTTGAATATCCTCCTCGTTAAGCTCAATCCCCGCAGGACATCCATCAACCACAACTCCTATTCCCCTACCATGAGACTCTCCCCATGTTGTAATCTTAAATATGTTTCCAAAGCTTGAACCTGCCATATTAACCTCCCGTAAAAAATCAAATCTTCTTAATTATGCCACATATACCAAACAATTTAAAGTCCTAATTATATTGACCTTCTAACGAAGGTCAAAGATCCTTCGCTTCGCTCAGGATGACACGCCTAACATTCATAATAAAACAACCATGTCATCCTTAAGAATCAAGTAACAAAAAACAGCCATGTCATCCTGATGAATCAAGCAACAAAAGAATGACATGGCGTATTGCATTTATTATATCATTACAGATAATTATTTATTCTTTCTAACAATAATCACTGCTACACCAAGAAGGATTAAGAACAACGGAAGTCCGATGATTCCGACTGCTATAACCATCTTAGATGCACGGGCTGTAAATACAGCCATATCGTTAGATACCGTAGTAGGCTTAACAGAAATCATATTGCTCTGTCCTACAAGGTAGTTAACAGCATTTGCATAGAAGTTAACATTGGCACCTGCAACATAACCGTCTATCTCATCTACACCCATTGAAGAACATCCTGATACAAACATAACTCCATCGCCTGATGCGTTATTAACTACATCTGCAGCAGATAAAGGACCTGCTATATCTTTGTCTTCTTTCTCAATCTTACCGGACTTGGTATCTATCTTAGAGTATGACTGTGAAGATGTTACCAAAAGTTCAGTTACATCATATCCGTCAGCTTTCTCGGTACTAAGACCCTTAACAATAGGACAAAGTACCTTATATCCAGCCTTGCTTATAGGTGCCGTAATCTCATGATCTGCAAGAGTAGGCAAGAGATATGTAGGGTAGTTACCCATAAAATATCCTGATCCCATCTCAAGCATAACACCTTCATTTACCTTAACGCCGTACTCCAAAAGGAACTTGTTAAGGTTCTTATACATCTCGTTAGGATCAACTACAACAAAGAGCTTACCATCCTTAGACATGTATTCTCTCAAGATATCAAGTACTGCCTCAGGCAAATCTGCTGAAGGAGCATTGATAATAAGGAGCGAACAATCATCAGGAACACCAGGACTTGTAAGCAAGTCAAGGTTCTCAATCTTGTAATTATCCATCTCCAAAGCCGACTTAAATCCGTTGCCAAGCTCCTGCTCACCCTGACCGGTAAGTGTATATACAGAAGGTGTCTCTCCTGATACACAGTAGCTTATCGCTGCCGTAACTTTAGGCTCAATATTGACTGTGGTAGAGTAATTGCCCGACTCGTCATATCCGTAGTTAAGATAATCTGTACTTGCAAGATATCTGTGTCTGTCACCACACACGATAATCATATCGTCATCAGCAGCCTCAGCGCCCTCATCAAGATATTCATTGGCGAACTGTGGGAACTTCTTACGATCTTTATACTGAACATCAACCTTACTTGACTTAGCGTACTGGCTTAAGATGTTCTTATATACTGTGTTAGCTTTAGATTCAGAGTTAAGGAAGTAAATGTTAACATCCTTATCCAAATCCTTCAAAATACCCTTAGACTCCTCAGAGAGTGTATATAGATCATCCTTAGAGCAGTCGTAATTCCACTCTTTTGATGACAAGAATACGTTTAAAAGTATTACCAATGCAATAACTACAACAACTGATGTAGTAGCAAGTATTCCATGTCTGACTTTTCTCTCTGCAATTGTAACAGGCTTTTTAGGAGCCTTCTCTTTCTTAGACTCTTTAGCATCAACTTCTGAAGCGGTATCAACTGCCTCTTTAACCTCAGCAGTGGTCTCTTCTACTACCTCTTCAACTGTCTCCTCGACCTTAGTCTCCGGCTTAGTATTTGGTTTATTATTCTTATTATTCTTCTTAGACATCCTAATCCCTCCTTCCTAATTCCATCTCTTCTTCTCGATGGAACGAACTGTAAGGAACAAGAACACTCCAATGAAAGAAAGGTAATAAACAATAGATGTTACGTCAAGTAATCCATCTGAAAATGTATAGAAACGGTCAAGTACCGAGAACCAGTTAACGAACTTGGCTGCACCGTCTTCATACATTGAAGGACTAACAAAATACCCAATCGCAATTGCACCTGAGCCTATCACTCCGGCAATAAGCGATGGCATATATTTCTTGGTTGAGAGATAGAATAATATCATCACACCAATAACAACAACAGCAAGCATCATAATGCTGTATCTTGCTCTTCCAGGAAATGAATCCGCAAGGTTATTGAGGAAGAAAAACATCAATACAAGCACTGCAGATATAACAGCTGATACAATCTGATTCTCTGTAAGTGTTGAAATAAAGAATCCGATTGCCATAAGTGAACATCCGAGTAAGAAATATCCCAAAAATCCGGTTCCAACAGTAGGCCAGTTAACCTTACCATAGAAATGAAGAATGAATGGGAATAATGTAAGTACACAAAGCGTAATTACGAAAAGGCAGGTAACTGCCAAGTACTTACCAAGCACTATCTTGGTAACACTGATAGGTGATGTTAAGAGAAGCTGATCTGTCTTCTGCTTTCTCTCTTCAGCCCACAGTCTCATTGTAATGATAGGAATAAGCAAACTAAACCATATACATGTACTTGGAAGAACAGCGCCCGCAAAGTCAGTATATGAGTTAATTACGCAATAAAACATGAAGTATATTCCGACAACAACCACAAAACCTGCCATAAACAGGTAAGCAATCATGGAAGTGAAATATCCTGACATTTCTCTCTTAAAAATAGCTAACATTACTCTTCCACCTCGCTTTCGTCGTTATCTTCTACAATCTCTTCGGCATCAGAAGAAGCCTCGGCACCATCTACAGGTGTGTCATCAACAACATCTGCCTCCTCGCTCTCAGTGAGCTTAAGGAATACTTCCTCAAGGCTTAAGTTCTCTCTTGATACCTTATGTACAGGCATTCTCTTGTCTGCAAATACATAGAAAAGATCATCATTCTTGTCTTCATCGGTATTGAGTTTCAATGCAACCGTAACAATTCCTTCGCTCTCTGACTTAAAGTCAAATAAATCAACATAATCAATGTCGTTAAGAACCGAAGCAATTGAATCCTTGTCGCCCTTAATCTCCATAATAACGTGAGACTGGTTAGAATATGTATCCGAAAGATTCTCAGGTGTATCCTCTGCAACAACTACACCATCATTGATAATGATAATGTGATCGCAGACTTCACTAACCTCTGAAAGAATATGTGAGCTTAAGATAACAGTATGCTCTTCCTTAAGACTCTTGATGAGCTCTCTTATCTCAACTACCTGGCTTGGATCAAGTCCAACTGTAGGCTCATCCAAAATAAGAATAGGCGGATTGCCGATAAGTGCAGCAGCAAGACCAACTCTCTGCTTATAACCTTTAGAGAGCTTAGATATAATCCTTCCTGCTCTGTCAGTTATGCTGACAACCTGCATTGCACGTTTAACCTCTGATGGTCTGTCCTTAGACGAAACGCCTTTAAGTTCAGCCACAAACTTGAGATATGATACAACTGTCATATCCATATAAAGCGGCGGAATCTCCGGCAAATATCCAATGGCCTTCTTAGCTGCCATAGGCTCAGCCATAATATCATGTCCGTCAACCATAACAGAACCGCTGGTTGCTGATATGTAACCGGTGATAATATTCATGGTTGTGGACTTACCGGCACCGTTAGGGCCTAAGAGACCAACTATCTGTCCCTTCTCCACGTTCATGTTAAGACCCTTGACAGCTTCAAAGTTGCCATAGTTCTTAACAAGGTCTTTCACCTTAATCATAATGTCCTCCTTATTAGCATGCAAATGATGATTGCATTTGCAATTAATCTTATATACCAAGAAACGATATTAAAACAAATATGTTTCCATTTTGTGAACAAAATAAGTTTTTATTGTGCATCAATCCTAGGAACCGCCGTAGTTCTTAATTCAATCATAGGAACGCCCTTACCTTCTATGTAATCCCTGTTGATAGTCACGCGCCCGATATTGTCATCCCTAGGAATCTGATACATTATATCAAGCATAAACTTCTCAATAATTGCTCTAAGCGCTCTGGCACCGGTCTTCTTCTCCATAGCCTGCTCAGCTATAGCCTCCAATGCTGAATCGTCAAATGATAAATCCACCTCGTCAAGTGCAAGAAGCTTCTGATACTGTTTTAAGATAGCGTTCTTAGGTTCTTTTAAGATTCTTATAAACGCTTCCTTGTCAAGATGAGAAAGCGTACAGATGATAGGAAGTCTTCCGACAAATTCAGGAATCATGCCGAATTCCCTTAAATCCTCCAAAGACACCTCTTTTAATACGTCCTCTTTGTCATATTGGTCCTTTAAATCAGAGCCGAAGCCCATGGTAGAGGACTTAAGCAGTCTCTTCTTGATAATATCTTCAAGGTCAGGGAAAGCTCCTCCACATATGAACAAAATATTGGTTGTATCTATATTGGTAAGCGGAACCATCGCATTCTTGGATGAAGCTCCGACAGGCACCTCTATCTCACTGCCCTCTAAGAGCTTTAACAGCCCCTGCTGAACAGCCTCTCCGCTCACATCTCTACTCTTAGAGTTGCTCTTCTTGGCAATCTTATCAATCTCATCGATAAATACGATACCTCGCTCAGCTTTCTCGACGTCGTTGTCTGCATTTGCCAAAAGCTTAGAGATAACGCTCTCCACATCATCACCGATATAACCTGCCTCGGTGAGGGTAGTAGCATCGGTAATTGCCAAAGGCACGTCAAGAAGTCTCGCTAAAGTCTTAACAAGATAGGTCTTACCGCAACCTGTAGGTCCAATCATAAGGATGTTGGACTTGTCTATCTCTATGTCTTCCATAGTGTTAGTTATAACCCTCTTATAGTGATTATATACTGCCACAGAAAGCACCTTCTTGGCATAATCCTGTCCGATTACATACTCATCCAAAAGTGCCTTAATCTTGTGTGGTGCAGGAAGATGTTCCAAATCAAGCTTATCCTTATCAGCCTTCTCATCTTTCTTGGCTTCTTTCGCCTTCTTCTTAGGCTTAACCTCCTGAAATCTAGGCATACCCATGCCCGAAAGCTTAGAAAGGTCAAGATTGTTCATATCGAATATCTGAAGTCTGTCGCCCAAACCGTCAAAAGTCTTCTGCATACAATTCTGACAAATATTGATATCGTTAGGCATGCGAATCAAAGTACCGCACTCACTCTCAGGTCTTCTGCAGAGGTAGCAGTAGCGTTCGTAGCCGTCTCTTTTGTCGTCTTTCTTGTCGTCTTTCTTGTCGTCTTTATTGTTATCATCCGTCGAATCAGAGCTTGCATCCTCAATCATGTTGCCGTCCTCATCAACCTCTTTAAAATCTAAATCATCATTATTAGGCATAAAATACCTCCCTGTTTTAAAAAATACAATTAACAGTATACATATTTAGTGAATACCTTGTCAAATATTATCGCCATTTGTCTCTTAAAAGTGCAATCGCCTCACCTATAGCCTCCTCGTTAAGGCTTGAAAATCCCATTACAAATGTAGGGTACATTATGAGATAAGAACCGATAAGGTAAGAACTTAAAGGGTATAATTTAACGCCTGCTTCGTCAGCCGACTTTATAAGTTCTTCCTCGCTCATCTCACCTCTCCACTCAAGAAGAAGAGACGAGCCTGCATTGCTTCCTTTAATTATAACCTTATCTTTAAAGCTCTTCAGCTCGGCAATCATTCTGTTATGTCTTAAATTATATTTATTTCTCAGGCGATTGATATGTCTCTCTAAATATCCACCGCTCATAAACTCGGTCATGATTGCCATATCAAGTTTAGATACTGTCGAACCGATATTGCCGAAATTCTCGGTGTATTTATTCATCAACTCATCCGGAAGTACCATGTAACTCATCCTTATAGCAGATGAAATCACCTTGGAAAATGTTCCCATATAGATGACTCTGCTCGACTTATCCATACTGAGAAGCGACGGAATCGGACGACCTTTATATCTAAACTCACTGTCGTAGTCATCTTCTATTATATATCTTCCCGGCTGATAGTTGGCCCAATTCAAAAGCTTGGCCCTGTTAGAAACAGGCATTATAACTCCGGTTGGGAACTGATGAGACGGAGTAACATAAGCAATACTGACATCTGAATCGAAGAGCTCGTCTACATTCATTCCGTTGTCGTCAACATTTACCGGAACAACTTCTATATTGATGGTCTTAAGCGTCTTGTATGCTGTAAGATAGGCAGGATTCTCCATCGCAACCTTCATAGGCTTGTTGATTATCTTAAACAGAAGCATCATCAGATACTGACTACCTGCGCCTAGTATTATGTGGTCCTCGTCGGTAACAATCCCCCTACTCTCCCTTAAATACCTTACAAGCTCTCTTCTTAAATTATAAGAACCTTTGGGATCGCTATCCTTAAAGATTAGACCTTCATCATAACTTAATATCTCTCTTGACAGCCTTCGCCAAATGTTGGCAGGGAAGTTGTCAAGCTCATGTCCGACAGGAGTGAAATCGTACTTATAATCAGACTTTTCGATTATATCTTCCATCATTATAGGCGGATGGGCGATAGGCGCCATGTTGAGAAGCTTATCTATCTCTGCAACAAAATATCCTCTCTTTGGAAATGATAAGACATACCCTTCAGATACAAGCTGAGAATATGCCGCATCAACTGTGATTCTGCTTATGTCTAGATTCGCTGCGAGTTTCCTGGCAGAAGGGAGCTTGTCATCAGCTTTAAGATTGCCTCTTTTAATCTCATTCTTTATGTACTCATATATCTGAACGTACATAGGCTTTTTGGAATTGGGATTTAGATAAATTGTGAGCATATTATATCCTTTATATTGTAAATAGGAGGGCGTTATTAAGCCCCCCTACCTGTAATTAAATATCGTAGCGGAGCACAGTGTGCTCCATAATGGCGAACGATGTTCGCCTCTACGGAAATCCGTATACTTACGTAGCGGAGCACAGTGTGCTCCATAATGGCGAACGATGTTCGCCTCTACTTATATTCAGAAATCGTAACCTTATTGATGATAACATCCTCTACAGGCTTGTCAGACTCATCTGTCTGAACCTTAGAAATATCATCAACAATATCCATACCTTCGTAAACCTGCCCAAATACAGTATATCCACCCTGAAGCCAAGCAGCACCACCGTTCTTCTTGTAGATCTCTTTCTGCTCGTCAGTGATTGTCATACCCTTATCCTCATACATCTTGATGTCTTCATCTGTACATTTGTCAAGCTGAGTGATGAAGAACTGGCTTCCGTTACTTGGATCATAACCGGCATTGGCATAGCAAAGAGATCCTCTAATTACGCAAGCCTGTGGAGCTGTCTCGTTATAAAACGGAGTCTTCCAAATACTCTCTCCACCGGTACCATTGCCATCAGGATCTCCACCCTGAATCATAAAGTTAGAGATAATTCTGTGGAAGGTAAGTCCATCATAGTAACCCTCTTTAGCATGAACAGTGAAGTTCTTAACACCGTAAGGAGCGATCTCTGGGAAAAGAACTGCCTTAATCTCGCCGAAATCTTTGACATCAAATGTCACGATTGTGTCTCCCGCTTTAGGAGCCCTTGTCTGATCAAAGTCAGGGAAATCTCCCTCTACGACACCTGTCATATCCATTGTAGAACCGTCTGAAGCAGCCTCACCCTGAGGAGCCTGTTCTTCTTCTCCACCTTCAGTATCTTCTACCTCTGCAGAATCTTGAACCTCTGAATCAGATGTGTCCACCGATGAGGTCTTCTTATCACCACATCCTGTAAAGGCAAATGAAACAATAGCTGCCATCATTAGCATCATTAAAAACTTCTTAAACATAATAACATCCTTTCTTTAATTAACTTCTATAGTCACCGTTGATTTTAACATAATCATAGGTTAAATCACAACCCCAAGCTTTAGCGTCATATTCACCCTGGTTCATTGTGATGATGACCTTAATCTCGTCTTCCTTAAGTACCTTGGCAGCCTCTTCTTCGCTAAAAGGAACACCAAAACCATCACGACATACAGGAACAACTCCAGCATCTGAAGCAAGGTCACAATCTATAACGTCAATGCTAAACTCCGCGTCAGTATATCCGATAGCACATGCTATCCTTCCCCAGTTGGCATCCTCACCGAATATCGCGCATTTAAAAAGGCTTGAACCTACTACACTCTTGGCAATCTTAATCGCTGTATCAAGCGAAGGTGCTTTCTTAACTTCACACTCAATGAGTTTGGTTGCACCCTCTCCGTCCTTAGCAAGCATCCTTGTCATTTGACTCATAACGATATACAGTGCCTGCTTAAACACTTCGTAATCTGCATCATCTGATGTAATCTCATCATTTTCTGCAAGGCCGTTAGCCATAACGCTGACCATATCATTTGTCGAGGTATCACCGTCAATTGTTAAGCAATTATAAGTAACCTTAACGATATCATTGAGCGCCTGCTGAATCATCTTAGAACTTATGGCAACATCAGAAGTTATGAAGTTGAGCGTTGTTGCCATATTAGGATTAATCATGCCACTGCCTTTAGCCATACCTCCAAGGTGACATGTCTTGCCACCCAAGGTGAACTCAACTGCAACTTCTTTAGGCACGGTATCGGTAGTCATGATTGCATTGGTGACACGCGAATGTCCGTCAACACTTAATCCCTTGATAAGCTCGTCTATCGAGTTCTTAAAAGGCTCAATTGACATAACCTCACCAATAACACCTGTGGAAGCAACTATTACCTCGTCCTCAGGAATGTTCATTCCGTCTGATACAAGCTTGCACATTCCGTCTGCAATCTCAATACCATTGGCATTCATAGTGTTGGCATTCTTGGAATTGACAATAATCGCTCTTGCCTTACCGCCGTTGGCATCTAAGTGCTTCTTGGTAACTATAATAGGGGCTCCCTTAACCTTGTTGGTTGTGTATACTGCAGCAGCGCTACAGGTCTTATCGCAGTATACAAGGCCCAAATCGTTCTTGTTCTTGTCAGGATTAAGTCCACAGTTAAGTCCGTTGGCTGTGTATCCTGCCGACGCTGTCACACCTCCGTCGATGTACTTGTATCCTTCAAATTGATCCAGTTTCATAACATACCTCCTGTTAATAAGATTCTTCGCAATCCGTAGCGGCGAACATTGTTCGCCACTTATGGAGCACACTGTGCTCCGCTACGATAG
>CAMVPR010000065.1 GCA_947169385.1 uncultured Lachnospiraceae bacterium | reverse complement strand
TTCTGTACTTAATCCTAATCATTTCATTTTTCTTGAGTACGTCTTCCTCATCACCGGTGTACTGACACCTTAAGCAATAGTACTCCTTTTTATCTTTATCGTAGAACATATCAATATCGAGATCCCTCATAAAACACATAGGGCATCTGTAGTTTAATTTGCCTTTTCCAGATTGAGCCATGTCGTAACTACCTCCTTGTCTTTAATATTCTTCTTAAATCCCAATTTAAACATCGGAGAAAATGCATAGCCCTCCTCAAAGTAAGAAGTACCATTATCAGAATCTGTGGTAAGAGAAACCTTGGTCTCAATTGCAGGGATAATTGCAGCTGCTTCTTTGCCGTTCTCTACTACCTCGTCCCTACATTTGTACTCATAGCTTAAACTCTTGCTCTCAGACTCTGAAGAAGTTGACAACGTAATTCCGGTCATGTCTTCAGGATATTCTGTAGTTCCGTAACATGCAACAATATACTCATTAAGAGTAACTAAAGCATCCGGATTAGACATCTTAAGAATCTCTCTCTCGAATCGAATCTTAGAAGAACCTTCCTCGAATACAATCTTAGTCTGAATAGTAACAGTCAAGTCGCTAAACTCGATATCTACAGGATCAAGCGTAAGTATTCTCTCATTACCTTCCTGGGAAAATGTTGCATGTGTTCGACATAAGCAGAGATCAACCTCTTCTCCCTTATATGAAACCTTGGCAGATCTTACAGTTCCTTCACCGGCATAATGTGTAAAATATCCTGCTCTGTATTTCTCTTGAATAAGGAAAGGATACGACGCATCCTGAACGTGCTTGGTGCCGATTCCGACTTCCCATTTAAGCTTAGCTGCGTATGGTCTTAAGTCAACAATCGCACCACCCTGATCCATGTTAACACAAGCTCTCATATACGGATCTACATACCAGAATAACTGCTTATCGGAACCGTATAGAATGTCCTTCCAAAGAGCACACTCAGGCTCCTCGTAACCCTTGTTCTCGCGATAAAATGAAGCGAACTCAGCCATAGTCATATCTATTAATTCGCCTTTTTTCTTAAGCTCGCCGTAGTAGGCCATTCCATCCTCGTATGACTTCTTAAGAAGCTCATACGGTTGCTCCCAACGTCCCATCTTATTAAGCCAGCCCGGTCCTACAAACATCATATTATATGAGTATCCGTTGTTAAACTTGGCAAGATGTCTGTACTGGTCTATAAGGTTATAAAGATAAGGATACTCCCATGTCTTGGTATCGTAAATCATACCTCTTAACACATTCTGAGGATGTGTTCCGAAGTTAGAACCATTACCGTCATAGCATGCAAGTAAGTCTCTTGACAAATGTGGAATAGCCACTATTCCGCTGTCCTCGTCTTCATTTGCCGCAGGAGCGTGTGTGTTCTGCTTAGAAGGAATCCATGGATTCCACGGACCACCGTCAAAGAGAGTATACCACGAGTTATTACATGTGTGGTAAGCCTTAGGGCCTTCCTCCCAGCATGTTGCAACCGCACATTTGACAGATGGGTATTTCTCTTTAATATAGTTGGTCAATTCTGCATCCATGTAATAAGAGCCTGTAGATTCTGGGTAAAAACCGAATATATCATGAAATTTATTAAATACATCATCTACAATGCTCTTCTTGTCCTCCATAGAGAACATCCAGATGCAGAAATCCTTGGTCTTATATTTCTCTCTAAATTCCTCACAAGGAAGTCCAAGTAAAGACAGAGCAATCTCATCTCCGTACTTCTCATGATCTGCCTTGGCAAGCTCGCAGGCTTCCTCGTTAAAGAGACTTGCATATGTCATCTGAATAGTGCATTTAAGTCCATTCTTGTGAGCGGTCTCCTGCTGGAACTTGAATATGTCTAACGACTCGGTCAGAAGGGACTCTCTTCCGATGTCCTCTTCCTTGCCTTGACCGGTTACCTTCTCTGCGTACTCAGGAACCATCTCAGGGCGATGTATTATATTTACAACAAATGTATTATCCACTTTTTATTCTCCTTTATTAATCGATTTATCCCTTGACTGCTCCTGAGGTTACACCCTCCACGTAGTACTTCTGCATTATGATGAAGAGGATAGATATAGGAATTGATACCACAAATCCACCGGCACAGAATATTGCAAAGTACTCATTGACAAGCGAACGGTCAAGCATGTTATATAATCCTATCGCTACCGTGTAATCCTTAGAAACACCTGAGTTAAGCATAAGCTTAGCGAATACGAAATCGCCCCAAGGAATAAGGAAAGAACTGATTATCTGATAGACTATAATAGGCTTACATATAGGCATTACTACCTTGGTAAATATCTTAAATTCACTTGCTCCTTCAAGCTTAGCTGCCTCTCTTAAGGACACCGGAATCGTATCCATGAATCCCTTTACTATCAGGAAGCCCAGACCCGAACCCGCGGAATAAACTATAATCATTCCAAGGTGAGAGTTGGTAAGTCCGATAGACTTTAATACGAAGTAAACAGCTATCATTGAAAGAACACCCGGGAACATGTTGAGAATCAAAGAGAAGCTCATTAATTCTTTTCTTCCTCTAAACCTCATACAACTGAATGCATAACTTACCATAAGCACGAAAAGCGTGGAAATGATGCAGGTAAAGATTGAGATTATTAATGTGTTCTTGAACCATGTTCCGTATTGAACTACTGAATCAGGCTTTGTAAGAAGAGTTACAAAGTTATTGATCGTCCAGCTCTGTGGAAAGAAGTGAGTCTTGTTAACTCCCGAATACCCACTAAATGCTGTTACTACAAGCCAAAGAATTGGAACGAGCCAGATTACAACCAAAATTGCCAACAATAAATGTCTTAAAAATGCTATAGATTTTTTCTTGAATTTTATCATTGAAACTGCTCCTCTCTGTCTCCTGACATTAATTTACTGAATGATATAAGTGTAAATACTGCACAGATTATGAATACGATAATACCGATAACTGATGCCATCTTGTAGTTGTAGTATTCGTTGGTCAATCTGAACAACCATGTCACAAGCAAGTCAACTTCCTTACCATTAGCATTTGCCATAGCCTGATCCGGAGTGATGTAAGAGTTGTTTGTGAGCAGATAGATTACATTAAAATTGTTGATGTTCTTAACAAAATCTGTTATAAGTGCAGGACCTTGGATAAACAATACATAAGGCATTGTTATGTGAACAAAAGCTTGGAAATTGGTTGCACCGTCTATCTTAGCTGCCTCTATCTGATCTGTAGGAATGTTCATTAATACACCGGTTGCAATAAGCATCTGGTATGGAACACCTACCCAGATATTAATCATAATTATCATAAATTTAGCCCAGTGCTCAGATGAAAGAAATGGAATGTAATTAAGATGCTCGTTAACCAAGCCGATATTCTTCAGCACATCTACAATTCCTAAATCGCCAAGCACGGAGTTAACTATTCCTGAGTCATCAAAGAAGTATCTTACCAAGAGCAAAGTGACGAACTGTGGAACGGCTATAGCAACTATGAACAAAGTTCTCCACATTTTCTTGAACTTGACACCCTTGACATTGATAAGCATTGCAAGAAGTATCCCAAGGAAAAATGTCGTAACTGTTGCAAGCACTGCCCAGAGAAGAGTCCAGCCCAAGATTTTACCAAATGCGTAACTGAATGATGATGTTACGGTGTTGGTGAAAAGACTCTTGAAGTTAGCCAATCCTACCCAGGTAAACAGTGCGTTAGGTGGCATATGATTCTGGTCATAATTGGTAAATGCTATTGCTATAAGAACCAAAATCGGAATAATGTTCATCAGGATTACTCCAACCGTCGGCAAAAACAACAGCGTAATGTGAAACTTGTCATTTACAAGTGTCTTAATATCTTCCCAGAAATTATTAATATGTGGTTTATTAATTGACTCAGGCAGCTGATCAATAAGCTGAAGTCTATATACTGCCTTTATGTTGGCGATCCAGAAAAGAATAAATACAACCACAAAGAACAGTGATACTATTGACCCGAGCAATATAGTAAACGAATTGTCGTAATCGTTAACCGTGGTCTGTAAAGTAACAGGATCTAATATTTTCTCGAATTTAACTGTACCTAACGTACCAAAATCTTTAAGACTCGGGATTGCGAAGATAACAAATAACACAATTGATAATGCCTCAAACAGCGTTAACAGAATACCTTTAATAATCTGCTTATGAGCCGTATATCCCGCTCCCATAAAGAGCATTGAAAGCTTAACAGACCAATCACCCTTGGATATAGCTTCGCCCAATTCCTTAAAATAAGTCTTAAATCCTGATTCTTTTTTATTTTCTTTTATAGATTCTTTTTTAGTTGGAGTATTCTTTTTGCTCATATCTTTCTCCTTAAGAAATCAATCCAATTGTTATATTGGTAACAAAGGACCGGGAAGTATACTTAAACTACTGCCCGGCCCAATGATTCATTATCTTTAACATGCCAAGCCCATAATCGATATTTAGGCTTTTATTGTATTAATTCATTGTTATTGAACGGCTGCTGTAATACCCTCAACTGCATTGTCAAGTAACTTCTGAAGATCAGTTCCGTCAGGATTGCCTGTGATCAATGTAAGTCCAAGAGTGTTAGCAGGATCCCAGTAGTTACCGCCTACACGCTGAGGTGATGCGAACTCTGCCTGTGCTGCAAGTGCTGCAATTGCAGGTGAAGCCTGTACATCATCAGACTGAGAAGCTTCCTCGTTAGCTGGTCCAAGACCTCTTTCATTAAATCTTGCAATCTGATTCTCCTTGTTGGTAAGGTACTCAGCTAAAATCATGCTCCAACCTACGAACTGTGAATGAGGGTTAACACCAATCATCTTGTATCCTGAGAATGATGACATCTGTACCTGCTTGCCACCACATGTAAATGTAGGAAGCTTGCATGCTGCCATGTTGTCACCCCATGCTTCCTTGATAGCATCTGAGTTCCATACACCTGAAACTGCTGCAGCAAACTTACCGTCTTTAATACCGGTTACGATATCCGCATCCTCTTTAACGCTTTCAAATCCCTTGTTCTTGCCAAGATCAATGATTGCCTGAGCAACATCTGTTGCGCCTTCTGCGTTCCATGTACAATTGTTGGTTACACCATCTTCATTAAGAGTTACATCATATCCTGCACCCTTGAAGAATGAGTAGTTGTACCATGCATCTGAAACTATCATAGCTACCTTCTTGCCTGCTTTATCTGCTGCTGCTGTCATTGCATCAAGCGACTCAACATCTGACTCTGACAAAACTGACTTATCATAGTACATGAAATATCCGTTATCAGCTGTCATTGGGTATGCATAAAGCTTACCGTCGATTGTAGCTGCCTCAACAGAACCTGCGAGGTTCTCGTTCTTAACATCGTAAGTATATGTGTTAGCTACTTCCTGAAGAGCTCCACCGTTAACGAGCTCAAGTATCTGATCATCTGCAAATGCGTATACATCCGGAGCTGCCTCAACGTCTGCAAGTACATCATCCTTAGCATCTGCTTCAGACTTAGCACCTAAAGTAATGTCAAATGTTACATCAGGATAAAGACCCTTAAAACTGTCGATTAATCCTTGAGTGAACTCCTGATCTTCCTCTGAAGCCCAAACTGTAAGTTTAACTGTTCCCTCGGTTGCCTTGATAAGGTTAGCAACAGGATCTTCGGCTGAAGCACCGTCCTCTGCTGCTGATGAATCTTTCGCTCCTGAATCAGCAGGTGCTGATGTTTCTTTGTTACCACAACCTGCCATAGCAAAAACCATGGCGAGTGTAAGTATCATCGCTAATAGTTTCTTCATAATGTTTCGTCCTCCTTTTAGAACAATGTGAATTAATAGAAATATAGTGATATGTTGACAACGACCGCCAGCTTATATCACTCTTCAGTGCTTTTGTTGCTCAGTTAAGTGATTCGTTTTCCTCTACTGCGCAATCGGTTGTCCTTATGTTGTAAATATATCACAACAATTATTGGATGTCAACACAAAAATTATTAATTTTTACAAATGTTTTGAAAACCCTTATTCTTCCTATTGTGCGCTATATACAACACCGCTTCCTATTACACAAAAAAAGATGGCAATATGTTAGGAGGGTACATTGCCATCTTTTGTTAGTATATATTATGGGTCTTTGTGAACTATTGTAAATTCTACTGAGTTGAAGACTTTAGCTGGACTTCATATGAAAGCATAACTTTCTGTTCAACCTCAATTCCATTCAAAATATCAAACAATGTCTTACAAGCATTGATTCCAAGCTCCTTAGGATCATACTGAAGAGCTGTTATTGTTGGCTGATTATTGGATAACAACTCGCTGTTATAGAACGATGCTATCTTGATATCCTCAGGAATACTTACCTCGTCACGCTTAAGCTTCGCAATTGTTGCGCTACATATTCCGTCATCCATACACATCAGACACTCAGCGCCATTTCTTAATGCTGTATCAGTAGCTCTCTCAACATCCTCGTCAGAGAGACAATTCATAAATATATCATCATCAGTTATATCTATCTTCTGTTCCTTAAGGGCATGTAAAAAGCCCTCTCTTCTCGTACGATTGACAACATGGTTAGAGTCGCCGCCAATAAGTGCAAACTTCTTAATACCCTTCATGATAAGGATGGATGTAAGCTCGTTACACGCCTTAAAATGGTCGTTATCAATCTGTACAACATCTTTATAATCTGTCGAACCTATAGCAACAAAAGGAACCTTACTTTCGATTAAGTACGGGATGCTTTCGTCGTTGATCAACGTTCTTCCTAAGATAACTCCATCAACCTTATGATTGCTAACTATTCTCTTCAAATGAGAGATGTTGTCATCGTATACAACTCCCATCAAAATATCGTAATTCTCTGCAGATGCTGCATCGACAACTCCCGCCATACATCTCTGGAAGAAAGGAAGTGCTGTCATCGAAGAATCTCCCGGATCCACCCAACATATATTGTAGGTCTTAGACTCTGATAGTCCTTTGGCAATAGGATTAGGCTTATAGTTATGTTCCTTGATATACGAAAGAACTCTCTCTCTCGTCTCCTTGCCTATCCTTCCCTTGCCGGAGATTGCTCTTGACACTGTCGACTTGGATATCCCTAATGCATTGGCGACATCTTCTATCGTAACCTTATCTTCAATATACTCATTACACATATCATCATTCGCTCCTTGACATCGAGTTATAACTGTGCTACACTATGCGCAAGCGGTTGCTTACAAGCATGAGATTACCACTTTATTCAGTGTTTGTCAAGGGTTTTCTTACTTTTATTTTAAAAGCACCTACATGCTACTGTAAGCATTTGCGCAACAAATATCATAAGCTATACTTGATATATATCAAATAGTTGCGATAATTAATAGGAGGACGCCATGGAATTTAAGTCAACTTTATTTGGCTCGGCATACTATGATGAGTATATGCCATACGACAGGATTGATACTGATTTTCAGATGATGAAGGATGCGGGATTCAACGTAATAAGAATCGCCGAATCAACTTGGAGTACCTGGGAACCGAGTGATAATCAATATGATTTTACTCACCTTCATCGGATGCTTGACAAAGCGACAGAATATGGAATCAGCGTAATTATAGGAACGCCAACCTACGCTATTCCGCCTTGGTTATATAAGAAGTATCCTGACATAATGGCAGTAACGGCTGAAGGACCTTTGTTATATGGTCACAGACAACTTCACGATATAACTAATCCTCATTTCTTGTTTCACGCAGAACGCATTATAAGGAAGTTGATGGATGAGGTTAAGGATTATGACTGTGTTATAGGATATCAGCTCGACAACGAGACAAGGGCTGCTGATGCGGCATCAAGTGAAACACAGAAGCTGTTCGTTTCTGAATTAAGAAAAACATATCCTGATATCAACGAATTTAACAGAGAATTCGGACTTGATTACTGGAGTAATAAGATTGATTCATGGGAAGATTTCCCTGATATTCGCGGTACGATAAACGGTAGTTTATCAGCAGCTTACAAGAGATTCTTAAGAGACAGGATAACCGAATATCTGACGTGGCAGGCTTCGATTATAAGAGAATACAAACGTGATGATCAGTTCATAACTCATAACTTTGATTATTCATGGATAGGTCATTCATTTGGAATACAACCTTTAGTTAATCAGTTTGATGCAGCCAAATGTATGGATATAGCAGGTGTCGATATATATCATCCATGTAAGGATGAGTTAACCGGTGCAACAATAGCATTTGGCGGAGCAGTCGGAAGAACACTTAAGAAGGACAATTATCTTGTCTTAGAGACTGAAGCACAAGGCAGAACTGACTGGCTTGCCTATAAAGGACAGTTAAGACTCAATGCATACTCTCATTTGGCCAGCGGAGCTTTAAGTGTTATGTATTGGCATTGGCATTCGATACACAATTCATTTGAAACATATTGGAAGGGTATCTTAAGTCACGACCTTAAGGCGAACGCCACCTATAACGAACTTTCAGATTTCAGACATGAGATGTTAAGTATTGAAGACAGAATACGAGGTCTTAAGAAGGAATCAAAAGTTGCAATTATAGTAGATAATCAAAGTCTTGTAGGGATTGATGAATTCCCGATAAGCGAGAACTCTGAACTTGACTACAATCACATATTAAGATGGTTTTATGATGCATGTTACGAGATGAATATTGAATGTGATCTCGTCTCGGTTGAAGATACATTTGACAACTATCAAATGTTAATAGTGCCTGCACTTTACTCTGCTTCTATAGGCACTTTAAATAAGATTAAAGATTACATCAGTAATGGTGGTCACGCACTTATAGGATTTAAGAGCGGGTTCAGTGACGAGGAGATCAAGGTATATGCTGACACCGAACCCTATATCATATCAGATGCTATAGGTGCTCATTATGATCAATACACCAATCCTAAGGATGTATATATTACGATCGATAATAAGCAATATGAAGTCACTGAGTGGATGGAACTATTATATAACGATGATGCTAAGGTTATTGCATCATATGACCACAAGTATTACAAGGACTATGCTGCTATTACATGTAAAGATTATGGTAAGGGCAGTGCAACATATATCGGATGTTATTTTTCAAAGAAGGGACTAAAGAGTGTAATATCATCCGTTACCAGGAAAGCCGGTATTAATATTCCTAAGATTGACTATCCGATAGTTAAGAAATCAGGAATCAATCAATATGGAAGAAGGATCAATTATTACTTTAACTACTCTTCTGATGAACTGAGTTTTGTTTACGACGGACGCGATGGAATCTCTCTTCTTGACAACTCAGATATTCGTTCAAAAGACACAGTTAAACTAAATGATTGGGATCTTATAATAATTGAAGAAAACGAAGAATAAACAGGGAGGAACCAAAATGTTAAACTTAGATCAGATTATAAATGACATTAAAGAAGGTAGATTAGATGACAAGCTTCTTGATATCTATGTAGACGAGAGTAAGCTTTCAACTCAGAAAGACAGATATATAAATGCTTTGAACGAATATAAGAAACTGTTTACCGAAGAACTTGACGGAATATACAGTGCACCGGGAAGAAGTGAAATCGGAGGCAATCACACCGATCACCAACACGGCGAAACATTGGCTGCATCTATCAATGATGATGCCATTGCAATGGTTAAAAGCACAGACAAGAACGTTGTTAATGTTCTTTCTGAGGGCTATGACATGATTACGATTGACCTTAATGACATCGACAAGAAAGATTCTGAAGAAGGAACTACAATCGCATTAATCAAGGGTGTAATTAAAGGAGTTAAAGATCACGGATATAACATCGGTGGATTTAATGCATACATTACCAGCAACGTGTTATCCGGTTCCGGTCTATCGTCTTCAGCAGCATTTGAAACACTTATAGGTACTATTCTTTCAGGTCTATACAATAATATGAAGATACCTGCCGTTGAGATTGCGATAATCGGACAATACGCTGAGAATTATTACTTTGGCAAGCCATGCGGTCTCTTAGATCAGACTGCTTCTTCGGTTGGTGGATTATGTCACATGGACTTTATTAATCCAAAAGAGCCGGCTGTTACAAAAGTTGATTTTGATATGGAGTCTTATGGCTATAGCTTATGTATAACAGATACCAAAGGTTCTCACGCAGACTTAACCGACGACTACGCTGCAGTTCCTAAAGAGATGAAAGAAGTTGCTTCTTTCTTCGGAAAGGAAGTATTGATAGAAGTTGACGAGGCTGATGTAATAAAAAATGCTGCCGCTATAAGAGAGAAATATTCAGACAGAGCTTTCTTAAGAGCTATACATTTTTATGAGGAGAACAAGCGCGTTAATCAAGAGGTTAACGCACTTAAGTCAGGAGACATCGACACATTTTTAAAGACAGTTAATGCATCCGGTAACTCATCATATAAGTATCTTCAGAACGTTTACACCAACCATGATGTTGAACACCAGAATGTTTCTGTCGCTTTGATGCTTAGCGAATTGTTCTTAGGCAACAACGGTGTTGCAAGAGTTCACGGCGGTGGATTTGCCGGAACCATTCAAGCATTTGTCAAAAATGAAGCAGTCGATGAATATAAGAAACAGATGGACATTGTGTTTGGAGACGGTGCATGTAACGTACTTAAGATTAGAAAATACGGCGGAATGAAAGTGTTATAATTTAGCTTCGGGAGGTTTTAAACTATGAACAATATCAGTGATTTAATTAAGGAACTTGTTGCATATGGCGAGGGCAAAGGCCTGGTCGATAAAGAAGATGAAGTATATACAATCAACAGATTAATTGAGCTGTTTGATGAGAATGAATATGCACCGAGCGAGGGTGAGGTTGAGTTTAGAGAGATTCACCTTATTCTTGAGGATATGTTATCATTTGCTGTTGAGAAGGGTTTGGTTAAGGATACTATTGCGAATAAAGATATATTCGACACTAAGATTATGGGAATGCTCACCCCTCCTCCTTCATATGTAAGAAAGGAATTCAAAGAGAGGTATGATAAGGATCCTAAGGATGCAACAGATTATTATTATCATTTTAGCAGAGCTACCAACTATATCAGAGATGACAGAATAGCGAAGGATGAGAAATGGACTTCTGAGACCGAGTTCGGATTAATGGATATAACCATCAACCTTTCTAAGCCGGAGAAGGATCCTAAAGACATAGCAGCACAGGGAGCAATGAAGAAATCGGGATATCCTGCCTGCCTTCTTTGTCGTGAAAATGAGGGCTACGCAGGACACCTTGCACACCCTGCCAGAAACAACCACAGAATTATTCCTATTACTCTTTGTGGTGAGGCATACAATCTTCAGTATTCGCCTTATGTTTACTATAACGAGCACTGTATCATTTTCAATGATAAGCACACACCTATGAAGATTGACAAGGATGCATTTGCCAAGATTATTGATTTCGTAAGGCAGTTCCCTCACTATACTGCAGGTTCTAATGCTGACCTACCGATTGTCGGAGGCTCGATTCTAAGCCACGATCATTTTCAAGGTGGCGGATATGAGTTCGCAATGGTAAGGGCTCCTTATGAAAGAGAGTTTAAGATCAAGGACTTCCCTAATGTTCACGCAGGAACGATTAAGTGGCCGCTTTCTACTATCAGGCTTCAATCCTCTTCCGCTGAGGATATCGTAGGCGCTGCTGACCTCATTCTTAAAGCGTGGAGAGGTTACACTGATGAGGATGCATTTATCTACGCTGAAACTGACGGAACACCTCATAACACAATCACTCCTATTGCGAGAATGCGCGGCGACTTATACGAACTTGATTTAGTATTAAGAAACAACATAACTACAGAGGAATTCCCTGCCGGTGTTTACCACCCACATCAAGAGTATCATCATATTAAGCGTGAGAATATCGGGCTTATCGAGGTTATGGGACTTGCTGTGTTGCCTGCAAGACTTAAAGTGGAAATGTCATTGTTAGAGCAGGCGATATTAAATGGAGAAGATCTTTCGGCTAAACCGGAGACAGAATCGCATAAAGAGTGGGCTGAAGGATGGATTAAGAAGTACGATGATATCAATGCCGACAACATCCACAGGATTGTTCAAAATGAGATTGCTGATGTATTCTCTCACGTGTTAGAGGATGCCGGAGTTTATAAGAGGACCGAGGAAGGTATTA
>CAMVPR010000064.1 GCA_947169385.1 uncultured Lachnospiraceae bacterium | reverse complement strand
TTAACGAGCTCAGTAGAATTTAGTCTTGCACTGGAATTTACTATTTCAATTTACCTATTTATCTCGTGTGAATAGGTTTATTCATATACGCTTTAGACATATATCGTTAAGGCAACACGTATCACAGTGTGGAGCTGTTCTTGCAGTGCAGACTGTTCTGCCGTGATCTACGAATCGGTGGCAGAGAGCATTCCCCTCTTCTTCAGGCACTATCTTCCTGAGAGCCATTTCAACCTTCTTAGGATCCTTCTCTTTATCAACCAATCCGATGCGGTTAGATAGTCTTATGCAGTGAGTGTCGGTAACTATTGCCGGTTGGCCAAATACATCACCAATTATGAGGTTGGCACTCTTTCTACCAACACCGGGAAGTTTTAGGAGGTCTTCCATGTTGTCAGGGACTTTTGAATCATATTCGTTAGCGAGCATTTGCATGCAGGCACTTATGTCTCTGGCTTTTGAGTGGCCCAATCCGCAAGGTTTTACTATAGCTTCAATGTCGTTAACATCTGCATTTGCAAGAGCATCTATGCTTGGATATTTATCAAATAAATTCGGAACTATCTTGTTAACCCTTTCATCAGTGCACTGAGCGGCGAGGCGCACGCTTACTAGAAGTTTCCATGCTTCGTCATAGTCTAAAGTGCATACTGTGTCCGGGTATTCTTCTTTTAAAAGTCTAATTACTTCTTTAACTCTCTGCTTTTTGGTCATAGCACACCTCCGATTTATCTCATTATGCTGCAATACTAGATTCGCACTGCGACAGAGTCTTGTGCTCATTAAGTATTCCTGCATATATTCTCACTGCACAGCACGCATTCATCACTAAATTCGCTTCGCTCACTAAGTGTTGAATGTGTAAACTCACTGCGTTCGTTAAGTGTTCATATTATATCATATTGTAAAAAACAACTGTATTTTTATTTTGATTTGAAGTATAATTACGCTAAATGATCAGTGGTGATTAGACTCAAGATTCTTTGCTTGCGCTCAGAGTGACATATATTGGTATTTTAGTGTATTTAAAGCTTAGTTAAATGACGTCTGAATAGAGTTTGCTGATTAATTCAAATGACAAAGTGAGGTTGATATTATGGTTAAACTTGATCCAATCTATACAAATGATATGGTTTTGCAGAGAGATAAAGAAGTAGTTTTTACGGGGACTGCCACTCCGGGAGCACTTATTAATATAATGTATTCCGATGGAGATGAGGACGGAGTTGATTCGTATGCAGATGAGAATGGTAGATTTAAGGTCGTGATGCCACCGCATCCTTATAAGGAAGAGCCAACATTTATCAATGTATACATGGATGCAGATGAAGGTAATGGTGAGCACAGTGTTAGCACAACATTTATAAAAAATGTCTTGTTTGGCGAGGTGTGGCTTGCTAACGGACAGTCTAACATGGAGTTTGAACTATGTAATTCTATTCAGGCGGAAGAGGCTTTTAAAAGAATAGAAGATGATACTAAACTGGCTAAGAGTATCAGGTTTTATAATGTTGTTAAGGCTCCGTATCACAGTGAGGAATGGGACGAGAAGATTGAAGCTAACAAATGGGTTTGTATGGATGAAGAAGAGGCTGTACATTCGTCGGCGGTAGCATTTTTTGCAGCGGTAAGATTATATGAAGAGCTTAAAGTTCCTATCGGGATAGTAAACTGTTCTAAAGGCGGAACGTCAGTGTCTGCGTGGCTTGATCTTGATACACTAAATGAATCTGAGGATGGCAAGTGGTATATTAAACAGTATGATGAACTGGTTGGTGGTAAGAGCGATGAAGAGTACTTTAAAGAATTAGACGAGTACAATCAAACTTTAGATGAGTATCTAACGAATAAAAATGTTGAAGAGAAGAAAGTCGGAAGGAAGTTGTCAGACGGTGAGCTTAACGCGCTTATTGGACCTTATCCTTGGCCGGAGCCTGCCGGATATAAGTCTCCTTATCGCCCAGGAGGTATAAGCGAGACTATGTTAAAACTTGTTATTAATCTTACATATAGAGGTATTTGGTATTATCAGGGTGAGGAGGATGCAGAAAGACATCCACATTATAAGACTCAGTTTATAAGATACATAAGTTTCTTGAGAGAGAAGAATGGTAATCCTAACCTTCCATTTATATTCATGCAGCTACCTGTTTGGATTGATAAGAGTTTAGACAATGAGACCAACACCGGATGGGTTGAGATAAGAAAGATTCAGGGTGAGGTAGGTGTAGAAGTTGATAACGCTTATGTTATTCCTCTTATTGATATAGGAGAGTATGATAATGTGCACCCTGTAGACAAGAGGACTCCAGGTAATCGTTTAGGCGATTACACACTTATGGAGATTTATGGTTTTAAAGATATAGAGGCTCATCCGATGACGATAGCATTTTCATATAGTGAAAATGGAGCTATAGGATTAAAGTTTAATAACGTTCAAGGTGGTTTTATGGTAAATGTTGCTGAACAAGGCAAGGAGATTAGTCTTGCGGAATACGATGGACAAATGATAACGGGATTTAGAATTGCAGGTGAAGACGGCATTTATTATGATGCAGATGCAGTGGTAGAGGGAGATAACATTATTCTAACCTCTGATAAAGTCCCTAACCCTGTACATTCAAGTTATGGGTGGTTGAGTTATATCACTTGTAACCTCTATAACAATGCTGGGATGCCACTTATGCCGTATCAGGAGTGATAGATGCTTGTCATGACCTCGCGAAGCGAAAAATCAACAGATACTAGGGAGACATTATGAAAAGGAATCTTCTTATTCTACTCACAATAATTGCAATAACATTTTCGGGATGTGGTAAAAGGAATGATGAGCCAGCAACTACAGAAACACTTGCAACTACTGAGATGGCTACGACTGAAGCGACAACTGAGGAAGAGACTACCGAGGCGCCAACCACCGAAGCTCCGAATCCGAGAAAGAATATTATAATCGCGATTGATCCGGGGCATCAGGGACCTAATGTTGACATGAGTGCGAAGGAACCTAATGCGCCAGGTTCAACAGTTATGAAAATGAAGGCAACGTCGGGAACGACGGGGAGGTATACGGGTGTTGGTGAGTATCAGCTTAATCTTGATATTTCGCTTAAGTTAAGAGATGCCCTTGAAGACTTGGGTTATCAGGTTATCATGACCCGTGAGGACAACGAAACTGCGATTAGTAACGCAGAACGAGCAACATTTGCAAATGAAAACGGCGCAGACATATCTATAAGAATTCACGCGAATGGAAGTGACAATCATTCTAACAGCGGTGCTCTTACAATGACATCATCGCCAACCAATCAATACGTAGGCGATTGTTACGAGGATAGTCACCGTCTTGCTAAAGCGGTTATAGATGAGTATTGCAATGCAACTGGTATGACTAATCTTGGCATTACAGAGACTGATACGATGACAGGAATTAATTGGAGTAAGATACCGGTTATTATTCTTGAAATGGGATTTATGACAAATGAGCACGACGACAGAATCATGCAAGACTCCGCGTATCAGAAGAAAATGGTAGAGGGTATAGTTGCGGGTGTTGAGGCTTATTATGATTTTGGTGGTGAAAAAGATGGTGTTCCTGTAAAAGTTAAGAAGATTATCAAGAGAGGTGCCAAGTCTATAAAAGGTACATCGTCTGTAGGCTTTTTTAGAATTAACGATGACGCTGAATACTTATACAAGTCAAAACCAATGACTGCCGCAAGTCTTATTAAACTCTATATTGCAGGTGCTGTTTACGAGAATTACGATAAGGTTAGGAGTCAGGAAGCTTCTACAAATGACACAGAGACTCTTCTAAACAATATGATCAGCGTAAGTGACAATGATTCTGCTAATACTCTAGTTAAAAGGCTGGGTAACGGCGATGAGAATAGAGGGATGAAGATTGTCAATGAATTCTGTAAAAAGCATAGTTTTGACGACACTGAGATGAATCGGCTTATGTTGGTTAACAACGGTATGGAGAATTATACCTCGGTTAAAGATTTAATCAGCATTTTAAAAGCATATTATAATGGTGAACTTGATGGTTCAGAAAATGTAATCTCGTATATGAAAGCTCAGGATAGAAGAGGAAAGATACCCGCGGGAATACCTGAAGGAATCACAGTTGCCAATAAGACAGGAGAACTTGCTAACGTGGAAAATGACGCCGCAATAGTGTTTCTTGAAGATTCTCCATATATTCTTTGTGTTATGACGGAGGACTTGTCGGATAGTTACGATACGATAGGTAAGATTGGGGACTTGTCCCGACATCTATACCAGAACCTGTGCAAGTGACAACTTTGGTCTATTAATTCGAATAGATTTATAGTATAATATACATACATTTTCTATTTTTAAAGGAGGTTATTATATGTTCGAACAGATTACACTTCCATACGCTACTGATGCGTTGGAACCACACATTGATAAGCTTACGGTTGAGACCCACTATGGCAAGCACCATAAGACTTATACCGCAACATTTAATGAGAAAGCTACTGAGGCGGGAGTTGCAGATAAGACTGCAGAAGAGATATTGTCTAATTTGGAGAGTATTGAAGATGTAGCTTTAAGAAATGCAGTTAAGAACAATGGTGGTGGATATTACAACCACAATATGTATTTTGAACAGTTCTCACCTAGCCCTGCTGCAGCGCCAACCGGAGCTTTAGAGGCTAAGATTAATGAGACATTTGGAAGCCTTGATGAGCTTAAGGCTAAGCTCAAAACTGCTGCTACAACAAGGTTTGGTTCAGGCTGGGCCTGGCTTGTAGTTAAGGAGGATGGTTCATTAGAGGTTACTTCGACCGCTAATCAGGACAATCCATACACAGAGCACATGGGAGTACCTATCCTTGCACTTGATGTTTGGGAGCATGCTTATTACCTTAAGTATATGAACCTACGTCCAAGTTATATTGATGCTTTCTTCAATGTACTTGACTGGGCTAAGGTATCAGCTAAGTACGACGAGGCAGTGAAGTAATATAACGATGAAATGCGCCGGCATATGCCGACGCATTTTATTTATTCTGACTACTCTACACAATTCATGTGGGTTTTAAGCTTGTTAATGGTACCACCAATCCTATATATGTATGTTATTCAGCTCGCTTCTTAAACTCTTCAACAGTCAGTCCGATTCTTGCAGCAGCTTCTTCGACAGATAGCACCTCATCGTTAACTAAATCAACAACCATTTGGATTCTACCTTGCTCAAATCCACGCTCAATCCCCTGTTCAATACCTTGCTCGATACCTTGCTCAAATCCACGTTCAATACCTTGCTCAATCCCGCTATTAAGAATCTCCTTAGCTTTTGTCATAATTACTTGTCCACCCATAATACCACCAATCCTTTCACTAATGTGTTCTCTGCTACCAACAAGCGCCTTAAACACTTTCTCCATTAAATCAGTTATTGTAATAATGTCAAATGCAGTAATTTCGCGCGTAGCAACTAACCCGCTCAACTCACTTACAATCCTATTATATTCTTCCGTCAATGCGTCAAGCTTAGCTTCATCACACTCAATCTCATCCAAACGCTTCTCGTAATTAAACAAATAAAACGGAAGCATAATATACAATTTCTTCTTAAATATATCCTCCAAAGAGTAGGACTGAAGATATACTGCAGGCACAGAATACTTAGTGTCCCCGCCGGGATATATCAAATGAACCCAGACACAATCAGGCATGTTCCTACCGCTTCTAAGATACAGCACCGCAGTGTTAGGAAATGATACATTGATCATATCCCCATCAATAGTAGCAGAATCAAGAGCAATCTGTGCATCATACTCAAAAAGCCTAGCCAAAATACTGGCATCATAAGGATTACTCTCGCATTCCAAATGATAATTCTTGGTTACGCTACCTATAATCGAAAAATCCGAATCAGTAATCCGCTTCACATCAGGCTCGTTGTTCCTTGAAATATAGTGCTCATTAGGATGAAAAACAATCTCCTCATCGCCTGAATAATCTTCACCAAAAACCTCGTTAATGTAAGGAATCAAAAACTTCTTGCAGTCGTTAATTATAGTGTGAAAAGCACTATCATAAATATCAGCCAATAAGCATACCTCTTTTCTAACATTATAGTTATTATCAAATGATAATTCAACATGTTTCTGTTCATTCAATAATTCTTATAAGAAAATGATAGCATGCACTAATACCGCTGTCCAACAACTGTTAGTTGTATTAAAAACAACTGTGGGTTGTTAATTCGACCTTATTCGACACAAATTCGACTATTTTCGTACTATTTAACAACTATTAGTTGTTTGACAAACAACCAGAAATGGAAGTTAAGCAAATCTCTGGTCCGACGGACAGAAATCACATATTTGCAAGAATGACATTTTACCGATAAAAGTTACAGAAAAAATGTCAATTTAAGCGAAATAACTATTGAAAAAAATGACATTATGAAGCGGATTCTTGTTGAAAAAATGTCACTGTGATGATATAATCCTTATAATTACAGGATTTATCGGAGGTGATTGTATGTTATATCGTACAGTGAGTGATAAAATAGATCAATGGTTATCTAATTCATCAAATGCGTTGTTAGTTACAGGAGCGAGACAAGTTGGTAAAACATGGCTTATAAGAGATAGACTTCGGGCCCAAAAACAGGATTATATTGAGATTAATTTGATTGATAATCCTGAGTATATTGATATTATAGATCAATGTAGAAGTGTTCAAGACCTGGTAATTGGCCTTTCTGCAGTAAGCAATCATATATTTAAAAAGAATGAGACTGTTATCTTCATTGATGAGGTTCAAGAGTATAAGGATATTGTTACTCGGATTAAGTTTTGGGTGGATGAAGGAAGCTATAGATATATTTTGAGTGGTTCGCTTTTAGGTGTAGAACTAAGGAATCTGAGATCAGCTCCTGTAGGTTACCTAACTGAAATCAAAATGTATCCTCTTGATTTTAACGAGTTTCTTATTGCGTCCGGAGTAACTGATGATGTTATTCAGTATTTGCACACTTGTTACGACGAGAAGAAACCTGTTATGGAAAGTGTACATAAAGCGATGCTAAAACATTTCAAAAGATATTTAGTGGTAGGTGGAATGCCTGATGCAGTTCAAGAATATGTTAATACAAGTAACATAAGCACTGTTTCAGATATACAGCGCAATATAATTGAATTGTATAAAAGAGACTTTACTAAATATGAAAGTATCGATAAAAAACTTAAATTAGTAGAAATATATAACCAGATTCCAGCGCAGTTAATGAAGCAGAACCGCAGGTTTAATTACAGTGATATAAAGAAAGGTTTGAGATTTGAAAGACTTGAGGATTCATTTTTATGGCTTACATACGCAGGAGTTAGTATCCCGGTATACAACACTACTGAACCAAGAGTGGCTTTAAAGCAAAATACTAAGAGTACCTTGTTAAAGATATACTCATCAGATGTTGGTTTGCTTACATGTCAATATGGCAATTCTATACGAGCAAAGATCCTTACCGACGATATTACAGTTAATTTGGGTGGAATATATGAAAATGCTATTGCACAAGAGCTAAATACGTTTGATATATCATTATATTTTTATAACAGTCATAAGAACGGAGAACTGGATTTTTTGATTGAGCAAGAAATGTCGGTTGTCCCGATTGAAGTTAAGAGCGGTAAAGATTATACAATACATTCAGCAATGTCAAAAGCGGTTAACAATCCAGAATATCAGATAAAGCAAGGGTATGTGATGTCTAACGCTAATATTGATATCAAAGATAAGATAACATACCTTCCTGTATATATGATATCATTTATAAAGCAGGAGAAAGATATAGGAGTACTTGAGGATATAACAATGTAATATCAATACTTGATATATATCAAATATATGAGATAATAAGTAATAGGACGCCAATGTGCGAAAAAGATCGGATACTATTATTAATGAAGGAGGTTATTACATCTAAGTACGATGAGGCAGTGAAGTAATATAACGATGAAAATGTGCCGGCACATGCCGGCGAATTTTATTTATTCTGATTACTCTACACAATTCATGTGGGTTTTAAGCTTGTTAATGGTACCACCAATCCTTTCACTAATGTGTTCTCTGCCATGGGCGAGTGCCCTAAAAACCTTTAATCGTATTCAAATACACCTTGTACAGCATCGGATACATTCATAACATCTTCGTAGGCAAGAGAATCTACTCTGTTGCAACCTCGTGCATTAGGGTCAATTGCCTTTATCTGTTCACATATTACAGTTCCAGATTCACCTTTTTTACCTTGCACCGGAATATGTATAGGACCGGCTTGAACGTTGGGAAGTAATGGGCATACATGAAATATACCTGTTGCTCTTATAAATGCATTTTTACTAACTATTACAAATAATTGTTTTTTATAGCTTGAAATTTTAATAATGTCTCCTTGATAAAAATCTTTCATAGCATCTCTCTCCCTACCGGTTCACCCCAATCAAAATCGCAAAGTGATATTTCTCCATTGTATTCAGCAAGTCTTTCTTCAAAGGATTTATGAACAAATTGTTTTTTTAGAACTATAGTGTCGTCCTTTATTTCTAAATCCAAAACATCAGAAACTTTTAGTTGCATTTTCTCTAATATATCTTTAGGAATACGTATTCCCTGACTGTTACCCCAGGATCTTATTGCTACCTGTTGCATAAAATCACCTCCTTGGATGTATATACATTATACTGTATAACAAACCCGAATGCAATTAGTATTTTTAAACTATAAAACATTCAATAATTCTTATAAGAAAATGATAGCACTCACTAATACCGCTGTCCAACAACTGTTAGTTGTATAAAAAACAACTGTGAGTTGTTAATTCGACCTTATTCGACACAAATTCGACTATTTTCGTACTATTTAACAGCTATTAGTTGTTTGACAAGCAATCAGAATTGTGATAAAGGTCCTGTTGGATTGTCATGATTGACTCAAAAATAAGATGATGATTCCTAAATAATGTACTAACAACCCCAATGATAATGTCGGCAGATTTCTACTACAATAAATCAAATAAAATATTAATAATCACACATTTAGTAAAAATCACTAATTTTTTTAAACAAAATAACTAATTGCCAAAACGGATATTTAATGATATTATTACACCATGAGCGCAACCGCTTGCGCAACGGTTGCGCAAGGGTTTCGGGGTTTTGAACTGACAATTTTTTTAACAGAGTTAAGGAGGCCGTTACATGAAAGTAGGGTTACGAAGATTAGTAGCAATAATGATTGCATTTGCATTAGTATTAAGCTATATCCCAAAGAGTGGATTAACTTTATATAATGCTCATGCTGAAGATTCGACAATTACAATTGCCAATTCTGATTTTTCATCAGATATCTGGGGAGATAGCAGAGGGTGGAGCGTTTCATATGAAAGTACAGAGAGTTATCCTGACTTGAGAACTTATACATATTCAAGTGATCGATATATGACTCCACCGGACAATAGTGAGTATGGACTTAAATTCTACGGTGAATTTTCTAATATAGTCTATCTTACGCAATCAATTGATATACCAGCTGGGTCATATAGATTTAAATCTGTTAGTATGGGAGAGGATGCTTCTATTTCTGTTTCAGTTAATAATAGTAATGGAACAGCTGTTAACCTTACTGGGTATAATACATGGGATGAATCCACACTTGATTTTGAAACAGATGAAGATATTGTTAACGCAACTTTGAAGATCACAGTTGATATTTCCAACGGGGGTTGGGGATATATAGATTCCATTTCTTTTAATAAAATTGGAGAGGAAGAAGCTCAATCAACCACTGAAGACACAGCAATCCAAAACGCGGAAATCACCGTTAAAAAAGTTGACAATCTTTCAGATGATTTTGCTTTAGGAACCGATATCTCTGCAATTCATTCTATTTATGAAAGTGGAGCATATTGTAAAGACTATAATGGCAACAGATTATCAGAAGCACAGTTCTTCTCATTCCTTAAGGAGAATGGTGTTAATTGGGTTCGTATCAGAGTATGGAATGATCCGTACAACGCTAACGGTAAAGGCTACGGTGGTGGTAATAACGATATTAATGCAGCCGTTACCATGGGTAAATTAGCAACTAATGCAGGTCTTAAAGTTTTAATTGATTTTCATTACTCAGATTTTTGGGCTGATCCTTCTAAGCAGCAGGCACCTAAAGCGTGGGCTAATTATACAGTTGATGAAAAGGCAACGGCAGTTAACACATTTACAAAGACTTCGTTAACCACCTTAAAGGACGCTGGTGTAAATGTTAAGATGGTTCAGATTGGTAATGAAACCAATGGCAAGATATGTGGTGAGAGCGGTTTTACCAACATGTCTAAGATATTTAATGCGGGAAGTTCCGCAGTAAGAGAAGTATTCAGCGATGCTCTTGTAGCACTTCATTTTACTGACCCGCAGGATTCTGGTAAGCAGGCAGGATACGCTAAAAGCTTGTCTGACAATAATGTTGATTATGATGTGTTTGCATCGTCATATTATCCATTTTGGCATGGAAGTTTAAATAATCTAAAATCAGTTCTTGGTGGGATTGCAGCAACATACAATAAAAAAGTAATGGTCGCTGAAACATCATATGCGTGGACATTAGAAGATGGTGACGGACATGAGAACACAGTAAGAGTAGGTACTAACGATAATGTAAGTGACTGCATTTACCCTTATACAGTTGAAGGACAAGCAGCATGGGTTAGAGATGTAGTTGATACGGTTAACAGTATTGATAATGGTATCGGCGTGTTCTACTGGGAAGCAGCTTGGATTCCTGTTGGCAATTACGCTACTTCTACCAACAAGGCGGCAACTTTGGCATCCAACAAGGCCAAATGGGAACAATACGGCTCCGGATGGGCATCAAGTTATTCTGCCGAGTATGATCCAAATGATGCAGGCAAATGGTACGGTGGCTCAAGTATTGATAATCAGGCGTTCTTTGATTTTGATGGAAAAGCAATCGATTCGCTTAAGGTATATAAGTACATGAGCACAGGTTCTAGGCAGGCTGAGGTTACTGCAAATGCTGTAGAATCCGTAAGTGTAGAAGTCTACGATTCTTCGGATTTAAGGAATTCAGTTATAAATGCGCTTCCAACAAGCGTTAATGTTACATTAAGTGACATGACAACAGTTACTGATTCGGTTATTTGGAACACGTCTGATATTAACAAGATAACCGGTGTCGGAACCTATACAGTTAAAGGCACGCTTGGTACTTACAGTAGTTTTACAACAAGCTGCACTGTAACTGTTAAACCGCAGAATCTTTTGACAAATGAAGAAGATCCAAGCTTCGAGAACGGTGGCAATGGATGGACATTTGAAGGCGTAGGTAGTGTAACCGGTGATGATCCTCATGATGGAGTTAAGTCATTCCATTATTGGAACGAGTCAGCAGGTGAGACTAAAGCATATAGAACCGTAACTTTGCCTGCAGGAACATACACATTTAAGGCTTATTCTCAAGGCTTTACAAATGATACAGGATACATTTATCTAAGCTTTGACAATACAACTCTTAAAGGTGAGTATACGTTGGCAGGTTGGAAGGTATGGCAAGAGCCTACCATTAAGAACTTTACTTTAACTAAAGAGACTGAGATAGAGATAGGAATAGTAGCCAACTATCAAGCCAAAGGTTGGGGATCGGTTGACGACCTTTATATTTATGAGTCTTCTAATAAAGCGAATACTAGTCTACAAACAGAGACGTCAAACAGTAACACTTCATCATCAACCGCAGTATTAGTTGAAGCAGATAAGTCAGTTACTTCTGCAAATGCAAGCAGCGAGGCGCAAGTTAAGACTAGTAGTGATGCATCTAAAGATGCCGAAGTTAAAGACGAGACCAAAGCAAATGAAGATACAGCAAGCCAAGATGCAACTACTTCTAACAGTGGTACAGGTATTGTTTCAACTTCCGCTGACGCTTCATCAGATGCAAATGAAAAAGAAACCGCATCAAGCGAAGCATTTATAGACAAGAATTCTGATGCACTGTATAAGATAGATGATGAGTCAGGCAGCAATGAGGTAGCATATGTAGCACCGGTAAACAATAAATCTAAGACTTGTACAGTACCGGATACCGTTATTGCAGATGGTAAGAAATGTAAAGTAACAGTAATTAAAAGTGGAGCATTTAAGAATAACTCCAAGGTAGTTACTATTAAGGTTGGAAAGAATGTTAGCAAGATAGAGAGTTACGCATTTAAGAATTGCACGAAACTTAAGAATATCGTTATCAAGAGTAAGAAGCTTACATCGAAATCTTTGAGCAAGAATGCATTTAAGGGTATAAGTAAAAAGACTACAATCAAAGTGCCAAAAGCTAAGCTTAAGACATATAAGAAGTTGTTTAGAAAGAATGGATTAAGCAAGAAGGTTAAGATAAAAGCAATATAATGAGTCATAAAAATCCCCGGATGAATATCATTCGGGGATTTTTATTATTATAAAGATTCTTCGCTACGCTTAAGAATGACACCCTTTTTATCATCTGTAGCGGCGAACATCGTTCGCCATTCATTAATGTTCTTCGCTACATTAAATTATGTCATCCTGAGGAGCGAAGCGACGAAGGATCTTATTCAAACATACCGGTGAACCTCTTAAAAGCACTAATACCTTCCTCGGTCCTCTTATAAACTCCGGCATCCTCTAACACGTGAGAGAA
>CAMVPR010000063.1 GCA_947169385.1 uncultured Lachnospiraceae bacterium | reverse complement strand
GTATTTTACATGAATGAAAGTGGTACCGCGTGAGTTTCACGTCTTTCAAGTTATTGGAAGACGTGCTTTTTTTATCGCATTACTTAAGACAGATACACTAATTACTAGCTTAAGGAGGTTTTTATTATGTATGATTTTAGTAAGTACAAAAGACAGTATTTTATGCCACCTGTCGAGTGTTACGATTGGGTGAAGAAGGAGTATATCGACAAGGCTCCGAAGTGGTGTAGCGTGGATCTTAGAGACGGTAACCAGGCTTTGGTTATTCCTATGAGTTTAGAGGAGAAGATTGAGTTCTTTAAGCTTCTTGTTAAGGTTGGTTTTAAGGAGATTGAGGTAGGTTTCCCTGCCGCATCTGATACAGAGTATGAGTTTTTAAGAGCGCTTATCGATCAGCATTTAATTCCTGATGATGTAACTATTCAGGTTCTTACACAGGCAAGAGAGCATATTATCAAGAAGACTTTTGATGCTGTTAAGGGTGCGCCTAAGGCTATCGTTCATGTATATAATTCGACTTCTGTTGCACAGAGAGAGCAGGTATTTAACAAGTCTAAAGAAGAGATTAAGCAGATTGCTATCGATGGCGCTAAGTTATTAAAAGAGCTTGCAGATCAGACTGACGGCAATTTTGCATTTGAATATTCACCTGAGAGCTTTACAGGTACTGAGCCTGATTACGCTCTTGAAGTTGTCAATGCTGTTATAGATGTCTGGGAGCCAACGGCTGATAACAAGTGTATTATCAACCTTCCTGTAACTGTGTCTCACTCATTATCACATGTTTATGCATGTCAGATTGAGTATTTCGACAAATACATGCACAACAGAGAGAATGTTGTATTGTCAATTCACCCTCATAACGATAGAGGTGCTGGAATTGCTGATACTGAGCTTGCTTGCCTTGCAGGTGCTGATAGAGTAGAGGGTACGTTGTTTGGTAATGGTGAGCGTACGGGTAATGTTGATATTATCACATTGGCACTTAATCTTTACACTCACGGAGTTGATCCTGAGCTTGATTTCTCTGATATGCCTGGTATGAAAGAGGTTTACGAGAGAGTGACCAGAATGCATGTATATGAGAGAGCTCCTTATGCAGGTCAGCTTGTATTTGCAGCATTTTCGGGAAGCCACCAGGATGCGATTGCCAAGGGTATGAGACTTCGCGGCGAGAATCCTGATGAGAAGTGGACAGTTCCTTATCTTACAATCGATCCTACCGATATCGGTCGTGTTTATGAGGCTGATGTTATCCGTATCAACAGCCAGTCAGGTAAGGGTGGAGTCGGTTACATCTTAGAGACCAACTACGGATACAACCTTCCTAAGAAGATGAAGGAAGACTTTGGTTACTTCATCAAGGGAGTTTCAGATAGAGAGCACAGAGAGATTAAGCCTGAGGAAGTTCATAATCTGTTCATGGAAGAGTACGTCAACAGAGGCGAGAATATCAAGCTTGTTGAGGTTCATTTTGTTCAGGAAGACGGAATTGATACCAAGCTTTCATTAGTTCGTGGTGGTGAGGATAAGACTTACACCGGACACGGCAAAGGTCGTCTTGATGCTGTAAGTAATGCAATCAAGAAGCATACCGGAGCTGTTTACAAGATTAAGACTTACGAAGAGCACGCTCTTACAGGTGGTTCTGACGCCGAGGCAGCAGCCTATGTCGGAATTGAAGATGAGAACGGTAATGTATTCTGGGGCGCAGGTATAGATGATGATATCATCAATGCTTCAGTTAGAGCACTTATCAGTGCGGTTAACAGAATGGGTGTTAAGTAGTAACATTTGCCTTATGAGCCACAGGGAAGCCTGTGGCTTTTTTAATGTTTTTATTGCAATAAGGAAGATGTTTTATTATAATAAGTCAGAGTTATTGAAAGGAATTATGATATGGAAGACGGAATCGTGCTTTGCGCGTCCAGCGCATATAACCAAAAATATTTCTTTAATGAGAGTGACTTCGGTGGGCTTCCTGAGGAGATTAAGGAAGAGATCAAGTCTTTGGTCGTGATGTTTACTAAGGAAGTCGGCGGGCTCTTTACTATCCTGTTCTCGGATGACGGAGAGCTTATACTTAGGCCGGAGAGATATGAAGATGATATCTTGTATGACGAGATAGGGTGCGGTCTTAAGGCACACCAGTTAGAGCATCAGAACAAGGAACTCTGGGAGCAACTTGAAGCGTATTATAAAGCATTTGTAATGCGAGAATTATAATTAACTACCCAGTGGGTACTGTCCCCTTTGGGTACTTAGTGAGGTAAAGGATATGTTATTAGCATTTGACGTAGGTAATACCAATATTACGATAGGTTTGTTTGACGGAAGGGAACTCATCGGGAATTTCAGGATGACTACTAAGCTTCCGCGAACTTCCGACGAGTATGGAACATTTTTTGTTAATATCTTGAGCAGCAAAGGTGTTGATGTAAGCCAGGTCGAGGCGGCGATTATAGCGTCGGTTGTTCCTAATGTCAACCACTCTTTGACAAATGCTATTATGAAGTATATTAACATCAAGCCAATCATGGTTGGCCCGGGCATCAAGACGGGTATCAGGATTATGACTGACAACCCTAGAGAACTTGGTGCTGACCGTATTGTGGATGCGGTTGGAGCTTATGAACTCTATGGCGGTCCTGTTCTTGTTATAGATTACGGAACAGCTACGACTTACGATCTTATAACCGAGGATGGTTCATTTATGTACGGTGTGACGGCGCCTGGTGTAAGGCTTTCCGCTAACGCCCTCTGGGTCGAGGCTGCTAAGCTTCCTGAGATAGAGATTGTTAAGCCGGACACTATTCTTGCTAAGTCGACGGTTCCATCTATGCAGGCGGGTCTTTTCTACGGACATATCGGTGAGACCGAGTACATTATTAAGGAAATGAAGAAAGCCGCAGGTCTTGATGAGATGAAGGTTGTTGCAACCGGCGGTCTCGGTAAGATTATCTCTGAGGGTACTGATTCGATAGAGACCTACGATCCTAATCTTACACTTAAAGGCTTACAGCTTATCTATGAGAAGCAACAATAATTGATAGGAATAATGATGAAACTTGGAGAATTAACATTAGACAACAATCTAATATTAGGACCGATGGCAGGCGTAACTGACCTGCCATTTCGTTTGTTATGTGAAGAAATGGGTTGCGGCATGGTTTACACCGAGATGGTTAGTGCCAAAGCTATTCTTTATAACAACAAGAATACCGGTGAACTACTAGCTTATGAGCCTAACGAGCACCCGATAGTAGTTCAGCTTTTTGGCTCTGATCCCGAGATAATGGGCGATATGGCAGCACGCGTTGAGCAGCTTGGCTTTGACGCTATTGATGTCAATATGGGATGTCCGGTTCCTAAGGTGGTCAACAACGGAGAAGGTTCGGCTCTTTTAAATGATCCGGTTTTGGCAGGACATATCATTGAAGCTATGGTCAAGAAAGTCAAATGTCCGGTCACGGTTAAGATTAGGAAGGGCTTTAGAAAAGGCGAGAGCGTGGCACCTTCATTTGCCAAAGTGATGGAGGAGTCGGGGGCATCGATGATTGCGGTGCATGGACGAACCAGAGAGGACTACTATAGTGGCAAGGCGGATTGGGATGTTATCAGGGATGTCAAGGCCAATGTCAACATTCCGGTTATAGGTAACGGAGACATACTGACTGCTTCTGACGCGCTTAAAATGAAGGAGATAACAGGCTGCGACGGCTTTATGATTGCCAGAGGGGCCAAGGGTAATCCTTGGATTTTTAGGGAGATTCTACATTCGCTTAAAACGGGTGAGGAACTTCCACGTCCGACATTTGACGAGGTTATAGATACTATTGAGAGGCATTATCAGTTGATGCTTGATAAAAAGGGTGAGCGGACTGCGGTTTGGGAGATGAGAAAGCACATCGCGTGGTATACGGCAGGTTTCCCTAATTCTTCGGTGTTGAGAAACAATATTATGAAGCTTATGTCTTATGATGAGGTGTACGACCTTTTGGAGAGATATAGAGCGGATTGCTTTAACATTTGACAATGAATACGTAAAGCATTATAATTATGCAATATATGTGCTGATGGCATAATCTTATGTGGAAGGATGGTTTAATTATGGCAGATCAGTTAAGAGTTATTACAGAGGCAGGTGTTCAGGTTTTAGAGGATGAGCTTCAATATCTGAAGACGGACAAGCGTACCGAGGTACAGGAGAAGCTTAAAGAGGCTAGAGCTCAGGGTGATTTATCAGAGAACGCTGAGTACGATGCTGCTAAAGATGAGCAGGCTTCTATGGAGGCTCGTATTGAGGAGATAGAGGCATTTTTGCATAATGTCAAGCTTGGTAACATTAAGGTTATCAATGAGGACGAGCAGGATACCACTAAGATAAATGTTGGATGTAAGGTTAAGCTTATCGACAGATCCAGCAATGAAGAGGTTGAGTACACTATTACCGGTTCAACCGAGGCCAATCTTTTAGAGGGTAAGGTTTCCAATGAGAGTCCTTTAGGACAGGCTATCATTGGCAAGACAGAGGGAGATACCGTTGAGGTTAAGACTCCTGAGGGTGTAGATTTTTATGAGATTATAAGTTTCGATTTTAAGAAGTAAGAAGAGGAGATTTTTAAAGTGGCAGAGCAGAACAATAATAATGTTAAAGAGCCTGATATTAATCAGCTTATGAAAGTTAGAAGAGAGAAGCTTGCCAAGCTTCAGGCACCTGTTGATGAGGAAGGCAACCCTCAGAACAAGGATCCATACAAGGTTACAACTGTTGACGTTACTCATCATGCTCAGGAGATTAAGGACAATTTCGACGAGCTTAACGGTCAGGAGGTTACAATCGCCGGTCGTCTTATGAGTAAGCGTGTTATGGGTAAGGCTTCATTTTCTAATCTTGCTGACCTTTCAGGCAATATTCAGATTTATGTTGCAAGAGATGATGTCGGAGTAGATGTTTACAAGGACTACAAGAAGTACGACATGGGTGACTTGCTTAGCGTTACCGGTAAAGTTTTTGAGACTAAGACCGGTGAGAAGAGTGTTCACGCCACATCTATTACATTGCTTGCTAAGTGTCTTCAGATTTTGCCTGAGAAGTATCACGGACTTAAGGACACTGATGTAAGATACAGACAGAGATATATTGATCTCATTGTAAATGAAGATTCTAAGGAAGTATTTGTTAAGCGTTCAAGAATCATAAGCTCAATTCGTCGTTTCCTTGACAATGAGGGATTCTTAGAGGTTGAGACACCTATGCTTACTGCAACCGCGGGTGGTGCTGCAGCAAGACCTTTCTTCACTCACCACAATGCGACCGACCAGGAGCTCAAGCTTCGTATTTCTCTTGAGCTTTATCTTAAGAGACTTATCGTCGGCGGTATGGAGAGAGTGTACGAGATTGGTCGTGTGTTCAGAAATGAAGGTGTTGATACAAGACATAATCCTGAGTTCACTCTTATGGAGTTATATCAGGCATATACAGATTACAATGGAATGATGGATCTCTCTGAGAATCTTATCAGACACGTTGCTAAGGAAGTGTGTGGTACTGCTGTGCTTCCTTACGGAGATGTAGAGATTGACTTTGAGAAGCCTTTCGAGCGTATCAGCATGGTTGATGCTATCAAGAAGTATGGTCCTGACGGAGTAGATTTTAACACAGTAACTACTGACGAAGATGCCAAGGCTTTGGCTGACAAGTATCATCTTGAGTATGAGGATTACCACAAACGCGGCGATATTATCAACATTTTCTTCGAGGAGTATGTTGAGGAGAAGCTTATTCAGCCTACATTTGTGCTTGATCATCCTATTGAGATTTCACCTCTTACCAAGAAGAAACCTGATTTAGAGGGACACGTTGAGAGATTTGAGCTTTTCGTATATGGTAGAGAGCTTGCTAATGCATATACAGAGCTTAACGACCCTATCGATCAGCTTGAGCGTTTTGAGGCGCAGGCTGAGAAGGCTGCTGCTGGAGATCAGGAGACAGAGGATTTCGATAGAGACTTCGTTACTGCGCTTGAGTATGGTATGCCTCCTACAGGTGGTATTGGAATCGGTATCGACAGACTTGTTATGTTCCTTACCAACGCACAGGCAATCTCTGATGTAATCCTTTTCCCTACTAAGAAAGCTAAAGATTGATTAGTTTAATATTACAGTTTATGACACCTTCTCGCGTGTGCGGGAGGGTGTTTTTAAATGTCATTAATAGTTTTATAGTGTAAATATATCTTAAAAGGACAAAATATATCACCGAACTGTTTTCTGGTTACTATACAGCTGACGCTCTGACAGAAAAATGCGGATTAGCTGGTACTTTCTGTGTAAAATTTATATATGAGGATTAGTCTGAATAAGTGGGCAGTGAAATAAGTTTGTTTAGATGAAGTATGATAGTAACAAAAATAATAGTAAAAATATACATATATTCAACTTGACAAGGTAGCTCTGTGATGATAAGTTAAGAATATGTATGAAAATGACATAAAACGAAGTGAATTTTGACAAATAGTTAACAAAGTGGAGTGAGTTTATGAATTTGTATTATGAATTGCTACAATACCCGGTTTTTTCAATGAAAGAAGTAAATGCGATGTATTCTAGCGAACGCACAGCAAGAGTGGCGCTGGGAAAGCTTCTGAGGGAGAATATGGTATTTAAAATCCGAAACGGATTATACACGTGCGTGAGCGGGGAAAATGGCGGACCGGTGGCGAACAGGTTTCAGGTTGCCAGTGCTATCACGCCATCTTCTTATGTATCCCATCATACAGCCTTTGAGTATTATGGAACTGTCGATCAGGTTTTCTATGAGGTTTATGTTGGCTCTGAGACACGTTTCCACGACTTTGAATTTGATGGATACACTTATCATTATGTCAAAGAACAGATGAAGGAAGGTATAGTTTCTCCGGAGTTTAGCGGCGGTGTGAGGGTTACGGATAAGGAGCGGACGATAGTAGATTCCATAAGGGATATCAATCTTATCGCCGGACTTGAAGAGGTGCTTTCGTGTGTAGTGTCTGTGAACAGTATTGATGAGGCAAAAATGTTAAACTATTTAGCTAGATATGACAGTGCCTTTTTATATCAGAAGGTCGGTTTTATTTTTAGTGAATATCAGACAGAGCTTGGCATAAGTGATGATTTTATAATGATATGCAAGAATAGGAGCGGAAATTCAAAGCGATATCTGACAAACGGTATAAGTGATCCAGGCTATTCGGGTGAATGGAAACTGGTATACCCAAAGAATTTTAAGCAAATGAAGAATGGAGGGATAGAGGATGCCGCGGTATAACAGAAGAGAGCTTGATGCAAGGGCACGGGAATATGGATTTAATCGTGATACATTTGAGAAGGTTCTCCGTCTGAGAACAATTCTTGAATTTCTGAATACTCAGGAATATATGAGTGAACACCTGCTGCTTAAAGGTGGAACGGCCATAAATCTGACTGTTTTCAACCTACCGAGATTGTCTGTTGATATAGATCTAGATTTTATCCCGAATTTGACAAGAGAAGAGACGGCAAACGAAAGGGAGCGATTGACTGAGATTCTGAAGGGATATATGTCGGAGCAGGGATATTCTCTTTCTGATGCTTCAAGATTTAGTCACAGCCTGGACGCATTTCACTATAACTATGTGAATGCAGCCGGCAATAAGGATATGATCAAAATAGAGATTAACTATTCTCTGAGAACACACGTGCTCTCATCAGAAGACAGAGTCTTTGTAACAGATGCTTTCGGAGAACCGATAAAGGTTAGAACGGTAGCAACTATGGAAATCTTCGCGGCAAAAACCAATGCTCTGATAAGCAGGGCTGCCGCAAGGGATCTTTATGACTTCTGCAATATGGCTGACACGAAGCTGTTTTCAGATGAAGAGGATATGTTTAGACAATGCATCATTTTCTATGCGACGATCTCTGCAAAAGAAGTGAACAAAGAGTTCGATACATCAGCTATAGATAGTCTTGTTTTTTCAAAGATAAAATCTGATTTGTTTCCGGTTCTTGCGGTGAAGGATAAGTTCGATCTAGAAGGGAAGAAGAGGCAGGCGAAAGAGTATATAGCATCGCTTATGAAGCCGTCAGAAGCAGAAATGGAGTATATGGAAAGGTTTATAGCAAAGGAATATAAACCGGAGTTGCTTTTTGCGGATCCTGAGATTATTGAACGATTGAGAGATCATCCGATGGCACTGTGGAAATGCAAATGACATTGCTTGATTGTACCGTAAGTCAAACGCTCTTCCCGACGTTAAAAAGTTTATGATAAGAAATGCCGCATTTATGGACTTTGCAAGGGATTTAGAGCTATCAAATACGCCAATTTTACGCCAATCGATGCAAGATTTTTGAAACAAAAAAGAACATATTAAGACTTGTGGAAGTGGCAATATGATTATAACAGCCCTACAGTGATCCATCGAAAAAGGTCGCTGTAGGGTTATTTTTAGCTTTACATTATTCAGATAAATACGAAAACCAAAGGAGGTGGTACCTAAAAGTATGCACATCAAGTGGGACGTCCCGAATTAATTCTTTCGTTTGGAGAAGAAGCATGGAAGAAAATGGATGAATCTTCAAGAACTTTTTTGTTTCGTCAAAAGTTATTTTTAATAACCTGATAAGATTGCAGGATATTGTCGATTACTCAGGTGTGTGTCTTTTAGTAACTAAAGCTCTTGAGGTTGAGATGGTAAAAAAATAGTGTAATTTTAATGGGAAATACAGTGATTTTTCTGCTATAATTATGGAAGACGGAAAGACTGTTCATATTAAAAGGGTATCTATATTCATGGCAAAGGTAATATGGACGGTTTGAGGAGGCAGAATATGAGTATAGCAAGATTGACATTAAGTAATTATATAATGATTGCGGAGATGTTGGGATTATGGATGATGCTAGATTCCAATGTTCATTTGAAGAAGAGAACGATAAAGATTACTAGAACCGTAATCATCCTTATTTTTCTTGAGTCCGTTTGTTGGACTATCGAAAGGTGGACCAGAGAGATAGGGTACCTGACTACGACGAGAATTATTCTCACTCCTACTATCTATCTTCTTCACCCAATTATAATGCTTGGTATTATGGATATGGCCGAGATTGTGAAGAAGAATAGATTATTGCTATATTTGCCGATTATTATAAGTGCTCCTCTTTTATATACTTCTCAGTGGACACACTTGGTATATTGGTTTGATGAGAATAATCTGTATGTCGCAGCTGACAGCCCAATGCGTTATTATCCGTATTTCCTATTTATGCTTTATGTTATGTATTTTGTAGGAGTATTTACATTACGTTATGCACATTACGGAACAGCTGAAAGGCGCGGAATTCTAGTCAGCATTTTTGCGGCTACTATTGGAGTTGTATGTCACCTTGTTTTAGAGATTGATGTGGATTACAGTACACTCTTTGCGTCTCTTTTACTTATATACTATTTGTCATTATATATATTGACATCTAAGGAGGATACATTGACTCATCTTTTGAATCGTCAATGTTATTACTACGATTCGGATAAACTCAAAAACCAGATTTCTGCCGTTGTATCTGTGGATATGAATGATCTTAAGAAGATTAATGATTCAGAGGGACATGATGCCGGCGATAAGGCGCTTAAGACTGTGGCCGAATGTTTGGTGAAGGGCAAGAATAAGGGTAAGAAGGTGTATCGTATCGGAGGGGATGAGTATGCAATCTTTTATCTCGGTAGATCTGAGGAAGAAGTCCAAAATGACATAGAGATTATGAAGGCGTATCTATCTGAAACTAAGTATGTATGTGCTTTCGGATATGAGATGGTAAATGATAAAGATGTTGAAGCTGCTATGACTAGAGCAGATAGTCAAATGTATGCTAACAAAGCAATTCTGAAGGACACCAATGAGAGAAGGATAGCTGCTCATAAGGAAGCTACGATTCGCGTTATGCATGAAGCACTTGGCTCAGGCATGTGGGGAATGGAATTTGACGAAGAAGGACATATGGCTTCGGTTGAGTGGAGTCCTGAATTTAGGAAAATGCTTGGATACACGGATGAGAATGATTTCCCTAATGAGCTTGAATCCTGGTCGGACCTCTTGCATCCGGATGATAAAGAATATGTATTAAAAGAGTTTAACGATACGGTTTCGGATTATTCGGGACAGAAGAACTATGATGTAGAGTATCGTTTGAAAGTTAAGAGTGGTGAATGGAGAAGGTTTCACGCTATTGGAAGACTTTTAAGAAGAGATAATGGTGTTCCGCTTTCGTACGTCGGAATGTTTGTTGATATCACAGAAAGAAGGTCTAGAGAATTATAGATTAATGTGTTAAAATTAGAGCAACATATTCCGATATAGTATATGAAGTTTATTTTATGTTTTGAGGGATGTCTTATGAAGATTAAGCGTTTAATAGCATTTTTATTGTGTATATGTTTAACGCTCGGCATAGCAAGAGTCTATGGCGTTCATTCGCATGCCAAGACTTCTAAGATTAAGCTAAGCAAGAATGTTATAGCTTTGACTGTCGGAAGTTCTAAGACTCTTAAAGTATCTAATTATAGTAAGAAGGCCAAGTGGTCGGTTCTTACCGGTGTTGATTACATTTCCCTTACCAAGCAAGCTAAGAAATCAGTTAAGATTAAAGCCAAGATGGCCGGTGTTGCTGTTGTTCAGTGTAAGGCAGGCAAGAAGAAGCTTACTTGCAAGGTTACGGTTTCTGCTAAGAAGAAGGCTTTGGTGTTCCAAGAGGCTTCTTGGCCATTCAGGAACCCTGCCGCCATCAAGCCTTCTACACCGTCTTCATCCGGAGGTAACAAGACGCCCGGTGCATCAGGCAACAATAACAGCGGTATTGATGACATTTTCTATTATGATCTTGATTATACTGATGACAAGGGCAATCTCATAACTTCGGAGGCTCCTGCTAAGTCAACTACTAAGGCCAATGCTACAACTAAGGCGGCAGCGACCACGGAGAAGAAGAAGAGTACCACATCTTCAGATGCTACTGATGATGAGGACGACATCGAAGATGTCTATGATGATGAGGAGTATTACGGCGAAGAGGAAGAAGATGAGGGAGCAATCGTCAATGTATCGGGTAAGCACCCTGACGATGTCTCGGCTTTGGAGGAGATTATCAGCGCGCAGAGGGCTAAGGGTGTGGATATGCCCGGTGACCTTGATGCTCAGATATATGAATGGGGACCTGAGGAGGTCAATGCAAGACTTGAGGGTATCAACTTAAGTACCATGTCAATCGTGGGAGAGCTTGATTTATCTAAGTTCGTAGCACTAGAGAAGGTTGATGTTTCTGATAATCAGATTACTTCGTTGAAGATAGATAAGGCTAATTTAGTGTCTCTTAATATTGCCAATAACAAGTTTACTACATTTACATTAGATAAAGCCAACAAGCTTGAGAGCTTCAAGTGTTCAGACAACGAAGAGTTGACGAGTATTAAGATAACTAATTGTACTTTGCTTAACGATATAGTATTTGCGGATTGTGATAAGCTCACAAGTGTTGATTTAAGCGGAGATTCGGCGATTACGGAACTTGCGGTTTCGGGATATGGGCTTTCAACGCTTACACTTAAGGATTGCACGGGAATCACATTCCTTGATTGCTCGGAGAATAATCTGACTGCACTTGATCTTGCAACGTGTAAGGCGATTGAGGATATTAACTGTTCCAACAATAATATCAAGACTGTTAAGTTCTCGAGATTAACAAGCCTTATGAATATTGATTGTTCGTATAATGTTCTTACCGGATTGGATTTGACCGGATGTACAGAGCTATTGGCGCTAGATTGTTCTTACAATAAGCTGACGGGTGTCAAGATGGTCGATTCCAAGGACATTTCAAGCATAGTATATGTCGGTAATCCGATGAAGTTTAGTGCGATTAAGATTAGTTCATCAGTCGAGCAATCCGAGATAGATATTGAGGGTGACGATACAGAAGAAGAATAATAACAACAGGCAGGATGTAATTCCTGCCTGTTTTATGCTTTATTATAGTATTGAATACATTGTAATATAGTGGAATAAGCTTCCTCCTATCACAAAGAGATGGAATATCTCGTGCATTCCGAAGTTGGGATGCCTCTTATCGAATTCAGGTTTCTTAAGCGCATAGACAACTCCGCCGATTGTGTATATGACTCCGCCGATTACAAGCATCGTGAATGAGAAAGTACTCATATTCTTATATATAGGTACAAATGCCAAAAGGCATGACCAGCCGAGCAGTATGTAAATGCTTGAGCCGAGCCATTTAGGGCATGTAACCCATGCAATCTTAAAGACAATTCCTGCAAATGATAGTCCCCATACAAGTGCGAGGAGTGTTAATCCAATCTTAGGTGGCAGAACAATCAGGCATACAGGAGTGTAGGAGCCGGCAATCAGCACATATATCATGGTGTGATCAAGTACCTTTAAATAATGATTAACTCTGTCATTTACATCAAATGTGTGGTATGCGGTACTTGCACCGTATAGAAGTATCATACTTATTATGAATATCATTGTCGCGACAGCTTCGGTTGACCCGGGGCCGTACAATCTCTTCGCGTGGATTCCTAACGGAAATGCTGCTGCAAATGCTATAATCATTGCTATGCCGTGAGTTACGGCGCTCCAGAAGTCCTTTATGTTAAGACGTGCTCTTGAGTATGGGGATAACGTCTTGACGTTTTTTACAGTATTAATGGTGGTTCGTGCCATAAGTATCACCTCTTATATCTATATTACACTATGTAGTATCGAAAACTATGTCTTGTGTAATTCAATATTACATCATATAGTATAAGATTGCAAGAGGTTTTATGGATAAAGATTCTTCGCTGCGCTCAGAATGACAGGCCGCCATGCGTGGGCGTGCCACAGGGTCCGTCCCAATGTCATTTAGATAAGGTTTCAGCCTGTAAAGTGTAAAATATAAATGTAGGTTTAGTGGAAAATAAAAATGTAGGTTTC
>CAMVPR010000062.1 GCA_947169385.1 uncultured Lachnospiraceae bacterium | reverse complement strand
TTCTTGCTGTCTTCAAAGAAGTCTTTACCCTCATATCCGATATTCAATTCATCACTGCCGGCACTGTGTCTATATCTCACGTAACTGTTGTCAGAGAGATCAATATGATAAAGACTTAAATAGTCAGAAGACAAAGCTTTGGCAACACTGGCAAATGAAATCTTAGCGGCACTGTCACTAATCTCACGCACATCAAAGAGAACCACTGCAACCGCACGAGCGTTAGTCACCGGATTGACAGCCACTCTCCTTATAAGCATATGAACCTTAAGCTTGCCGCCAATGATTCTGTCCTCAAAGAGCCTGCCGCCTTCCATAGCACATCTATATATATCTGCAGCAAAATCATCTTCATTAAGTCCAAGATACTTACTAAATGTCATGTCAAGGTAAGGATCATAAACACCGAATGTATCTACTAAGAATCTCCTGTAGGAACTGTTGCATCTCACAATAGAGAAGTGATCCCCGTTAACTTCGTAAACTGAAGCCGGTGCCGTATTAAGATAGTTCCCCTTGGCATCCTCTTCATATGATGGAAATGACACATCATAGAGCTTAACCTTACCTATAGCGGCATAATACTCTGATTCAGCCGGATTCTCAAATCCTATCTGCTCACCCGTCTCGTAACGCTTAAGAATATCTCTCATAGGAAGAGGCCTGGTAAAATAATATCCCTGAAGCTTGGTAGCACCAGCGTTCTTCAAAAACTCAACCTGTTCTTCGGTCTCTACACCCTCAACAACAGTCTCTAACCCAAGGCTTAGAGCAAGATTGATAATCTCCCACACAATAAGCTTGCTCTTCTCACTCTTGTCAAACTGTCTCATAAACATCATATCAAGCTTAATAGTGTCAAATGATATCGTTTGCAAAATAGTCGGTGACGAATAGCCGCTGCCGTAATCATCCATCCACACCTTGAATCCAAGTTCATTTAAAACCTCAACCTGCTTTCTGATGTATTCTACATTAGCACCAACAGCTCCCTCAGTAATCTCAATAGTAATCATATCTCTTGAGACACCTGCATCATCAACTCTTCTTCTAATCTCCTCAACCATATTACAGGTTTCAAAGTCATATCTTGAAATGTTAATAGAACATGGAACCACATAAAGATTGTTCTCTCTAAGGATATTCATCCTCTCTAAAACACTGTCAAGAACATATAAATCAAGTCTATGCAAGAGCTTAGCCTCTTCAAGAACCGGAATAAAACTATCCGGTGCCATGAATCCATAAACCGGATCAATCCATCTGATTAAGGCTTCTTCGTCGCTCACTCCTCCGTTAATAGCACGAACTAAAGGTTGATAATACACTTCAAGCCATTTATTATCAATCGCTCTGTCAATGTTCTCAAGAATATAATGACGGATCTCAGATTCCTTCAACATATTCTCATCAAAATAGACAAATGAAGAATGTACTTCTTCTCTCTTGGTATCGCAGGCCATCTTGGCCCTGTCACAAGCCATACCGACACTGACATAGCCCATACTATTCTTGTATACACCAACACGAACAGGTATACTCTTGCCTTCATTGAGATCCTTGACCTCGTCAAGCACCTCTAAAAGCTCTTCTTCAAGCCTCTCCTCAGTAGTAACTACAGCAAACCTGTCTCCACCAAACCTACAACAATTAATATTAGAATAACGAGCGGCTAAGACACGTGCCATTTCAACAATAAGCTTGTCACCTTCAATAAATCCATATTTAAGATTGTAATTCTTCATTCCATTGAAATCGAAGTATAAAAGAGTAGGAGACTTGCCTTCCTCAATCAACTGATCCCTGGAATTCTCAGCAATCTTGAAGAAATAGTTCATATTAGGAAGCCCTGTCAAAGGATCATAACCTCCGGCAAAGTTATCTCTGCTGTCTTGAAGCATGTACGAAAATGCCTGATCATAAAGCTCTCTTGTATCATCCTGATAAAGTCCTTCATCAGAATACCAGATTATAGATTGACGCTCTTTCTTGGAATTATAGATATGCTTACCCCTGGCATGAACAATCTTGTACTTACCGTTAACATCCGCACGATATATTACATTATAATCTCCGGAACCGGATGTGAACTTAAGCGCAGCGTCACCAAGCCTTGCCACATCATCAGGATGAACATTGTCATAGATATGATTATTGAGTATATCAAGTGCATATTCTCTGGTGCATTCATATAAATCACAGAAACCTTGTGATACTGTGATTGCAACAACTCTATTATCCGCAAATGTAAATACTCCACATGGAATATGACTTATCTCTATTAATTGTAGTCTTAAAACGTCGATATCACCCATAGGTACTCCCCCCTAGCTAAAAACCAGTTAGATATACCCTGATTTTATCAAAAATCGCGCAAATTATCAAGAACTTCTAGTTAACCGGTAAATAGTGACAGCCCCCACCGATAAATTAGAAATTAACTTACCGGTGAAGGCTGTCACAGTTGGCTAAAAGGATTCTTCGCTTCGCGAAGTCATGACATTTTATTTAATCTTTACAGTGCCGCCATTCTCTCCTAAGAATACTACATATCCACCCTTCGGAAGAGAACATGTATCTCCACGATCAAGCATATGGGTGCTATATATCATTTCTCCATATTTATCATAGACAAATACTGCGCTGTTGTCCGGTCTGTCCAATGATATTTCAGAATTGGCAAGGCTGTCATCTATGCTAAACCACTTAGCATTTTCGGTCTTAAGACTTACCTTCTTGACATCTTTGGTAAGTTTCTCGCTATCTTCTAATGATATATAGTCTGAACCTTGTGAATTATGAACTATTCCTTTATCATCTATATTGATATCATTTATATCCCTATTGGCATCTGAAGGTATCGATGTAAATGCAACAGCACTATTCTCATCAACTATTTTAAGTAAACATGCTCCCTCAGAGGACATAATCATAATGTAACCTGTATCATCAAGCATTTTCATATCCACGAAAGGATTAGTGTAGTAAAATGAAGAATACTTATCCGAAAACTCTACATATCTTGTACCAGCTCTCTTTCTCCAAACATTTATGATATCATCGGACACTATATTGGCCTCAATCTTTTCAGCAATACCCGACTTTTGAATATTCCTTAAAAGTCCGTCCATTTCAGATATCGCATCTGAAACCAGGTAATTCTTACCATCTTTCTCTACAAAGCTAAGACACTCATAGTCAGAATCAACCTTAACATCATCCGTTTCAATATCTCCTTTAACTCTGACAAATCCTTTATCGGAATACTTGTAATATATCTCTTTCGTTGTTCCGGCATTTTCCTTTACAAGCATATATTTCATATCTGGAAATGTTATGTCCAAGACTCCATCGACTGCAGATGACGTGTAATACCCCTCGTACTTTTTATACTCACTCGGGACCTCGGACTTAAGCTCAACGTTCGGTACATCAAGCTCATTAATCTCAATACCCTTCTCTTCAAGAGCAATATTCATAAGAGCCTTGCCCATTGAAAAATTATAGCTGCTTGATCCTCCGCTTGTTGTTACACACACGCTTATCTCTTCGTCAGGCGCAACCAAAAGATTGGTGTGCTGTGCCAACGAATCTCCACCCTTTGATACAACCTTTACACCCTTTTCATCGTATTCTGGAACACTGACCATATCCCAGCCTAATCCATATAAAGAATAGGGAGCATCTGTTGAAAGCGTGTTCATTTCATTTTTACTCTTTTCAGATAACAGTCTTTTATCTCCCTTGAAAAAAGCACTACCAAATTCGCAGGTGTCTTTTGCATTTGAATACACACCACCTGCTCCTATAGCCATAACATACTCTTTGTCAAAACGATTGCCATCCACGTAAATGTTGGTGATATCGTCACTTCCATACAAACTTGTCGAAGTACCTATAGATGTAGCCCCAAGCTTCTTTGTAATATTCTTATCCAAAAATGTATCATAATCCATACCGGATACGCGTTCAACTATAATCATCAAAAGATCGAACCCGTCATTACAATAACAAGGATATTCACCCGGATCCGCTTTTAGCCTCTGGGTTTTAAGAGAATCTAAGACAACTTGCCCCCTGTCAGCATCCGCATCGCCTAGAAGAAATGCATTCTTTGAGGATGTACCCATAATCCCTGATGTGTGATTCATAAGCATTCTGACAGTTATATCTTTATATCGCTCGTCTGCCATTCTAAACTCTTTAATATAATCAGTCACAGGCGAGTCGAGATTAACCTTGCCCTGATCCACGAGCTGCATAACAGCTACCGTCACATACACCTTACTGACGGAACCGACATTGTAGATTGTGTCATTAATTCTCTCATCCTCACCGACAGTTATACTCTTCTTATCACTATTAGCGTGAACAAGCAAATGATTTATTCCCGGCAATGAAGCTACAAGTGTAAGACTTAAATATACTGCCAGTCCTAGTAATATTATCTTATTCTTCATACTATTCATTCCTTTCTTTTCATTAAGATCCTTACTCAGTCATAAGCTCTGTCACCGACACCTTCTTAACCTTTCCGGCCGAAAGATAACCTGAAATAAATACATACAAAGCAACAATAATTGAAGCCGGTATCAGAAACCAATATCTTGGTGCCGCACCACCGCCAAATGCTATAATCTGAAACTTATCAGTGAGCGGAACAGTCACTATTGCTCCGATAATAATCGCAGGAACTGCTATAGGCATAATTCTTCCGACTATCTGAAGTCTTAAATCTTTAGATGTATATCCCATAGCTTTTTGGATTCCAAGTTGCTTTCTTTCTCTTCTAACCGTAGAATCAACTAAAAAGCTTAAGATTATCGATATGATGATTACAACAACTAAAGTGGTTACTATGCTAAATATTTGAGAGAGTCTTGATATTCCTCCTATACTCGCTTCGATCAATTCATCTAATGATGTAATCTCTTTAAGTCTTATTCTGCTTGTTCCTCCGCTTATCACCTTATCTCCTATCTTGATCGAATAATTGGCGTTATTCACACCATATTCTGACATAAGAATAGCCATCTGCTCCTCTGCTTTTGCTCGTATTCTATCCTCATAAGAACCTGATTCGTCTACTTCTTTAACAAGCTCTTCCGTACTGCTTCCGTATCTATCTTTTATTATTTTTCTAAATTCATCTACATCAACACCATCCTTAAGATATACATTTATTAAGCCTGTATCACTTGTGCCGCCAATTCTTTTATATCCGTCATCGGTAAATAACGCGATATCAGTAAGAGCATTGGTCAATCCGGTAATTATATAACTCTTTTCTACTCCGGTTCCTCTGATAACAATACTGTCTCCAACATCATATCCCATGGAATCCGCAATAGTCTTCTTGATAACTACCTCATTATCATGCTCCGGAAGACGCCCTTTACATGTAAAAACATTCTCCGTTTCGCTAAAATCCTTATATGCTATAGACTGTACATCTCTTTCAGCATCACCGACTATAGTAACTCCGCTTATAAGCATCCTGTTACATTTTCTTACCTCATCTAACCGATAAAGATCATCTATTATCTCCTCTGCGCTTACTCCGTTTTCAAATGTAAGATATAACTCTCCTGCTTCATAACCGCTAAGAGACCTGAAACCTCTTCCCTCATCTCTGAAAATATCAGCAACCATTAAGCAAAAAGATATCGAAAGCGCAGATAAAAGAATACAAATAAATATCCCTATATTCTCCCTCTTATTACTGATGATACTCCTAAGTCCCATTCTTAAATTGATATGTTTGCCTGCCTTCTCAAGTGGGAATCTATTCTTGCCAAAATGATGAGTTCTGATTCCTTTTCTAAACGCTGTTACAGGTGGATATTTTTTGATTACTCTCGCCCTCAAAAGTGCAATCATAATTATAAAAATGATAAACAATGCGGAAGGAATAACTACACTCAAAAGATTAAACTCTGCATTTCCCTTGTGACCTTCAAACATTTGAATAAGCCCAGTCATTAGAGGATCTGTTAAAACTGCAATTATAATTCCCAATACACTTCCAACAACACCGTAAACCAGATATTCATAAACATACGACAGTGACAATTCAAATGATTTATATCCAAGCGCCTCTAAGACTCCTATTGATTCCATTTGGTCATCTATATCATTTGCTATCTTATGCCGTATCATTATGACTGAAGATATGAATATAATCATCGATATGATAGCAATGATATACATAACAATTTTAATAACGGCTGCAGACATATCCGCTTCGTAATATTGATTATCATATGCATTTCCCGTTCTCGTCAGAACTTCTTTTCCTGCAATTTCATTTATCTTATCATTTATCTCTTTATGAAACTTTTCACTTTCATTTATGTCGTTAATAACACCCTCTTTAACATTAAATGTAAAACAAATCAACTTATCAAAATCCGATGCAAGTTTATCATAATCCTCATCTGACACTACACTCTTATAACTGAATGAGCTGTTTGATAAAATTGCAGACTCATAAAATCCGGCTATTTGGAATGAATATTCCTTACTTCCTTTACTAATTGTAAATTCGTCACCCGCCTTGTATCCCATATTCATTTCAACATAATGCGGTAACCATATAGGGTGCTTAAGCTTAGCTATTTCATCATCTGAAAGAGATGTTTCTCTCTTAAAATTTGATATCTTTTTTTCATTATCTTCTGTGACAAATGAAATATAAAAATTAAAAATAGATCCATCCTCTTTCTTGATAGATGTGGAAGCATTGCTGTCAGGTTTAAGAATCTCTGTCTGCATTAAATCAGAAATATCAGAATTCTTCTCGAATACTTCTTTATACTCAGTTCTATAGTCTTCTTCTTCAATGCAATAAATACTATCTTTACAGTCAGTTTCTTTATAAGAATTATTAAGAATAGTGTCTGCCTTCTTTAAGTTAACAATTGCAATCCCCATAAATAAAACGCTTATGGTTATAAGAAAAATCAGCGTTACAGCTTCTTTCTTGTGCTTTTTTATGTTAAATAGTGATAATCTAAGTATTTTCATATTCTACCATCCCATCTCATCTAAAAATGCCTGTAAGCCGTTTCTTCGTTCCTTAATATCATCAGCACCATAATCAGCCATCCTGTATTCACCTTCTATACCACCATCTCTTAAGAAGATCACCCTTGTTCCCCTTAATGCAGTCTTTATATCGTGAGTTACCATTACTATTGACTGACCGTTCCTATGTACATCAGTAAATATATCAAGAACATCATTAGAGGATGCCGAATTAAGCTGTCCCGTCGGCTCATCCGCAAAAAGAATCTTAGGATCATTGATAATCGCCCTCACGATTCCTACTCTTTGAGCTTCACCTCCGGATAACTGATTCGGATACTTGTTCCACATTTCCTCAGGTATTCCTACCCTACCAAGAAGATCTTTGGCTTTCTTGACAAGTTCCGGTGAATTCTTCTGAACTATTAAAGCCCCGGTCAATATATTGTCTAGGATTGTCTGATTCTCTAAAAGGTAAATACTTTGAAATACAAATCCGCAGTTTCCTCTTCTAAACACCGCAAGTTCATCATTTGTATATTCTGAAATATCCGTGTCTCCAAAATATACTTTTCCAAGACTTGGTTTATCCATTCCTGAGAGCGCATATAAAAGAGTTGATTTACCGGATCCTGAAGCTCCCATGATTACTGTAAAATCTCCCTTTATAATCTCCATGTCAAGATTCTTAATTACGTGCTGCTGTCTGCCCCCATTTGAGAATGATTTGCTGAGTTTTTCTGTTCGTAAAATAGAAGAAGCCATATATAATACATCCTTTCATTAACAAGATTATTGTCATGTTACAGTTGTATTATATATGACTTCTTAATTGACTTCTTTGTCAAACCATTATCAAATTCTTATCAAATTCTTAACTGAGCGGAATCATAAGAATAACCTTAAGTCCGTCCCCTTTGCTTTCAAGTATTAACTCACCATCCATCTTCTCCATAAGAGTCTTGGCTATATATAATCCAAGACCACTTCCTTCTTCCTTGCTGTCTTCCCATTCCTTGCCTCGATAGAACTTATTGGTAACGAGATTTAATTCATTTGCAGGAATACCGGGTCCACTATCCTTAATCGACATCTCAATATAATCTTCCACTAACCTGTATGTAACCTCTATCGGAGTCTTAGCATACTTATATGAGTTGGAAATGATATTGCCGACTACCTGACTCATACATTTGACATCTATATGAATTATAGCTTCGGGTACTTCATTGGACGAAGCGAGACCTTTATCATCATATTTATTAACGATATCAGATAACACATCAGAATTCTCGTCGGTAGAATTGACCTTAAACTCTCCGAGATCGTCTAATGTAGAAGAGAAAAGATCGCTTACAAGCACATCTATCTGGTCGGCTTTTTTGTAGATATTATCTACCTTATCCGCTATATCAGAAGATTCATTGGAAGCCTTGAATTTCGCATCAAGTAATTCGCAGGTTAGCTTTATACCTGTAATTGGCGTCTTAAGATCGTGACTCAACGATGCCACAAGCTCTCTTTCCCTCTTTAACAGAGCAATCTCTCTTAGCTTTGAAGACTTAAGCTCTTCTCTCATTATATCGAAGCTTTCCGTAAATGCTCCAAACATGTTATCTTCATCCATGGCAAGTGGCGTATCAAGATTACCCTGAGCTACGCTTCCTGCAAAGTCTTTCATGTTCTTAAACGGCGTGTATATCCTCTTGTTGACATACATTCCAAATGTAGCCGCACAGATAATCAGAATCACACCGACTACTGATAACCCTATAATTATCCGCTTTAACATACCGCTATATTGATCATAACTATTCCTGGTTATTATCGCATATCCCCTGATTCTGTCATTTACGATAATCGGCCTGTACAGATAGCCTTTTTTAATGGCAGTCTCAACAGACATTTTATCACTGTCTATATTGTTGGAATGTGACTTATAAAGTATGTTTCCCTCTGTATCTGTTATTATATATTTAGTTATGTAGTTGTTATTATCAAGGTTGCACAGATTATCTAAACAATCTCCTGCATCATAGACAATATCATTAAGCTTAACGCCATCAGACATTCTTAACTCTTTACCTTTGTCACTCTGACCGGCAACAACAGCAAATATAACAACAGCCAGAACATATAAAATGCCAAGAGTAATTACCATGTTCTTATAATTCTTCACAATACCCTCGTCTCCGTATCTATATATACTGCTCCAGCAAATACCCAACTCCCCATATGGTCTTTATGAGTTTAGGATGCTTAGGATCCTCTTCTATCTTCTCTCTTAAATGCCTTACATGTACCGCTAAAGTTCCCTCTCCGATAAACTCATCATTCCACACTTCTTTTAGGAGTTCATCCTTGGTAACAACCCTTCCGACATTGTCAACAAGGTACTTTAATAACTTGTATTCCATAGCCTTAAGATCTATCTGCGAATTACCATTCTTTAGCTTATGAATTCCGGTATCAAGAACAATATCCTCCGTCAGTTTATACTGAGTGGTTGACTTACTTTCATCTTTAGTAAATGTAGCGAGCTCGTTATCATTTGCCAACGCTGCTTTGGCCTTCTCATATCTTAAAAGTATTGCCTTAACCTTAGCCAAAAGGATATTCAAGGTAAATGGTTTCTTGATGTAATCATCGCCACCGATATTAAGTGCTATAAGAACATCGTCATCGCTCGTTCTGGCACTTATAAAGAGTATCGGCATATCGTAATTCTCGCGGACCTTCTTACAGAGATCAAACCCGGACTTATCTCCTAAATTGATATCAAGAAGAAGCAGCGAAACCATATGCGTTTCAAGATAACTAACCGCAGAATCATAATCCGTCACATACTCACTCTTCACATCAAACATATTGAAATATTCGGTTGTTGACTGCGCTATCAACTCGTCATCGTCTATAATCAATACCTTGACTTCATCCATCTGAATCAAATTCCTCCCACACTATACAATTCTAAAGTAAACCTTCTTAGTTCCACTGTAATTACCCTTACCTTTAATCTTAACAAGACCTTTACCCTTCTTCTTGTTCTTACCGTAAGAAAGGGTGTAGTCCGTTCCTTCTACAAGCTTATTACCGTTGTTGGTAATAGTAACTGACGGCTTGATCTTCTTGCCTGTCTTCTTCTTATTGGTAATCTTAAGAATCTTACAAGATGATATTGTCTTCTTACCAATCGAAAATGTCTTGGTAATCTCGCCCTCGTAGTTACCGATTCCCTTGATAACTGCAGTCGCTGTACCACGCTCAGTGTTGTTAGAGTATGTTACCTCGTAATCCGAATCACGAAGAAGTGCAGTACCCGAATCTGTCATGTTGATTGATGGTTTAATCTGACTTCCGCCTTTATATGCCTGTGTTGCAATATCAGCTATGTTAACAAGATTAAGACTTCTTGTTCCGATATTGAATTCCTTAACAACCTCACCACTATATAAACCGATTCCGTTTATAACTATCTTACCTGTTCCGGTAAGAGTGTTATCTTCATAGCTAACCTTATAATCTACATCCTTAACTAACACATGTCCTAAGTCACTGACAATAACCTCAGGCTCGTAAGCCACCTGATTATAAGAAAGATTAGCGTCTCCAGAAACTGTAATATTCGCACTATCAATCTTCTTAGGAAGTATCGCAAAATATGCTTTAGCGCTAGCACCACTGCTATTAGTAATCGTAACGCATGCAGAGCCGATATTAATATTATCAGAAAATGTCAGCGTGTAGCCTGCATTTGCATCAATAGTATTACCTGACTGATCCTTGATTACCGGAGTAATTGTTGAACCTGTGTATGTCTGATCCTCAATCGGTGCAATATTAATTCCTGTATCAACTGCATTGTATGTAAGGTTTCTTGTTCCGGAGAAGTTACCCATACCTGTAATTGTAACCGAACCTGCAGCATAAGATACAGTGTAGTCAACATCTTTAACAAGATTCTTGCCCATGTAAATGAGTCTTACATCAGGAGTAGGATTAGCCTGGTCGTTAATTCCAAGTGCGACAACATCACCAATATTAACCTTGTCAATACTGAATGTATTCGACGTAGTTCCACTGTAAATACTATTGTCAGCTGCAACTGCTTCAACTAAAGCAGTACCTGCCGCCTCATTGTTACTGTACTTAATATCATAATCACGTCCCGAAAGAAGTGTCTTATAATCTGATGTAGCCTTTACCTTACTCTTTAGAATATATCCGTAATAAGTCTTACTTGAAGTCTTATACGAACATGAGTAATAAGAACCGGAAGTCGCATAGATTGTAATCTTCTTACTCTTAGGCACCGTCTTAACAACTACACCTAAGTTGCCATCAGGCATATTAAGCATTCCAATCTTCTTCTTGGTCTTACCTGTCGATGCAAGTTTAGATGATGATCTAACCTTTACGGTAGGTTTTACGGCTCCACCTGTGAACTTCTCTGTTCCCGCACCTACAATGCTATACCCGGACAAATTCTCACTTACTATAATCTTAATCGTATCGGATGCGCCTGAACTTGTCGTTCCTGTGATTATCGCCTCACCACCGGAAACAGCAATAACTGAGCCATTCTTGACATAGGCTACATTGTTCCTGCTCGAAGTCCATGTAACCGTATCTACAATACCTGTTGGAGAAAGAGCATAATAAAGCACCTGACTCGTGCCTGTCTTCATAGTCTTATAATCATCGGTAATTGAAATACCTGTTGCAACCGCAGCTGCACGCTTCTTCTCTTTCTCCTTATCGGATGTCTTGGACTTAGATGAACTAGATTCAGAATCCGACTTAGCAACACTGTTAAGGTACCAGAAGTTGCAGTCAACATTTCCCGAAATACCGCCAACATGACCTGTACTCGTATACTGCCAAAAGCTGTACATACCCTTATATGATGTTGCAAAGTTTCTGTCATGTCCGTTGTTCTTACCAAAGTTCGCAAGCCAAACCATATATTTATTGGAAATCTCAGAACCATAAAGATTACAAGAGAGCATGCTTCCGTTAGCGTAAACCATTGCGGTGTAACCTGCATTCTCTACCGTTCTACAGAATGAAAGACAGACATCTGTCGCTCTCCTCTTACTTAGATGAGCCTTGTAAAGACGACCGGAAGTACCTCCTAAGAACTCGTAGTCAAGTACAAGAGGAAGTGTAATGTTATATCTTCCAACTCGGTTGATCAAGAACCTCGCCTCAGCTGCCCCCTCTGCCTTCGAAATAGCCTGAGAGAACACATAAACACCAACCTTAATTCCGGCTCTCAACGCCCTTGATATGTTCTTTCTGTAATATGGATCGTTGTAAAGCTTACCAGTACCACCCGCTCTGTATCCTACACGAATAATAGCGAATTCCACTCCCGCTTTCTTGGCTTTCGACCAATTGATATTGTGCTGCCACTCAGATACATCGATACCGTTGGCAACCGCAAATCCCTTATATCTTGGATTATGCTTATATGTACTCGAAGTAAACGGGCTCCTTACAGTTCCCGTTGTTGCTGCAAATGTAGAAGTCTTGGCTTCATTTGGCATAACAAGCCCTGCTTCTTCACTATCCTCTAACGTCTCCTCAACATCATCCGGCAGAACGTCTTCGTCATCAACACCGTAAGAATCCAGTGTGTCAATAACATCCTCGTCGATTGCGCCTGTTCCCTCAGCGAATTTCATGAGGTTTACAGCACTTCCGTCAGAAGTGTAACCTATGTTGCCGTCACCGTATTCATTAGCCAAACGGCCAAGGAATGGGTCCGGGTCTAAGTAGGCAAGTTCCTTCTTGGACATTCCTGCCATTGGATCGGTTGATGCGCTTACTGCACCCGATAGATTACTGTTATATATAGTTCCCGTCACCACTGCAAATGAAAGCATGATGGCTGTGGCGCGTTTTATTATACTTGATGTACGTCTAATCATAATACTCCTCTTTTCTGTTAATATTTAAATAAGATTCTTCGCTTCGCTCAGAATGACATGTTATCGCCTACAGCAGCGAACATCATTCACAATTTGTGGAGCACACTGTGCTCCGCTACGATTATGTTAT
>CAMVPR010000061.1 GCA_947169385.1 uncultured Lachnospiraceae bacterium | reverse complement strand
TTTTTAGAGCAATTTATATCGACTGATAAGCATATGGAATCCGCATCCGAGGCACTTAATAATTCTGATGAAGAAGGATTTAAGAATACGATGGCAGAGTTTAGTAAGTTATGTAAGCAATTTGGTCTTGTTGATTGTTCTAAACTTTGCGATAAAGTTTTAGAAGAAGGAATTAACTCCGAAGCTTTTTCTGAGTTGAGTGATAAATACGAAGTAATCATTAAAGGATTTAAAGGTTGATATTATGGCAGACAAGAAAGAAGATAAGGTTCTTTCGGGACCTTGTGAGATGTGCGTTAATTACGTATATGACGATGAAGACGAGTGCTATTATTGTGATGTTAATTTAGATGAGGACGATATGTATAAGTTCTTGACCGGCAATACCAAGGGATGTTCATTCTTCCAGTTATATGACGAGTACAAGATAGTAAGGCATCAGATGTAGAAAGGCGAGCGTTATGCTCGCCTTTAGTAATTTACTCTTTAGATAATTTAAAAGCACAGAACATTCCGAGTGCTAATGTAACAATTCCTGTAAGAACCGATGGAACAGTGATAGCAGCTAAAGCTGTGCCCATCAATATGACAAATGGTGACGATACCACAAGACCCAATATACCATAATATGTTATGGTCTCATGCTTATTGAGAAGTATCTCAATTCCTTTGGCTACAGCAAATATACCAACAACAATTCCTAATCCCATGGGTACAAGATAAGCGACAGAGGTTCCTACTGTAGCCCAATCTCCGTTCGACAGAGCGACAATCAAACCTTTTATAAGCGACATTACAGGGCTGTAATATCCAAGAATCATAAGCATCATAGAGCCGCTTACTCCGGGGATTATCATTGTTGCAGACGCAACAACTCCTATTATAAACAGCAGTATTAATTGTACAGGTGTAATAGAAAGAGTAACTGTATGGCTTTCTCCACCGAAGAGTTCCATGATAATTATGGCTGCAAATAATAAAAGAAACACCAAAATATATGGGACTTTAACTTTCTTCCCTTTAACTTTATCAAAAAGTATTGGAACACCGCCTAGTATAAGTCCTATAAACAGTAGCTTGGTCTGCAAAGGATAATTAGTAAACAGGTAATCTATTACGAATGCAAGTCCGACTATTCCGATTCCCATTCCTATTACATAAGGTAGAAGTGTTAATACGCTCTTCTTAAAGTCTTTGAACAAATGAGTGACACTGCCGATAATCTCGTCATATATACCCATTGAAACCATCATGGTTCCACCGCTGACACCGGGGATAGCGTTGGCTATTCCGATTATAACTCCTTTAAGTATGTCTTTAATTAGTTTCATTTTAGCATCTCCTTAAACAAAAAATCATCTTAAATACTACTATATAAGGGGATTAAAAACAAGTCTCATTATTAAAAGTTGCATATATGAAAAAGATGTGCTAAAATGCTATCGTTAAAATAACGGGTATTAACCCGAAGTATCTTTAAAATAATCATTATGAGGAGGTATTACTTATGACAACAGATTTTTCAGGTTTAACTGATGATCAGGTAGCAGGTTTGGCAGCAGGTGGCGGCATTCTTGCATTTCTTGCAGCTTATTTACTTATTGTACTTGTTATTGGTATTGTGGTATGGATTGTAACATCTATTCCTCTTTACACAATGGCTAAGAACGCTGGTGTAACTAACGCATGGCTTGCTTGGATTCCAATCGGTAACATGTATGTTCTTAATGCTTTAGGTGGCGATGAGTTCAGTCTCTGGGGCGATAAGATTCACTTCAATGAGAGAATTAACGCTTTCTGGTTATTCTTGGCATTGTCATTTGGTGGTGGATTACTTGGTGCAATTCCTGTAATCGGAGCTTTGGTAGCTCTTGCAGCATCTGTTTTACTTATCTGCATTCAGTGGAGAATGATTTATGATTGGATGAACGCATACAATCCGGGACGCGAGAACATGGGTCTTTCAATTGTTGCACTTATCATCAATATCGTATTCATCGTTCTTTTATGGATGTACAAGAATCGTACTCCAAGCTATCAGACATTCAACACAACTGCTACTTACAACGATCCTAATCAGAACGGACCAACAGGTGGACAGTTCTAATTTATAGAATGTGTTTTAATAAGCTGTTTGAGATTATCTCAAACGGCTTATTTTTTTATGGTATGAATCAAAAATTTGTGATAAAATGTATTTAATAACAATATACAAGTAGGGAGGCTTGGTTTATGGAACAGAGTAATACTTTTCGCAACACAGAGATGCTTAATTGGATGGGATTTTTCTCAGAGAAGTTAAATGTCAGTCCTGAGAAGATTCACCCTATGAATGTATGTGACAGGAAGAAGAACGTTATCCCTCTTATCGAGAGTCACAAGAGAGTTATGATATTTGCCGATCAGAGTCACAGTGATTTGTGTTACGAGCTTTGGGAGGCAGGACTTGGAGAATGTAGAGTGCTTATCGGAACGGGTACTGCACCCGGAGCAGAGGTCAAGGATACTACCATTCAGAGCGTTATGGGTATGGAACTTACCGGACCGACAGTTCTCTTTGTAATTAACGAGAATACAAGAGAGAGTTATCGTATCGGTATCAAGAATGAGAAGTTTAGTTCAGGTACTGTTAGATATGTAGGCAATGAGATCAGAGCGGTTATTATGAATCTTCTTGATGTAGACAGTCAGGATACTATCTGTATTTTCAGTGGTGAATCAATAGTTGTAGAGGCTGCAATTGCTGCAAGTGAAGGTACTATTATAGCTGTTGAGCCTGATGCCGGAAGCCTTAGAGCTATGGAGGAGAATGCAGCCAAGTTCGGTGTTCACAATGTAGAGATTATCGATGATTTAGAGGATGATACGCTTTCTAAACTTCCAACACCTAGACTTGCATTTATCGTTGCCGACAAGCATATTGAGCGTAATATTGAAGCGATGCTTAAGATGAATCCTAAGATGCAATTTGTTGTTTACACACTTGAACTTGACATGCTTTCGAGAATGAAGCCTATGTTTGAGAAGTACGGCATCGGCAATATGGAGATTATGCAGATATCAGTGTCTAGGACCAACAGACATAGCGTATTTGTAGCACAGCCTTCACCATGGCTTATCACCGGTGAAGCAGGAGAGTAATTATGATAAAGAGACTTGGCCTTCCAACTATATATAAGGATTTTGTCTGTGTAGCTGATAAGTGCACGGACACATGTTGCGCCGGTTGGCAGGTTGATGTTGATGCGGACTCTTGGGAATATTATAAGTCTGTAACGGGCGAGTTTGGTGACAGACTGCGTTCGGTTATGGAAGAATTCAATGATGGAGACGATTCTGATGGCGACAGGGGATGTTTTACCCTGTCGCCGTCGGGGTGGTGTCCATTTTTAAATAAGTCACTTTTATGTGATTTGTATTCGGAGCTTGGCGGCGAGCATTTGTGTAGAACTTGCGATAACTATCCAAGATTTATGGAGGACTATGGCGAACTAAGAGAGATGGGACTTGCGCTGTCTTGCCCTGAGGTTTCAAGGATGGTGCTCTCATCAAGTGAGCCGTTGACTTACGAGACATATCCTGTCGATAATGAGAAGCTTGATGTTAATAGCTATGAAGGTGAAGATATAGACAGCGCTGCTAAGGTTGTGTCTGATGTTATGGTTAGAACCAGAGGCATGAGTATATATGACAATCCACTCATTAAGGAAGCAGTTGAGAAGACCTATGAAGAGGGATACTTTATAGATATGGAGGACTTTGATGAGGGATATTTTGATATGCTATTAACGCTTAGGAAGACTGCATTTTCCATTGTAAAGAATAGAGAACTTGATATCTTATCCAGGGTGATTTTGTATCTTGATTACTGCAATTCGATACAGGAAGTTATTGATAAAGATGAGATTGATTTTGATGATATTTCAGTTTTATCGGCGGATTGTTTTAAGGTGCGTGACAGGTATGTTAATATCTCTGACCTTAAATCACGCTTAGAGGAAATTAAGAGAAGCAGGGCAGAGTCCGTTGATCTTTATGGCGAGGAGATAGCATTTGACGAGATAAGATACCGACTTGTGCCGGAGTATGGTGCGGTTATTTATGGAGAGCTCATGCATTGTAAGTCGGAGTGGGTACCGCTTCTTAACGAGTGTGAGGAAGTCCTTCATAAGAACATTACGCCGGAAGAGTATAGGAAGCTTATTAAGGAATTTTCTTCCTATATGTCAGACAGAGAATATGAATATGAGCACGCGCTTAACTATCACGTGTTCAGGTATTTTCTTAAGGCATATTTTGATGATGACTGCTATGGCAAGGGACAGGCAGCGGTTATGCAGCATATTATGCTTGTTGAACTTGGACTTTTGGAATTTGTGAAGAATAAGTCGCTTGACGTTTCGGCACAGGAATATATATTCCACCTTTATTCAAGAGAGCTTGAACATTCTACGGACAATTATGATGAGTTTATAGAGTCACTTAGAACAGAGAGTATGTGCAATTATGAGCATCTTCTTAACCTGCTTTTGTCAGATGGAGAGATTATATGGAACAGTTAGATAAAAAGGAACGCATAGAAGCGCTTGCCGACAAGGTTCTTACAATAGTCAAGGATTCTTTGGTTGTACATTTAAGATTCCTAGACATTGCAATTCATTCCATGGGGATGATACCTAAGTATGATATTAAGCTTCCGGGTGCAACTGTCGGAGGAGGTATGGCTACTGACGGGTTAAATGTCTATTACGATCCTCTGTGGGTTCTTAAGACATACGAGAAAGAGCCTAATTTAGTGGCGAGAACCTATCTTCACATGCTCTTACACCTCATATTTTTTCACCCTTTTAAATACGATAAGCTTGATATGCAAATGTGGGATTTAGCGTCTGACGCTGCTGTTTCCGCTACTATTCAATCAATGAAACTTCCATTTGTCATGATTGAGAAGGATGCGGAGATAGAGGACAAGCTTGCGATATTAAAGCGCCAGGCCGGTGCACTCACAGCTGAGAGGATATATCAGTACTTAAGAGTTAACGGAATCTCGGACTCGGGATTAAGAGAGTGGTTTTTGCTGTATCACAGAGACGAGCATATATACTGGAGACCTAAGACAGAAGTTAAGGTTATAGAGGAGAAGTGGCTTAAGATAAGTGAGAGAGTTAAGGCGGAACTTAAATCATTTTCTAAAGATGGCGCGGGTTCCGAGGAGCTTGAGGGCAACTTAGATGACGCTACTAAAGAGAGATACGACTATGGCGAACTCTTAAGAAGGTTCATGAGTCAAGGCGAGGATATGATGGTAAATGATGACGAGTTCGATTACATTTACTATACATACGGTATGGATACATACGGCAATATGCCTCTTGTAGAGCCTCTAGAATACAGGGATTCTAAGAAGGTTAAGGAGTTCGTGATTGCGATTGATACATCCGCTTCCGTCAAGGGGGCGATTGTCAAAGCATTTTTAAAGAAGACGTACAGTATTCTTAAGAGCTCGGACAACTTTTTTAGTAAGGTTAATATACATGTGATTCAGTGTGACGCTGATGTTCAGGTGGATACCAAGATTACTGATGAGTATGATTTTAATGAGTTTTGCAAGAATGTAACTCTAAAAGGATTCGGCTCGACGGATTTTAGACCGCTTTTTAAATATGTTGATGAGCTCAACAGACAAGGTGAGTTCGAGAATCTTAAAGGAGTTATTTATTTTACGGACGGATACGGAACTTATCCTGAGAGTATGCCGGAATACGATGCGCTTTTTGCATTTTTAAAAGACGACCCTTATGCGCCTAAGCTTCCCAAGTGGGCATACAAGGTGATATTGGAACCTGAAGAATTAGAGGCTGAAGAGATAAGACGTGAAGAGGAAGAGAAGAAAGCGAAGAGAGAGAAAGAGGTTAAAGAATGAATATAAGTCAGGCTAAAGATTATATTAAGAACGATATCAGATTATATCTCAAGAAGGATGAGTACGGAGAGTACAGGATTCCGGTTGTCAGACAGCGTCCTATATTCCTGCTCGGAGCACCGGGGATAGGTAAGACTGCAATTATGGAACAGGTGGCGGCAGAGCTTAATGTTGCTCTTGTTTCTTATTCCATGACGCATCATACAAGACAGTCTGCACTCGGACTTCCTTTTATCAAGCATACTGAGTATGAGGGCATGGAATATGATGTCAGCGAATACACTATGAGTGAGATTATCGCTTCTGTCTATGATGTTATGAAGGAATCTGACATCAAGGAGGGTATATTGTTTCTTGATGAGATTAACTGTGTATCTGAGACTCTTGCTCCTTCTATGCTTCAGTTCCTGCAGTATAAGGTCTTTGGAAGACATAAGGTCCCTGATGGATGGGTGATCGTCACCGCAGGTAACCCGCCGGAATACAACAAGAGTGTAAGAGAGTTTGACGTGGTTACCATGGACAGACTTAAGGTTTTAGAAGTCGAAGCAGATTACGACACATGGAAGCGCTACGCTAAAGAACATGGAGTTCACAACGCAGTAACCGGATTCTTGGAGATTCATAAAGACTACTTCTACCACATGGAAATGACAGCAAAAGGCAGGTCTTATGTAACAGCCAGAGGATGGGAAGATTTATCAACCATCCTTCATCTATACGAAGAGGAGGACATGAAGGTAGATGAGACTTTAGTCGGTCAGTACATAAGAAATGACAAGATAGTCAAGGAGTTTACTGCATATTACGATCTCTACAACAAGTATAAGAGAGATTACCAGCTTGAAGATATCTTGGATGGTAACCCGCCTGAGACAGCATTTTTACGAAGCTCTAAAGCGGGATTTGATGAGAGGCTTTCTGTGCTTTCAATGCTTATAGACAAGATTATGGCTGAGATTGGTGATGTAATTAAGACATCTGATTACCTTACCGAGCTTATGGTTCCTTTAAGGGAGATTAAGGAGGATAGTGCAGACAAGTCTTCTGATGAGATTGTTGATCTTGCGACTTCTAAGGAGGAAGGATATCTTAACCGTATCGAGAAGTTAAGTGCTGCGAATTCTTTGTCAAATGATGACAGAAACCGTTTGAGAAGATTGGCTTCATTCTTCAAATCATCAGTTACGGATATAAGAGAATCAGATTCTGATAACAATACATTTGCGGTAATTGAGGGCAATTTTAACAGGGAAGTAGCTTCTCTTAAGAGTGGTTCTGAGAAGGCTAAACTTAGACTTCATAATCTTTTTGAGTTCGTTAAGGAAGCATTTTCTGAGGGCAATGAATTGCTTCTCTTGGTTACCGAACTTACAGCCAATACGGATAGCGCGAGGTTTATTGCACAGTTTGGTTCCGAAGATTACAAGGAAGCTTCTAAGACAATGATGATTACTGAGAGGCAGGACGCAATCTTAGAGGAGATATTAGATCTTGATTTATAGTGGAGGAATGTATGAAGATAGTAGTTTTAGAGGCAGACGCAGTCGGAAGAGATGTGAGTTACGAGTCGCTTGGTGAATTTGGTGAGCTTAAGTTATACGACAGTACGCCTAACGATATGATAGTTGATAGGATTAAGGATGCGGATATAGTCATTCCAAACAAGTGCCTTTTAACAGATAAGGTGCTTGAAAATGCGCCGAATATCAAGCTTATATGCGAGGCGGCGACAGGTTACAACAATATAGATATTGATTATTGCAAGGAGCGTGGGATTCCTGTATGTAATGTTTCGGGATATTCCACTGACAATGTTGCGCAGCATACATTTGCACTATTATTACATCTTGTTGACAGACTGGATTATTATTCGACTTATGTCGAAGATGGAGATTACTCTCTTGGGTCTTCATTTACCAATGTATCAAGGCCGTATCACGAGCTTGCCGGAATGACTTATGGTGTATGCGGAATGGGCAAGATTGGAAGGAAGGTTGCTGCGATTGCTGAAGCATTTGGCATGAATGTAATCTATTATTCTGCGAGTGGCAATACATATGACGTGCCTTATAAGGCGGTGACATTTGAAGAATTATTGGAAGAATCGGATGTAATAGGAGTACATTGTCCATTAACAGATGCAACCAGGGGGATGTTTGATTTTAACGCATTTAGGCAAATGAAAAAGTCTGCCATACTAATCAATGTAGCCAGAGGCCCTATCGTGGTTGAAGATGACTTATATAGGGCGCTTGAAGAAGGTGAGATTCAGGCAGCGGGGCTTGATGTTTTTGAGAGTGAGCCTTTGCCTAAGAGCAGTAAGCTTTTTAACGTGCTTAACAGAGACAGACTCATTATGACGCCTCATACTGCATGGGGAAGTGTTGAGGCTAGAAGCAGACTTATTGAAGAAATAAGGCTTAATATCAAGGCTTTTCTGGACGGAGAAGAGAGAAGCAGGATTGTATGATTAAAAGTACATTAAATGGTGTTGACATTCCCTTTCTTATGTGTAATTATTGTTTAAATTTTAGAGTACAAAGAGGTGTTACTATGTTTTTTAGGTTTAAAAAGGGGATTATCGGGTTATGTGTTGCGATGATGGTTACTTTTGGAATTGTTGTGTATTCCGGCATGGAAGTATCTGCATCATCAAGCGCTGTGTCTAAGAACGCGGTTAAGGATACAGGCAAGAGCGGTATAAGTATTAAGATTAACGGTAAGGTTAAAGAACTTAACAAGTACGATGGTTCAATCAAGAAGTCCAAGGGTAACGCCAAGTTTAAGAAATCAAGCGGATATGTTAAGAGTGAGTTTTTTGTATACAAGAAGGCTGTTTATTATGCCAACAGTAAGGGCAATCTTGCGTCAGGCTGGGAGAAGATTAAGGGAAGCTATTATTTCTTTGGAAGAAGCAGCTACAAGATGGCAAGGAATAAGAGCGTTGAGAAGGTTACTCTTACCAAATACGGTGTTGCTGAAGGCGGTGCTAAGAACAAAGCCCGCGCTAAGAGTTATGTTAAGGCTGACAATGTCATGGAAGCCAAGACCAAGGCGTCTGATTCCAAATCGGCTAAGCTTAAGAAGTGCTTTAATTATGTTATGAATGTAGGATACAAGCAATACAGGAAGTATAAGGATGTCAAAGGTGATTCCAATTGGGATGTAACATTTGCCAATGATGTATTTAATAACAATTTGGGATGCTGTGTAAGTAAGGCGTGTGCTTTTGGATATCTTGCAGCGGCGTGCGGGTATGACAAAGTGACGATATGCTGTGACACTTCGCATGCGTGGACTGATATTGACGGAAAGCTTTTTGACCCTGTATTTGCCAAATCAAAGGGCTACTCCAAAAACTATAATTCAAGCTACTATGACTACAGAAGAAATGCTGCCGTCAAGGTTAAATTATAATAATCCAATAAGTTTACATTGGGGACAGACCCAATGTCATTAAGATAAGGAACTTCATTACTAAAAATGTCATCCTGAGCGTAAGCGAAGGATCTTTGACCTTCGAAGAAGGTCAGGATAAAATAGAATTAATCATATATATGGATTCCCCGGTATTTGCTTTAATAGTGGTACCGGGGAGCCTTTTGTTATGGTGAAAAATATTTAATAAGATGTGTTTCGTATATTTTTTGAATTATTAATTACGTCTAATATTATAATCAAATCAGCATGATTTTCATAATAATCGTGTGTTAAAAGACTAACCAATCTTAAATTTACATAAAGCGGATAATAATAAAATAAGTGACAAACAATGCTAAAAGCTTTATAATATAACTGATTTCAGATAATAATTGCATTAGAGAGAGGGTGTAATCATGGGAACGTATTTGAATCCGGGAAGTGATAGATTCCAAAAGACGGTTAATTCAGATATATATGTTGATAAAACAGAAATGATTGCTTATCTTAATTCTATTTTAAATACGGAGCAGAGTTATGTCAGTGTTTCTCGTCCAAGAAGATTTGGTAAATCTATTGCAGCCAACATGCTTTGCGCATATTATGGCAAGGGAGATAGCAGAGAATTATTTGCTTCTTCAAAGCTAGCGGAATGTGATGGATGGGACAGATACCTTAATCAATTTGATGTGATTAAGATTGTTATGACAGACTTTATTAAAGAGAAGATAGATGTTGAAAAATCACTTGAAAAAATGATAAAGAGAATCTTGCTCGATTTGTCAGAGACATATCCTGATGTTAAATATGATGAAGACGATTTGGTCTACAGTATGGACAGATTCTATAGAGAATCGGGAGTACCATTTGTGATTGTTATTGATGAATGGGATGCGGTATTTCGGGAGAGAAAGAATGATAAGGAAGGTCAGACACTTTATCTTGACTTCTTAAGAGACTGGCTTAAGGATAAGAGTTATGTAGCACTTGCTTACATGACCGGAATCCTTCCTATCAAGAAATATGGTAAACATTCTGCTCTTAATATGTTTGATGAGTATTCGATAATAGCTCCATTGCAGCTTGCACGGTACACGGGATTTACCGAAGAAGAAGTTAAGGAACTGTGTCAAAAATATGGTCGCATGTTTGATACGATTAAGGAATGGTATGATGGATATGAGGTAAGTGATATTATTCCACCGGACCCCGGATATGAAGAACAGAAGATAACCGGTAAGGAAAAGGAAGCGAAAAAGTACTCTTTATATAGTCCGCTCTCGGTAGTTAAAGCAGTCAGCAACGGAGTGATACAGAATTATTGGAACAAAACGGAAAGCTATGAGGCATTGGCGGAATATATCCGTATGAATTATGATGGCTTAAAAGATGCCGTAGTTCTCATGATGGATGGTGGAAGTGTTAAAGTTAACATTGGCACTTATCAGAATGATATGACTACGTTTAACGGCAGGGATGATGTGCTTGCATTGCTTATTCATCTTGGATATCTGAAATATAATTCAGATACCAAAGAGGTATCGATTCCTAATAAGGAGATACTTGATGAATTCAAGAACTCTACAGAATCAGAAGAATGGGTTGTAACATTTACTTCATTTAAGAAATCACAGGAATTATTAAATGCTACATGGAACTGCAATGAAGAAAAGGTTGCAGAGCTTCTTGAGTGGTTCCATGATACCGCAGAGAATAAGACCTACAATTCTGAGGCGGCTCTTTCTTATGCGGTGCAGATGGCTTATTATGCCGGACAGAAGTATTATACAACGATACAGGAATTGGATAGTGGAAAGGGTTACGTAGACCTTGTATATCTTCCTGCACCCAAGCATCCCGATAAGCCGGCACTTTTGATAGAACTTAAGTATGATAAAACGATAAAGACTGCAGCAGACCAGATAAGAGATAAGAATTATCCTCAAAAGTTAGAACACTACAAGGATAATATATTGCTTGTAAGTATCAATTATGACAAGGATGTAAGCAGTAAGGATATGCTATATAAGCGTCATAGCTGCGGTATTGAGAAAGTATGATAGTATAATCGATAACCAAGGGGACGGGTATGGTAGTTTTATAAATATTTTTTTCAAAATGTGACGGGTTATCTCATTTTTTTCATTGCAGTTTTATATAGAAATATAGTAAAATGATGTTGGCGAAAAGGTAATGGATTCACTAAAGATAGCTGAAACATTATGAAGTAAGTATGCCGAACCTGTTGGCAAAAGGATGCAGTAAGAATTTAACAATACTGTGGCTGATTGCATACAGTTCAAAACTTATCAAAAGAATTTGCAGAAAGGGAGTTGACATTTATGTACCAAAACAGACATAATCTGTCAGGTCAGGTCAGGTCAGGTCAGGTCAGGTCAGGTCAGGTTAGGTCAGGTCAGGTCAGGTCAGGGGTTATTATCGTATAAAACTAAGGGGGCTAACTGCGCCCTTTTCTTGATATATGAAAATGAATATTATCGAGATGGATAACCGTCGGATATAGGGATATTAGACCCTTTATCCGGCGGTTTTGTTATGCAAAAACAGGTCGTATTGATGCAGAATTAAGAGGAATAAATTGATAGGAGATAAAATTATGAAACGAAAAAGTAAGAGAGTAATAAAATGTATTATGACCTTCGTGCTGATAGTAGCGATGGTATTGGGAGTAATGTCACTGCCGGCTATGTCTGGGAGTATGGTGGTACATGCTGCAGACATAGCCCTTTCGGCCAGCGAGAGCTGTACCGCACAGGACGGCGACGTGCTGACGGGCTCGACCTCTGGTACGGTGACGATTGCCAATAATGCAAAGATTACGCTTAGCGACGTGACCATCAACGGCGGCATCGTCTGCGAAGGTTCGGCAACAATTACCCTTGCCGGCACGAACAGTGTGACTGGCGCATACCTAAAAGCTGGTATTCAAATTGGCGGCAGCGGTACTACGCTTACCATCAAGGGCGACGGTTCGCTGACGGCAAACGGCGGTAATCAGTCCGCTGGTATCGGTTTGAGCCGTGCTTGGGATGTTGATGCCACGGGTGGCGATATTGTCATCGAGGGCGGAAACATCACGGCAACTGGTAATGACTATGGTGCTGGCATCGGTACAGGCGTGAGCTGGGGTAATACATCAGACAAGACAGCGACGATCGGAAACATCACTATTAAAGGTGGTACAGTAAGAGCAATCGGTGGAACAAACCAATTCATACCAGGTAGCGATATCGGTAAAGGAGGAGCCTATTCGTATGGTCATGCGGTTGTCGGTACTATCACCATTTACGACGGCATCGACATGGTTGACGCAACGAGTATCAGTGAGAGTGTTACTTATATGCATGACAATACCGACGTGACTGCCAACGCAAGCAACTACTTCACTATTACCGAGGACGGAGACCATAGAATTATCGTTCCGAAGGATGATACCAACTATACCATCACCATTGCCAATGACATCGAGCATGGCACGTTGACGGGTGCTGCTACGTCGAAGTATATGGAGAAGGTGACGATAACCGCCACACCAGCTCTCGGATACAGATTCAGCCGCCTTGTTGTAAAGGACGCTCAGAACAACGACGTTGAGTCCACGGGCAACAGCTTCTTCATGCCAAAGAGCAACGTGACGGTAAGTGCAGTGTTTGAGCAAGGCGTTCATGGCACGACGGAGTTTGCGTGGGGATATTTTAGACCAAGTGGATTTGTTAGGGAGGCATCCATCTACGATGGCTTGACAACGGTAAATCTTCAGCAGGGGCAATCGTATCAGATTTTGAAATATGATGAATCCAGCTATAGAAAGTTTCTTTTGGACAACGATACCTACAATGCAACTATCCCCTATTCCGGCGGCACAGGGACATTCACGTATGCAAATGGCACGAATTTTAATATAAATAGTGGCGAATCGGGCTTCTACGACATCACAATGACCGATGTAGGCAATGGTAAGTGGAGTGTTTCTATTCTGAAAACAGTTGGTGTTATTGACAATATTCCCGACCAGACCTACACGGGCAGCGAAATCAAGCCTGAGCCGCTGGTTATGGCAGGCTCGCTCAGCCTCAACAAGGGTACGGATTATGAGTACTCCTACGAGAACAACACCAATGTCGGCACGGCGAAAGTGACCGTCACTTTCAAGGGCGATTATGCATCGCTGGGCAGTGTAGAGATGGAATTTAACATTGTAACACCTACCGTTACTGATAAAGCTATCCCGGTTGTATCGGCTTCAACTGTTACTACGACATATACCGGTACTGCAGTAAGCGATAGTGCTATTTTAGGAACTGCGACACATGATGGTGTTAATGTTCCGGGAACATGGGCTTTTATGACTCCTGATGAGAATCTGACCGATGTTGTTGACAGTGGAAATAAGCAGGTTAGATTTACACCGAATGATACCGTAACATACGAGTCCGTCGTGACTACGGTAAAGCTTGTTATCAACAAAGCCAATGTTACCGGAGAGCCTTCATTTGCCAAAATTACAACTACTGGTAAAACCCTCGCGGATGTTGATGTAACAACAGAAACGATAAGTCCTGACGGAAGTTTTGCATGGGAACTGCCGACAGATACAGAGGTTACTGCAAACACTTCGTATAAATGGATATACACACCTTCGGATAGCGATAACTACAATGAGAAAAAAGGCTCGGTTGTATTGTGGGTTAAGTCTTCTTCCGGTGGCGGAAGCTCATCGGGCGGAGGTTCATCAAGCGGTGGAAGCTCATCAGGCGGTGGAGCGTCATCCGGAGGCAGTTCCGGTGCAAGTGCGCCTGTTGATAAGACACCGGTTGTATCAGAGGATGCCAAGGAAGAAAGCAGCGACGCTGATAAATCTAATGAAGCTGCAAGCTCTGATGCATGGTCTGTTGATGCTGATAAATCAAGCGGTGATGCTAAATCAAGTTCGGACGCTAAAGCAAGTTCCGATGGTAAAAACACGGTTGAGGTAACAGATAAAGATGTTGATACGGTGACAAGCTCTGACGGAAGTGTAACCGTAAAAGAGACGGTAGCAAGCTCTGACGGAAGTGTAACCGTAAAAGAGACAGTAACAAGTCCTGATGGTGTC
>CAMVPR010000060.1 GCA_947169385.1 uncultured Lachnospiraceae bacterium | reverse complement strand
ACCATTATCCTGACCAGCGAAGGGGATGACACCTACAGTGTCTACACGTTCAATTCTGCGCTCAAAAGACGTCTGGCCGAATTTGCAAAGAAGTATCCGGATCTCTGCCACCTGGAATCCGAGGATAAGAAGGTCGGATGTCAAAGCTATGTGATCGACAAGGCAAGGCTGTCTATCAGAATCACAGCTCCGTATAGTGAGGCGAGAAGACAAGCAGCAAGTGCTTCTGCAAAAGAACATGGTTTCGTGAAGACAAGATAGAAGCTGAGAAACAGCATTTGACAAAGGTTAAGAATTTGGCATAGGAGAGATATGAACGATAATTTAAAATCAGGTTTTGTGACTATTGTTGGAAGGCCTAATGTAGGCAAGTCAACCCTTATGAATCATCTTATAGGGCAGAAGATTGCTATTACTTCCAACAAGCCACAGACCACCAGGAATCGTATACAGACAGTTTATACTGATGATAGAGGACAGATTGTATTCCTTGATACTCCGGGGATGAACGAGGCGAGGAACAAGCTTGGAGAGTTTATGTATAATGTTGCAGCATCCTCTCTTAATGAAGTGGATGTTGTATTGTGGCTTGTTGAACCTATCAATTATATCGGTAGAAATGAGAAGGCGATTGTTGAACTGTTAAAGAAGGTCAAGAAGCCTATAATCCTCATAATGAACAAGGTTGATACAGTCGACAAGGAGAAGGTTAAAGAAGCTTTAGAGGTGTATAAGGGCGCGGTTGATTTCGCTGATACGGTAAGTTGCTCTGCTTTGAAGGCGGTCAATCTTGACAGTGTTTTGTTGGCTATCTATAAGGCGCTTCCTTACGGACCTATGTATTATGATGAGGATACATTGACAGATCAGCCTATGAGAGACATAGTTGCTGAGATTATAAGAGAGAAGGCTTTGAGGAGACTTAACGAGGAGGTTCCTCACGGAATAGCGGTGACGGTTGATACCATGAAGCAGAGAGAATCAGGACTTTATGATATCAACGCGACAATTATATGTGAGAAGGATTCGCATAAGGGTATTATTATAGGCAAGAACGGATCGATGCTTAAGCGCATCGGAAGTGATTCAAGAAGAGATATTGAGGATTTGGTTGAGAATAAAGTTAACCTTAAGCTGTGGGTTAAGGTAAGGCGTGAGTGGCGTAATAACGAGACGCAGCTTAGATCATTTGGTTATAATTAGCGAGGTATGATATGGCAGGCTCATTCTTAGAGCTTAACGGAATAGTTCTTTCAAGCTCTAATATAGGTGAATATGACAAAAGAATTGTCGTTCTTACCAAAGAGCGAGGCAAGGCAGTTATGTTTGTTAGGGGCGCCAGGAAGATGAACAGCCCTCTTGTGGCGCCATGTCAGACATTTGCCTATGGTAGCTTTAGAGTCTTTCAGGGCAAGAATTATAATCTAAATGAAGCAGATATCAAGGATTACTTTGTTGAATTGAGAGATGATATTGACAGGCTGTATAGGGCGCTTTATTTCTGTGAGATGGCTGAGCACTTTACTGTGGAGGGCAGCCCTGATGTAGATATACTTAATCTGTTATATGTAGCTCTCACTGCTCTTAAGAAGAAGCAGATGAGACCGGAGCTCATTCAGTTGGCGTACGAGATTAGAATCATGGAGTGCTTTGGAATGGGGATGGAGGCTAATCAATGTGTTTCGTGTGGCAAGGAGGAGAGCGTTGATAATCATGTCTTAAGATGGTTTTCTCCGACTTTGAGTGGAGTGCTGTGTGATGATTGTGCTAAGGGTCAGAATAACATTTTACCTGTATCTAATTCTACGCTTTATGCAATGCAGTACATTCTTTCAGCTCCATTAAATAAACTGTTTTCATTTGACCTTAAGAAAGATGTGGAGACAGAGCTTACCAGGATATCTAAAGCATTCTTAAAAGCGCAGATAGACCATAAGTTTAAGACGCTTGATTTTATTATGTAGGGAGGAAGAACATGAAGATCAGTTACGACATATTTAGGGTTAAGATATTTGGAATAGTTGCGTTGGTATCTTTTATATTGGCATTTGCAGTTTCTTTTATAAGTAACAGCAGTCTTGGGATTGCAGAAGGTGCCTTTGTGTTACTTCCTTTTGTAAGTAATGTTTTCTTTATTACATTTATTCTATATATCCTTGGTAAGATATATCTGATTCGACTTAAGAATTATGGATATGAGGTTCCTTATAAGGCCAAGGAATACGACAATGATTTAAACAAGTTGCCTAAGGATGACAAGATTTATAATAAGCTTGTTAACCCTGAGGATTCAAGAAACAAGTGGAGTATAAGGCTTTCTTTTGTTTATTTCTTGGGTTTTATAGTCGGAATTATATGCGATATCATTTTCTATATTCAGTGGAAGTTCCTTAAATCCGACACGACTTTCTTGTTGACACAGTTGATTATCTTCGATTTGGTATGGCTTTTCGCGGCTTTGTATTTCCTGGTTCAGTCGGATAATGAGAAGTATAGGGATGCTTTTAATCTTGATGAGAGCAAGAAGAAGAGGATGTGCTTTGCTTACGGAATAGTCATTGCGGTATTTGTTGCACTTATTTCCGCAGGCACAAAGATGCAGTGTACATCGGCTGCTAAATATATGGTGAGCTCGTACGCTGCAACCGATCTTGATACGCTCAATTCCATAAGAGCGGCATTCTTTGAACAGTACAAGAATTATCCTGACGCATTTAAAGAAGATCAATATATCATTACAGATATGGATATGATAGATGAGCCTTTTTGGACAAATGCTGCCGAGGCTTTAGGAGTTAAAGATTTTAAAGAACTTAAATCTAAGTTTCATGTTTCTGACGGGGATGCCAAAGTGGCTATAAGGGTTGCAGAGGACGGCAATATTATTGTTGAGCTGCTTAATCCTCATAAATCCGTCAATAAAGAGATGATACTTGGTAACTAATTACATTTTATAAAGGAGGACTTATACTATGACAGAAACTAGACCTTTTGTACCATGGAAGCAGATGAATGATTTTATGGTGGATGCATTTATGGGGTACGGAGTACCTGAAGAAGACGCTAAGATTGTGGCAGATGTACTCTTAGAGTCTGACAGACGAGGTATTGAGAGCCATGGATGTAACCGCTTTAAACCTATTTATATCGATAGAATTGTAAAGGGTACACTTCTTCCAAAGACGGAGATTGAGATTGTGAAAGAGACTCCTACATCTGTTGTTATGGATGCTCATGATGGAATGGGTATGGTAGCATCACATAAGATGATGGAGATGCTTGTTAAGAAAGCTAAGGAATATGGTATGGCCGGTGGTGCCATAAGGAATTCTACACACTATGGTATTGCGGGTTACTGGGCAACCATGGCCAGCAAGGAAGGACTTATCGGAGCTACGGGTACCAACGCTAGACCTTCGATTGCTCCTACATTTGGCGTGGAGAACATGATGGGAACCAACCCGTTGACATTTGCCTTGCCTACTGATGAGGAATTCCCGTTCTGCCTTGACTGCGCTACTTCTATTGTACAGAGAGGACGAATCGAGTATTACGCAAGAGAGGGTAAGTCTACGCCTGCCGGAATGGTTATCTCTGAGAATGGCGAGGCTTTAACCGATAGCAAGGATATTCTTGATGAGCTTGTTAAGGGTACTGCAGCTTTGGCTCCTCTTGGTGGAATCGGAGAGGAGATGGCAGGATACAAGGGATATGGATACGCTGCTGTTGTTGAGATTCTTTCTGCTGCTCTTTCGGGCGGAGAGTTTATGAAGTCACTTACCGGTGTTTCTGCTGAAGGCAAGCCACAGATGTATCATCTTGGACATTTCTTCTTTGTGGTTGATCCTGAGGTGTTTATGGGTAGAGATACTTTTAAGAAGATTGCGGGTGATATCTGTAGAGAGCTTAGGGCTTCTAAGAAGGCTCCGGGTGAGTCTAGAATTTACACAGCCGGTGAGAAGGAATATGAAGTATGGCAGTTCAGGAAGGATAAGGGTGTTCCTGTTGGAGAGGCTGTACAGAAGGATATTATTTCTGTGCGAGATGAGCTGAAGTTGGATTATAAGTTTGGCTTTGAAGGATAATTTTCGCAAGTATATTCATTATTTTGCTGGTGTCGTGCTTATATATGCATATTCAACACAGACACGCTTTCGCTCCGGGTGTCGACGTAGCAGTACTAAATTCGCACTGCGTTACACTTGTGCTTATTAAGTACTGACGTCTCCAACGGGTCTGTATAAGAATATGCATATAAAGCACTCGAATGGTCGGATATAAAGGAGTATATGAATATAGTTGCTCTTTGCAGAGGTGGGGATTATCTGTTTAAGAATATGTATATAAAGCACTCGAATGGTCGGATATAAAGTATTATCTGTTTAATGCATTGACAGTTTGGTGGTAAAACATATATAATAGGTGTTCGGGTGCATGTGCACGTTTATAATTATGAAAAGAGGTAACATACTATGGCTATTGAGAAGAAATGGGACAAGGTTATTGCTCTTGCTAAGTCAAGAGGATTCGTTTATCCGGGTTCAGAGATTTATGGTGGACTCGCTAATACCTGGGATTACGGTAACCTTGGAGTTGAATTAAAGAATAATGTTAAGAGAGCTTGGTGGAAGAAGTTCGTTCAGGAGAGCCCATATAACGTTGGTGTTGATTGTGCAATCTTGATGAATCCACAGACTTGGGTTGCTTCAGGTCACTTAGGCGGTTTCTCTGATCCTCTTATGGATTGTAAAGAGTGTCACAAGAGACATAGAGCAGACAATCTTATCGAAGAATATGCAACTGAGGCAGGTATTGAGCTTGAGTCATCTGTAGATGGCTGGAGCCACGAAGAGATGGAGAAATACATCGAGGATCATAACATTGTATGTCCTGCATGTGGTAAGCACAACTTTACACCTATCAGAGAATTCAATCTTATGTTTAAGACCTTCCAGGGTGTTACTGAGGATGCTAAGAGTGCTGTTTATTTAAGACCTGAGACTGCACAGGGTATATTTGTTAATTTCAAGAATGTTCAGAGAACATCAAGAAAGAAGATACCTTTCGGAATCGGACAGATTGGTAAGTCTTTCAGAAATGAGATTACCCCTGGTAACTTTACTTTTAGAACGAGAGAGTTTGAGCAGATGGAGCTTGAGTTCTTCTGCGAGCCTGATACAGACCTTGAGTGGTTCAACTACTGGAAGCAGTTCTGTATTGACTGGTTAAAGGATCTTGGACTTCCGGAGGAAGATACAAGATATCGTGATCATGACCCTGAAGAGCTTGCATTTTACAGTAAGGCAACTACTGATATTGAGTATTTATTCCCTTGCGAGACTCTTGGTAAGAGCGGTTGGGGTGAGCTTTGGGGTATTGCTGACAGAACTGATTATGATCTTACACAGCATCAGAATACTTCTGGCGAGTCAATGGAATATTTTGACAATGAGGCAGACAAGAAGTATATTCCTTATGTTATCGAGCCTTCACTTGGTGCAGACAGAGTTACGTTAGCATTCCTTTGCGCTGCTTATGATGAGGAGAATATCGGAACAGAAGAGAAGCCTGATATGAGGACAGTTCTTCATTTTCATCCACAGCTTGCACCTGTTAAGATTGGTGTGCTTCCACTTTCTAAGAAGCTTAACGAAGGCGCAGAGAAAGTATTTGCTGAGCTTTCTAAGTACTATAACTGTGAGTTCGATGACAGAGGCAATATCGGTAAGAGATATCGTCGTCAGGATGAGATAGGAACTCCTTTCTGTGTAACTTATGACTTTGATTCTGAGGAAGATAAGGCAGTTACAATCAGAGACAGAGATACCATGGAGCAGGAGAGAGTTAAGATCGAAGATCTTAAAGCTTATTTTGCTGAGAAGTTTGATTGGTAAGAAAGAACAGGAACATATATATTTGATTTTGCTTATGTATCCCGGAGCGAAAGCTTCGGGATTTTTTTATTTTGTGCTTGACATTTTATATTAGATTGTATAAAATATAATCAAGCTAAATATAATTTGCATTTTACCATTTAAATGTATTAGAATACCTAAGGAGGAATTATTATGGGTTTTTATGATTACAGCGCAGTTAAGATGAACGGAACTGAAGTTAAGATGGATGAGTTTGCCGGACAGGTTGTTATTGTTGTCAACACTGCATCTAAGTGCGGATTCACTCCGCAGTTTGAGGGATTAGAGGAACTCTATAAGAAGTATAAGGACAAGGGGCTTGTGATTCTTGGCTTCCCATGCAACCAGTTTGCAGCGCAGGATCCGGGTGATAACAAGGAGATTGAGGGCTTCTGCAAGCTTAACTACGGAGTAACATTTCCTATGTTCCAGAAGATAGATGTCAACGGTGACAACGAGCATCCGCTTTATACCTATCTTAAGTCAGAGCAGAAGGGTACTTTGGGTAGTAAGATTAAATGGAACTTTACTAAGTTTTTAATTGACAGAGAGGGAAATGTTGTTGATAGATATGCGCCTACTGTTGAGCCTTCTAAGATGGAGAAGGATATTGTTAAATTACTAGGATAAGGAGACTACCTATGTCTGATAAATATGATTCTTTAAAACTTTCCAATCAGTTGTGTTTTCCGCTTTATGCGGCTTCTAAGGAGATAGTAAGGAGGTACAAGCCTTTTCTTGATGAGCTTAATCTCACTTACACTCAATATATAGCTATGCTTGTATTATGGGAGCATGAGTCACTTAATGTTAAGCAACTTGGTGAGTATTTATTCTTAGATTCAGGAACTTTAACTCCGCTTCTTAAGAAGCTTGCTGACAAGGGATATATTAAGAGAACACGTGATACGGAGGATGAGAGAAACGTATTGGTTTCAGTTACTGACAAGGGATTAGCTTTAAGAGAAGATGCTCTTAAGGTGCCGCAGGCTATGTCGGGATGTATTAATCTGTCTCCTGAAGAAGCTAAGGTTATGTACAAACTATTATATAATTTGCTTGATAATCAGGAATGAGGATAGTATATGACTAGAGATAAGATTATTATAAGGACAAGTATTATAGGGATTTTGGCTAATGTATTTCTTGCAGGGTTTAAGGCTTTCGTCGGAGTTTTGTCTAGTTCGATTGCCGTTATAATGGATGCGGTCAACAATTTAAGTGATGCGCTTTCATCTATTATAACTATTATAGGCACCAAGCTTGCCAACAAGCCTGCGGATGCCAAGCATCCACTAGGATACGGAAGAATAGAGTTTATAAGTGCTGCTGTCATTTCCTTGATTGTTCTATATGCCGGTGTTACTTCACTTATTGAATCTATTAAGAAGATAATAAGCCCAGTTAAGCCGGATTACGGAGCGGCTGCGATAGTTATTATTATAATGGGTATCATTGTGAAGGTTGTTCTCGGTACTTATGTTAAGGGAGTAGGAGTCAAGGTCAATTCCGATTCTCTGGTTAACTCGGGTACTGATGCGCTTTTGGATTCTGTGATTTCAACATCTACGCTTGTTGCGGCTATCATTTACATATTGTTCGGATTATCTTTGGAAGCGTGGCTGGGCGCTATCATTTCCCTGGTTATTATTAAGTCAGGCACTGATATGATTATGGATTCGGTGAGCCAGATTCTCGGAGAGAGAGTTCCGATGGAGGTTTCTAAGAGTGTCAAGGGATCGATATGCAGTGTTGACGGAGTTAGAGGTGCTTATGATCTTATTCTTCACAGTTATGGTCCTGATAAGCTTGAGGGTTCGGTGCATATTGAGATTCCGGATACCATGATGGCTGATGAGATAGATACTTTGATGAGGAAGGTTCAGGAGCGGGTATATACCGATACCGGAGTTATCTTGACCGGAATCAGTATTTACGCGTTTAATACCAAGGAAGGTGAGGCAACAGACGCTTACAGGAATGTGCTTAATCTGGCTAAGTCGGTTGAGCATGTTAAGCAGATTCATGGATTCTACTTCAGCAGAGAGACTATGGAGATAAGGTTTGACGCGGTGATTACATTTGACGCAGATGACATGAAAGCGCAGCGCGATGAGGTAGAGAGGCTTGTCAAGGAAGCCTACCCTGACTTTGACGTATATGTGATTTTAGATAATGATGTGTCGGATTAAATATAGATTGTAATAAGCCTGCTAGAAGGAGTGAGTCCTTCAAGCAGGCTTTTGTTATGCTTTAAATATACCTGATAATTACTGAAGCTTGAATTTGTTAACTTCGTTCTTAAGCTGATTAGATATCTCGTTGGTAGCTGTAGCATCACTATCGATTCTTGTCATATTATTAGACATGTCATGTGAGCGGTCCGTAGTCTTGGCAACTTCGTCAGCAACATTTCTGACAGAAGAGTTAACCGACTCAGTAGAATTACGAATACCTGAGATATTCTGCTTGATACTCTCTGATGAAGCTGCAAATCTCTCCATCATCTCTGTTATTCTCTCAGCAGACTGTACATAATCACTGCTTGTATCAACAAGCTTGGTATAACCGTCAATAGTAACTTCTGAGACAAATGTTATCAACTCGCTTGCCTCTTTAGCTAATTCATCAACCGCAGATATAACTTCGGATGAAACACTCTGTATCTCTGTTGCAACATCCTGTGAGTTAGCTGCCAATGATCCAATCTCACCTGCAACTACAGCAAATCCTCGTCCAGCATCACCTGCTCTTGCGGCCTCTATTGAAGCGTTAAGCGCAAGAAGGTTGGTCTGCTCAGAAATGCCGATAATGTCGTTGGTAAGATCATCGATTCTTCTAACCGCCTGAGATCTTTCAATCTTCTCTGAAACGGAAGCGGATATGGTATCAACTTTGTCTTTAGCTGTATTAAGTTCTTTCTCGGCGTTGTTACCTGTGTCGGAAGCGGTCTTTCTGACTTCGTGTGCGAAGCTCTTGCCACCGTTGATTTCGTCTGCAATCTCGCTAAATGATACCATCATGTCATTCATAAGGTTGTTGATGTTATCAAGAGAATCTGTTGTGTCAAGCATGGTTGAGCTTACGCTTGTCATTGTATTAGAGATGGACTCGGCTTCTGAACGCACATCCTTGACATTTAAAGCAATGTTAGAAGATGCATCGTTAAGTCTTGTTGACTCTGAATTGATTGAAAGAAGAATGCCTTTGATGTATTCAATAAGCTTATTGATGTTGCCGCCAATTACCTCGAACTCATCACCGGAGGTTAATTCTATCTGCTTGGTCAAGTCACCGTCGCCGGTAGCCAAATCAACTATCTTGTCATTTAACAACGCGAACTTGCGTGTAAGAGCCTGTGCTATAACTATAAGTACTATGATTCCAACGATAAGTACGATAACACATACTAGTATAATAGTCTTCAACAAAGACGCTTCCTGCTGTTTAACCCATTCCATACTGTTATCAACACCGATTGCAGCGACAATCTGACCATCAAGGTAAACAGGAGCATATGATGATATATGAGTACCCCAATCGTCCGTATAAGGCTCATCGTTTGATGCTGTGGTACCTTTTAGTGCTGTTATTGCATCCTCGTCATCGAATTCATCTCCGGTTGCCGCGGCATCGTCTATCTGAGCATCAACAGCGTATTCCATTCCACCGCCCTCGGCCGGACGAACTGCATAAATAAACTCAACATCAGCCTTCTCCATAAGAGTTGTGAACATATTGCTCACATTGAGATAAGTTTCTGATTCTTCTTGCCCCGGTTCAATTGTGGCAAGCGTTTCGGCATCCACCATCTCAGCGACAGTCTGTGCGATGCTCTCTGACTTATTCTTAATCTGATTGTTGAGCATAGTGTTACATTTGCCAAATGTAATACATCCTAAAACAGCATCAGATATGATGAATAATAGAATAACCAAACCTATAATCTTGTTAGTTGCCTTAATCTTTCTGACCTTCATAGTTATAATCCTCCCGTTTCATATATTAATATTCGTTAACCATAATTTTATCAATAATGAGAAATATAGTCAACATTGCTAAATTTTTGACAAAGTTCCCTGCACAGTTACGACAAATGTTTAAGTTTACGGATTATTCCCCATGTGATACACTTTAATACAGCGTATTCGTTTAAGGATGCGTAAGAATAGTTTATTGTGAGGATTGTTATGATATTTGAAACGCACGCTCATTACGAGGATGAGCAATTCAACGAAGACAGAGAGGCGCTTTTGGAGAGCATGCCAAAGAAAGGAATAGATTATGTGGTAAATGTAAGTACGAGCTTAGATACGGCTAAGCAATGCATGAAGCTTGCAGAAGACTATGACTTCATCTACGCATCGGTTGGCAATCATCCGGATTATGCTGAGGAGATAGATGACGCTGCAATCGAGCAGATTCGAGAATGGTGCAATCATCCTAAGGTTGTGGCTATCGGTGAGATAGGGCTTGATTACTATTGGGAGCCATATGACAAGGAGCTTCAGAAGAAAGCATTTACAACGCAGATGGAACTTGCAAATGAAATCAACATGCCGGTAATTATTCACTCTAGAGATGCCGCGAAGGATACATTTGACATAATTAAAGAATATAGTGCTAAAGGCGTTAAGGGTATTGTGCACTGCTATGGGTATTCCCTTGAATATGCCAAGGAATTTATTAAGATGGGCTATAAGATAGGTATCGGTGGGGTTTTGACATTTAAAAATGCGAGAAGATTAGTTGAGACTGCTGCAGGGATAAGTCTTGATGATATCGTTCTTGAGACGGACAGCCCATACATGGCGCCAACACCTAACAGAGGCAAGAGGAATTCATCTCTTAATATCCCATACATTGCAGAGAGACTTGCAGAGATTAAGGGCGTTAGTGTAGACGATGTTTATCAGCGTACGATGAATAATGCGAAGGAGATATATAGAATCTCATAACCCCAAGTAAATAAGTCGGTATTTATAAAGACAGCGTGAATAATCATGCTGTTCTTTTTGTTGCGCAATTGTAATATTTTGTATGATATAATATCAGTGATGGGATAAAGAAACTTTCACAGGAGGGATTGCCATGAAAGAAGTAGATGAGATTGTAATTGAAGAAGAAGTAATAGATAACATTGAATACGACAAGTTGTCTGACAAAGCTAAAGTTGCCGCTATCAAGAGTGCATATAACAATTGCAAGACAATTAAGGACAAGTACGAGTTTTTGATAGAGCTTCGTGTGATGGGAACAGCCTCATTAGAGACAGATTCCCCTATCAGTGATAGTATCAGTGCTGTCATGGATGAACTTGAAGGTAATTTTATCGATGAATATATAATGAATGGAACTAACGAGCAGCGTCAGCAAGCTATAGAGATATGTGCCGTTTATAAAGCACGTTATGAAACAGATATGTATTATGAGATGGAAAGACACGCATTTAAATTTGAGGCAAATGAAGAAGATATTCGTAACAAGTCTGCATGGCTTGCCAAGTCCGGCAAATACGAAATGTATGTTAACTATAACAGGAATCTCACTAGCACTATTATGAGTAAGTATAGTGATAAAAAGGTTCGAAACGATGTAGCCAAAAAGACTAAGATTAACTTGGAAACAACCATGAAAGAGTATGCAATTATGTGTGGTTTTCGTGGAGAAGACATTGAGAAATACCTGGGATCATGTAACGCTCAACCTAACACCAGCATCAGCAATCATTTTACTAAAGTGTTAAGAGATAATCCTAATATTAAAACCGAGCGTGATGTATCTGATTACATAATAAATAACATGATAGAAAAGCAGAAGAGTAATTGGGCTAAATACTCAAAAGAGAATTATTACAATGACAACAGTATTACGCCGATGGATCGCTCGCGAATAGAAGAATTAGCTGAACAGACTAAATCTGATATAGAAAATGATAGTGTCAGAAAATGGAGAACAGAAAAAGGAAACGATATTCTTGATGCAAACAGGAATAAGTATATTTCTTCGATAATGAAAGATTTTAAAAACAATTATGTATCATTTAAGAAGAACGAAGTCAAAAAAACAGAAGATAATCCTGATAGAGTCAGAGATTTAAAGGCTTCTTACGCCACTTTAAAAACTCCTGAGGAGAAGCTTGATTTCTTGTATGGATTAAATGCAACTGCAATAGCTAAGGGAATACTCGCTAGGAAGACAGAGAAAACGGATAATAAAATACTCTCTGATTTAATAGGCGAGTTTATAGATGAATATGTAAAAAAAGGAGACTACAACACTATCTCCAGAGTAATGACCAGTTTGGGCAAGATAAAGTGTGACGCTAATCTTAAGCTTGTTGAGGCAGAGCAGCAATGCAAGAATGTGATTGATAATGAAGATCCTTATTTTGATAAGAAAGTCAAGTACTTAGCAAGATACAAAGAAGCTGGAGTATATCTGATTTCGAATAACAGTATACAATCAAGTATACTATTCAACATCAACACTGATCAGAATGTTCTAAAAGAAGTTGAGAAACATGCCAATGTAAAAGAGAACACCACCATGAAGGATATAATAGCTTTACTAGGGTATGATGAAAAGGTTTCGGAGAGGCTATATTCTGATTTTGAAGCCTCACCTGACACGCTGGCGTTTGACGCATTTAGAGAGAAGATAGTAAGAGATGAAGGGGATGATAATCCAGATCCTGACTATGTGAACCAGAAGATTAATCAGTTTATCAGAGACTGTTTATGTGGTAAGTTTTATGATAAAGGTGCATCAATTGCAATGAAAGAGGCTAATTTTCCGGCTGATCGCATTGAAGAGTACAATAACGTTTCAAAAGATTCAGGTATAGATGCATCTCCACACGGAATCGAAGACTGGATAAAAGAGGAAGGCAATGACTTAATGGATCAGTTTGCCAAAGATTATGTTAATGTTATTGACGAATTTGAGTCTCGCTACAACAAAGGAGTCTCATTTGACCATTATATAGTCTTACATACGGGCAAGAATGCTGTTGACCTTCAAGGTGATGAGAAAGTTGATTATCTTGCTGAGGCACTCGCAGCTAAGGTTCTTATGGATGCCAAAGAGAAGTATGATGTCAAGAAGATTAAAGCAGCTGCAGAGAATATCAAGCAACTGTCTGAATTTGACAGAATAATTGCTGATAAGGATAAAGTGGATGATGCATTTAGGTCGAGAGCCAGTCTTGACGCTATGGCACACAAACTAACGCAATCAGCATATAAGGTATCTTCGGCAAATGTTACCGATTATGTAAATGAAATGAAAAAGCTTTATGAGAGTCTTATGCCGGAACACAACAGAACCGCAGAGTATAAAGCATTTTACGGCGCAGTTAAAAAGATTGCTGACTTGACAGATAAGTATGATTTTGACCATGATTACGATCGCAAGGTTGTTTCTAAGGAGCTTGTTGACCTTAACGCCAATCTTATGCTATCGGTAAAGAACTATGTAAAAGGAAAGAAGTCTGTTAGATGGACTGATGGTGGTAAGGAGAGGTTTAACAATAATCTTGATGCTTTGGGAACCTTGTTAAAGTACGCTCCGGATTCTAAACAACAGATTGATAAGTTAGTTGTGAGGATAAATGAAGTAAGGTGGGAACGTAATAGAGTGGACTTGAAGGATTATAATGCTGACAGGGCTGTTAACAAGAAGGCGGCTCGTGAGAAAAAGGGCGCTCATAAAGCTTTATAGGCTTTTTGACAACATTTTCAAAAAATGCTTTATAAAAGTTCAAAATGTGTTATAATAGGGATAGCGTGCGCCATCCCTATTATTTTTTCGCTTTTTTAGGCCAAAAAGGCGTATAGGGGCGGCTCTCGTAATATAATATTATATTAGGAGGTAACTAGATAATGGCAAAATGGGTATATACCTTCAAAGAAGGTAACATGACCATGCGTAACTTGCTTGGTGGTAAAGGTGCTAACCTTGCAGAGATGACTGAGATCGGTCTTCCTGTACCACAGGGATTCACTGTAACTACTGAGGCTTGTACACAGTACTACGAGGATGATCGTAAGATCAATGATGAGATCATGGGTCAGATCATGGAAGGTGTTAAATGGATGGAGAACGAGAACGGTAAGCAGTTCGGTTCTAAGGAGAATCCACTTCTTGTTTCTGTTCGTTCAGGAGCTAGAGCTTCAATGCCTGGTATGATGGACACTATTCTTAACCTTGGTCTTAATGATGAGGTTGTTGCAGCTATGATAGCTGGTAACCCAGATCCTACATTTGAGAGATTCGTATACGACTCATATCGTCGTTTCATCCAGATGTTCTCTGACGTAGTTATGGAGGTTGGTAAGAAGTATTTCGAGCAGCTTATCGACGAGATGAAAGAGAAGAAGGGTGTTAAGTTCGACGTAGAGCTTACTGCTGCAGATCTTAAAGAGCTTGCAGAGCAGTTCAAGGCAGAGTACAAGAAGCAGTTAGGTGAGGATTTCCCTTCAGACCCTGTTACTCAGCTTAAGCTCGCTGTAGAGGCTGTGTTTAGATCATGGGATAACCCACGTGCAAACGTATATCGTCGTGATAACGATATCCCTTACAGCTGGGGA
>CAMVPR010000059.1 GCA_947169385.1 uncultured Lachnospiraceae bacterium | reverse complement strand
ATAAGCTTAATATGAAGCGTGAGAATGTACAGCGAAAGGTTGGTGATATTATGGGTGGAAGAGTGTTAGATCTTGATGTTGTTGTTGCGCATAGAAATGGAATTGCAGAGGGAATTGAGCAAGGAATTGAAGAGGGGCGCATTGAGCTTCTTGTGGATCTTGCCAACGATAAGGTTATTACTGTAGAAGAGGCAGCAAGTAAGGCAGGGATGTCTGTAGAGGAGTTTAAGAGTCGATTGACAAAAGATAAGTAAGATACAACCCATTGTATATAAATCAATATGATCTTTTTATAGAGCTTAACTTTTGCGTGATTAGGCGCAGGAGGTAAGCTCTTATATTTAGAATAATGTTGGAAGTATTAACTGGAGGTTTGTGTGAAGATATACGTTGATGCCGACGCTTGCCCGGTAGTTTCTATCGTGGAGCAGGTTGCAAGAAAATATAATATTCCTGTGACGCTTATATGCGACACCAATCATGTTTTGGATTCGGATTACAGTGATGTGAAGGTTATTGGAGCGGGAGCGGATGCAGTTGATTTTGCTTTAATTAGTATGCTTGATAAGGATGTTAATGATATCGTGGTTACTCAGGACTATGGTGTGGCAGCAATGGCTCTTGGGAAAAATGCATTTGCAATACATCAATCCGGAAAATGGTATACCAATGATAATATAGATATGATGCTTATGGAGCGTCATTTGTCTAAGAAAGCAAGAAGAAGCAATTCTAAGAATCATCTTAAAGGACCGAAGAAGCGCACTGAGGTAGATGACATGCGTTTTAAGGATAGCTTTGAGAAGATGGTTAAGAAGGCTCTTGAGATTTGATTATATGGAGATTTGAGTATTATGAACATACAGATTTTCGGCACTAAGAAGTGCAGTGATACTAGAAAAGCAGAGCGTTTCTTCAAGGAACGAGGTATCAAGTTTCAATTTGTTGATATGAAGGAAAAGGGCATGAGCAAAGGAGAATTCAATTCTGTAGCTCAGGCTCACGGCGGCATGGAGAGTATGATTAATCCTGATGCTAAGGATAAGGACGCATTGGATTTGATTAAGTACATTGCTGAGGAAGATAAGCTTGAGAAGATATTGGAGAATCAGCAGGTGATAAAGACGCCGATTGTTAGGAATGGTAAGCAATCAACTATCGGTTATCAGCCTGATGAGTGGAAGAAGTGGAGTTGAAGGGAGATTAGCATTGCCTTTTACTATAGTACGCAACGATATAACAAAGATAAAAGCAGATATAATAGTGAATTCCGCTAATCCTAAGCCTGTTATAGGTGGTGGAACAGATAGTGCTGTATATGAAGCGGCAGGAGCTGATGAGCTTCTTAAAAAGCGTAAGGAGATTGGTGACATTCAGCCGGGAGACGCTTTCTACACGGATGCATTTGCCCTGGATGCCAAATACATAATCCATGCGGTTGCGCCACCCTGGATAGATGGAGATCATGATGAGAGAAACATATTGCGCTCATGCTACAGGAAAGCTTTGAACTTAGTTGATACATTGGGAGCTAAGAGTATAGCATTTCCTCTGTTAGCGACCGGCGTCTATGGTTTCCCTAAGGATGAAGCTTTGTCTATCGCCATGGAAGAGATACATACATATTTGCTTTCTCATGAGGATGTTAAGATAACGCTTGTGGTGTTTGATAAGGAGTCGTTTGTGTTATCTAAAGGGCGGTTTGGCGGACTGGAAGCTTATATAGATGAGCATTATGTTGGAGAGCAGATCTATAAAGAATACTCAGTTAGACGAAGAAGAACATCGGTTGATGAACCGAATGGGTCAAGTGTAGCAAGATATAGATATATTGAGTCTAAAGAGAAATGTCAGAAACCGGCAGAAAGTCTTGATGAACTACTTGATGTTGAAGATATGACATTTCAACAGAAATTGTTGTATTTCATAGATAAAGAAGGACTTAAGGATTCTGAATTCTATAAATGCGCCGGTATTACCAAGCAGGTCTTTTCTAAGATTAGGTCAAATGAATACTATCAACCTAAGAAAGAAACGGTAATCGGAGCTGTTTTGGCTTTAAGACTGGATATCGAAGAGGCGGAAGATTTACTTGAAAGAGCAGGATATGCATTTTCTCCGACAAGTAAGTTCGATGTGATTATCACATATTGCATCCGGCATGGGATATATAACATTATGGAGGTCAACGAGGCTCTGTTTAAATATAATCAGAAGATATTAAAGATATAGGAAATGGAAAAGTCAATTCTGACTTGACCATTTCCTTTTCTTATTGTGCTATATTTTCATTGTAATAAAGGAACAAGAGTATTGATGATAGGAGCGTGATTAAGATGTTTGGTGCAATTATGGGTGATATTGTTGGAAGTAGATTTGAGTTTGATAGGGGTGACAAGACCAAAGATTTCAAGCTGTTTACTAATGAAAGTGTATATACCGATGATACAGTTATGAGTATAGCGGTAGCTGATGCGCTTCTTGTTGCAGGGCCGAATGCTAAGGAGAGGATTATTAAGGATTGTCTTGTGCTCTCATTGAAGCATTGGGGAAGGAGATACCCTGAAGCAGGATATGGGGGGAGGTTTTATAATTGGCTCTTTTCGGAGGAGAGCAATCCTTACGGTAGTTATGGTAATGGTTCTGCTATGCGTGTTTCGGCTGTTGGCTGGCTATATGACTCAATTGAAAGAACACGTGAGGTGGCAAGATGGACTGCTGAGGTAACTCATAATCATCCGGAAGGAATAAAGGGTGCTGAGGCTACAGCGTCTGTCATTTATCTTGCAAGAAGCGGATATGATAAAGGATACATCAAGGATTATGTTGTAAGAGAATTTGGATATGATTTATCAAGAACCTGCGACGAAATCAGACCTACTTATCATCATGTGGAAAGTTGCCAGGAAACAGTTCCGGAGGCTATTACAGCATTTTTAGAGGGTAAGCATTTTACAGATGTTGTAAAGACAGCAGTATCATTAGGTGGAGACAGTGATACTCTTACAGATATAGCGGCTGCTATGGCTGAGGCCTATTATGGTATACCTAAGAAGTTTATACCTGATATTGAGAAGAGGCTAGATGATGATTTGAATAAGGTACTGTGGAGTTTTGATAGAGCTCGTCAGTCTGTTGTTGCAGTAAAGCGTGACTGGAAAGCAGATCCGATGCCAGGAAAGCGTGAGGAGTTTACATTTGAAAGAGCATTTACTGATTTTGAGCTGACTAATCTCAGACGAGGAAATGTTCCTAAGGCAATGGAGGATAAGTGGTTCTTCTATATGAGGCATAATAAGCTTTTTGCACATAGAAGTTGGACAGGATACTTGATCTTTGTAATTGAGATTGACATGGATACCAACATTCATAAGGTCACAATAAATCGTGATAGTAACCAGGTTGGAATCAGAACTGTTGAGGAAGATATAGAGAGTATCAATGAGCTTCTTAATTGGTGGGTCAAGCCACAGTATGATTATTATCATGAGTGGATTTCGGAAACGGTCGATAGTCTTAAAAAGGCTGGAATGATTGAAAATGATGAATAATTGTAATAGATTGGAGGTATGTATTATGAGTACCAGAGTAATCAGAGTAACCGGTAAAGGACAAATAAAGACACATCCGGATATGACAAGAATAACTATATCTTTACAAGGAGTTATGCCGGAATATGATGCAACATTAGAGGCTTCGGCAGATGATACGGAATCATTAAAGAGCATTATGGAAAAGATGGGATTTAAGAGAACAGACTTGAAACCGCGGGGACGGTTTTTGTGGTTTTAGTGTTGTAAATTATATTAAATCCATTCTTTTTTCTTTAATGGTTTTAGATAATTCTTTTTTAAGTCACGCATATTACCAAAGAAGATTTCTTCGAATTTTGAAAACATATTGTTGTTCATTTTTAATTCGACTAGTTTTAGAGTACATAATAAATCAGCGACTTGAAAAAGTTTGTATTCTTTTGGCAAGACTTTTCTAAAAACGGGATTAGGAAGGAAAATCATACTCTCCAAAATCACCGGATTCATCTATAAAAATACTTAGTTCTTTCAATAATGAAATCTCCTTTGTATATGAAAATGGCGGGGAACTTCCCCGCCGAAGATGGACCTGGGTCTTTCGACCAGCCCTATAACTATTCCTACAATATCATAAAAAAGGATGAATTTCAATATTTTACGCTTTAGATATAATCCACCTTGAATACTTTCCAAGCATATGTTAATATAAAAATACTTTGATGAAGCGAGCCCGGAGAGCCTTCGATATTATTGATTTTATTAATTGGTTATTCTTTAGTATGGGAGGTAAGCGCTTGCAATATAAAGTACCAAATGCTGACATTGCTCTAAAAGACTTTTTCAGCGACAACAATGTATATGCATCTGTGTATAATGATTCCTTGTTTAAGGAAGATGTTATACGATGCTTTGTCCTACAGTTTGGAGCTAGGAATTTATGGTGGCAAGGATGTTGACAAGACGGAATGAACTGCCGATGTCAGTGAGTATGAGGTTAAGAGTTCAACAGTAGCATTAGCCGGAATACTTGCAAATGACAAAAGATTGTACACATTAGCTAACGAGACGAAAGGAGGTAAGAAGCAGATGTGTGAAGTATTAAGATTAAGAGATGAGCGTATTATCAAAGAAAAGGACGAAGAAGCAAAGAAGCTTCTTGCCGAGAAGGATTCGATTATATCTGAGAAGGATTCCGTTATATCCGAGAAGGATGCAGAAATCGAGTTTTTAAAAGAACAGTTGAGACTAGCTAACGGACAGTAACATTTTACAAAACCAATCAATAATGTAATTATTGAATTATTTATCATCAAAGTAATCAAAATCGCCATATGGTTTATTCTATCGGGATGAATCATGTGGTGATTGTTTTTAGAAGAATGGAGCATAATATGAAGAATGATTTTATTTGGTGTGGTATTATATGTTGAGTGTACCAAACTTAACCATTAGTAAAATGCGTTAAAGAATTTAAGAGTATTCAAGAGCATAAACCACAGGGACGGGCCCTATGGTTTATGACGGAATTGAATATAATTTAGGCGCCCTTTGCCACCGGGTAAAGGGATCAACGTCATTTTCTTATCGTTAGGTCTTAGAAGATAAGAAAATGACGATTTTTATTTTAGGAGGAGATTATTATGCAGTGGATTTATTTAGTTTTAGCAGGGATTTTTGAAGTGACATGGGCTGTCGCTATGAAGATTTCCAATGGATTTACGGTAGTATTGCCGTCAGTGATAACAGTTATAGGATATATTCTCAGCGCAGTTTTTTTGGCGTTGGCATTAAAGCAGTTACCTTTGGGTACAGCGTACGCAATGTGGACGGGATTTGGTATTGTTGGAACTACCGTACTTGGAGTGTTTTTGTTTAATGAGAATCTTTCAGTACCTCAGGCAATATGTGTTAGTTTGATTGTTATTGGAATAGTTGGTTTAAAATTGTTATCTAATAAATAAATGTCAGGCAAGGAAAAGATTAGGTGTCATCCTGAGCGAAGCGAAGGATCTTTGTTTTAATTGTATTGTAATTATGATTGTTTCATGCTACTATTGAACACAGACATTTGTTAGTCAATAGGTCTTAATTGACTATATCATCATTATTTCAGGAGGAGTTAATATGCCACCAAGCGGTCATAGTAGTTCACATCATTCTAGCAGAAGTCATAGTTCACATAGCTCATCGCGTAGATCAAGCAGCAGCCGTAGTTCACACAGTTCATCGCACCATTCGAGCAGTAGCAGTCGTTCGTCGAGCAATTACAGCTCGTTGTTTTCTAAACCACGCAGCAGTTCTAGAAGTCGTACTCCGGTTAGAAAAACGCGTACTTCACAACCGTATGGTTGGAATGCTTCAGAACATGGTAAGATTGGTCATTATCATTGTTCTACTCATGATTATGATTACTACCCGAAGAGCTGGACGGCGGAAGATGGTCAACATTTTGAGGAAAGCTACTACGATGAGAATGGTAAGCATTATAATAATATGATCATGGAAGGTGGCACCACGATGTTGATATGCACTTATTGTGATAATCGTATGGTGTATACCTGGGCAGATGGTTCATTGCCGACATGTGATAAATGCGGAGCTCAATTACAGATCGATATCACTGACAAAATGGAGGATGTTGCCACAGAGCATTCTTCGGCACGCGGAGGAAGTAGACGCCGTGGTCCCCTTGGAGTGAAGATCTTTTTTACCGTTGTAGTGATTTGGCTTGTTCTTAAGCTTGCCTATGTTGAGCTTGAACGTAGATTGATGCCGATTCTAAATGATAACAGTGTCCGGACTGAATATTCTACCAACTCGCCAACCGGATCACAAAACAGCATTTACGTCAAAGAAATTGGGCGTACTTGTTATAAAGACGGCTCGGATTGGTACGATAGTAATACTAAGTGTTGGTTTTGGTACAACAACGAGAAGGAACCATATCAGTGGCAGTATTGGTATGAAGGTATTTCTTCCGACTATGGCGACTATGGTTGGATGGAATACGATAAGGATGAGGATGCCTGGTATGTGGAAGCATCAGAAGGCAATTGGGTGCATTTGCCGGATAGTTATGATACTTCGAAGTTGTGGCATATGACCGATGAATTTGTGAATGAGTATAAGTAATATAGATATGCTTATGAAACCACAGGGACGGAACCTGTGGTTTTTTATTTGTATACTTTGAAAATGACAAAATCTATTATATAATTGTTCATGAACTCATAACTATGTCGCGTGAATAGTTTAATATACGGAGGAAGAATAATGTCTGGATATCTCCCAATTTGTAGAGAAGATTTAGAAAAACAGAATATCAGACAACTTGATTTTGTCTATGTCATCGGAGATGCTTATGTGGATCATCCGTCTTTTGGTCATGCAATTATAAGCAGGATTTTGGAGGCTCACGGTTATACGGTGGGAATAATATCCCAACCGGATTGGAAGGATCCTGATAGCATTTCCATTCTTGGAAAGCCGCGTCTGGCTTTCTTGATTAGCTCCGGTAATATGGATTCCATGGTTAATCACTATTATGTGTCTAAGAAGCACAGGTCGGTGGATGCATATACGCCGGGTGGTGAGATAGGCAAACGCCCGGATCATGCCACTGTAGTTTACGGCAATCTGATTCGCAAGACTTACAAGGATGTCCCTATCATTATCGGCGGAATTGAAGCGAGTTTAAGGCGTATGGCACATTACGATTACTGGTCGGATTCATTTAAGAGATCTATATTGCTTGATAGCGGTGCGAATATGATTTCCTATGGAATGGGAGAGAGGTCTATTGTTGAGATTGCAGACGCACTAAACAGCGGGCTTAATGTTTCTGACATTACTTTTGTCAAAGGAACTGTATATAAAACCAAGGACGAGAATCTGTTTTACGATGAAATCAGACTTCCGTCTTATGATCAAATGAAAGAAGATAAACGATATTATGCCGAAAGTTTCAAGATACAGAATGATAACACCGATCCTTTTACAGGAAAAGTGCTTGTCGAGGAGTATCCTAACGGTGTCTATGTGGTGCAGAATCCTCCGCAACCACCGCTTTCTACGCAGGAGATGGACGATGTTTATGCCCTTCCTTACATGAGGAATTATCATCCGTCTTACGAGGCAGCGGGCGGTGTGCCGGCTATTTCCGAAATAAAGTTCTCACTGATAAGTAATCGAGGGTGTTTTGGCGGATGTAATTTCTGTGCGCTTACATTTCATCAGGGGCGCACTATACAGGTTAGAAGTCACGAGTCGATTATTAAAGAGGCACAAAAGATTACAGCTTTGCCGGATTTTAAGGGATATATTCATGATGTCGGAGGACCAACGGCCAATTTCAGACATCCTTCTTGCGAGAAGCAGTTGAAATACGGTGTGTGTAAAAACAAACAGTGCCTTTTCCCTAGACCATGTAAGAATCTCTATGTTGATCATAGCGATTATCTGGCACTTTTAAGAAAGCTCAGGGAGCTCCCTAAAGTGAAGAAGGTATTCGTGCGTTCCGGCATACGTTTCGACTATCTGCTTGCAGATTCTGACGATACATTTTTCAGGGAGTTGGTAGAACATCATATCAGTGGACAGCTTAAAGTTGCACCGGAACATATTGCAGATCCGGTACTTATGAGGATGGGTAAGCCTGAGAATAGCGTATATGAAAGGTTTGTCCGTCGTTATAAGAAACTGAATGAGCAAATGGGCAAGAAACAGTTCGTCGTTCCGTATCTGATGTCATCGCATCCCGGAAGCACTATGAAGGAGGCTGTGGCACTTGCTGAATATCTTCGTGATATTGGTTATATGCCGGAGCAGGTTCAGGATTTTTATCCTACTCCTTCTACTATGTCTACGGTTATGTACTATACAGGGATTGATCCTCGAGATATGAAGCCGGTTTATGTTGTTAAGAATCCGCATGAGAAAGCGATGCAGCGTGCATTGATTCAGTATCGCAATCCTGCTAATTATGATTTGGTCCATGAGGCGCTTATAAAAGCCGGCAGAGAGGACTTGATTGGATTCGATAAAAAATGCTTGATTCGTCCGAGACGTAATGCATCATTTCATACTAATAAGGGCGGTCATCATACTCATTCTACTAAGTCAAATGTATACGTTAAGCATGCGAATAAGGGAAGTGATAATCCAAAACGCGGTGGTAAGTCAGACGGTGCTAAAAAGAAAAAGACAATAAGAAACGTGCACAAGAAGAAAAAGAAATAATTGATTTTAGGGTCTTCTCAAAAACGGTCAATGGATTATAATTATAATTAACCGTTGTGGTCAACGGTCAATGAGTACGAAAGGGGTAGTGCTATGAATGCTATTGAAACTGATGATTTAACTAAATCATATGGGAAGAACCGTGGAATCAACGAGCTTAAGCTTACTGTACCGGAAGGGGATTTCTTTGGCTTTATCGGACCTAATGGTGCCGGAAAGTCAACTACCATAAGGACTCTTCTTGGTCTTATAAGGCCAACGAGTGGAAGTGCTAAGGTACTTGGATACGACATCATACATGAGAAGGATAAGATTTTAAAAGAAGTAGGTTATCTGCCATCAGAGATTAACTTCTATAGTGGAATGAAGGTTAAGGATGTTATTAAGTATTCTGCTGATCTTAATAAGGCGAAATGCAAGAATAAAGCTCTTGAACTGTCCGAAAGACTGGGACTTGATCTTAATCGAAAGGTTGATGAATTGTCTCTTGGCAATAGGAAAAAGGTAGGAATTGTGTGTGCTGTTCAACATAGCCCTAAGTTGCTTATCTTAGATGAGCCTACTTCCGGGTTAGATCCTTTGATGCAGCGCGAGTTTTTTAATATTCTTACAGAGGAGAATCATAAGGGAACTACTATATTTTTCTCGTCTCACATTTTATCTGAGGTGCAAAACTATTGTCATACAGCAGCATTTATCAAGGATGGGAAGATTATTATGTCTGACACGGTTGATAAGATAGAGGAAACAGGTGCGAAGAGAGTATCTTTATCAGGTGCAATAAGCGGATTTGATAGCTTAATTAAGGAGAGTGAGATTACTAAATATGTTTCTGATTTGAAAATCAACGAAGAAGATGGAGTGGCTGATTTCATCTATAACGGGAAGATTCCTTTGCTTCTTGACATATTAAGAGAAACTGAACCTAGAGATCTCACTATCACAGAACCAAGTTTAGAAGAGATCTTTATGAATTATTATGAATGATGGGGGTGAGATAATGTCTATATTAAAGCAGGAAATTAAATCTCAGAAGCTTGTGATTATCATCTGGAGTTTATCTATAGGCTTGTTGGTTGCAGCCTGTGTGCTTATGTATCCGGATATGAAATCTCAGATGGATGGCGTTAATGACATGTTCTCATCAATGGGGAATTTCACGGCTGCGTTTGGGATGGATCAATTAAACTTCGGAACTTTGGTAGGCTTTTACGCGGTTGAAGGCGGTAATATGCTTGGAATTGGTGGAGCGTTCTTTGCAGCTATTATTGGCGTTTCTTCACTTATGAAAGAAGAAAAAGAGCGCACTGCAGAGTTTTTGTTCACTCATCCGGTTTCAAGAATTAGAGTTATAACAGAGAAGCTTATAAGCGTATTTTTTATCGTTATTATTTTAAATGTTATTGTATTTGTCTGTTCAATATTATCGATAGTTATGATAGATGAAGAAATCTTCTTAAAAGAGCTGATTCTATTTCATTTAGCGTATTTATTTATGCAGTTTGAGATATCCGGAATATGTTTCGGTATTTCTGCATTTATTAAGAAGGCGGGCATAGGCATAGGCATCGGTGTTGCAGGACTTATGTACCTGTTGAATATTGTTGCCAATATCTCTGAGGATGCGAAAGTCTTAAAATATATAACAGCTTTTGGATATACTGAGGGAGCCGATATTATCAATAATCAGGAGATTAATATAGACTACCTCATTCCTGGAATGATAATGATGGTTGTTGGTATTATAATTGCCTATGTTAAGTATAATAGCAAAGACATTTCGGCATAGGATACAATAGATTGGAGAAAGACTATGAACGATAAATTCTTCGCACTTCCTAAAGAAAAGCAGGATCGTATCTTAAATGCCGGTTTTAGAGTGTTTTCAAGGAATTTATACAAGAAGAGTCCTATGTTGGAGATAGCTGATGAGGCTCATATCAGCAAATCACTGTTGTTTTTCTATTTTAAGAATAAGAAGGAGCTTAAAAGATTCTTCGCTTCGCTCAGAATGACAGGGAAAGGTCTTGGGTCCTAAATCCTACATATCTGTATTAACATATCGTAAGTAATGTTCGATGCGCGGTTGAAATCCCAATTAATATGGTGTTCTTCGGGTTTAATGCGCTCTTTAAGGTCTGCGATACATTGGTGTGCGCCCTCAACCGGATTATCAGGCATATATTCATTTGCAAATATAACTGTTCTTTTGGCTGCATGTATAATTGCATCGTTGATAATCGGAATCAGCTTGTCATCTGTTATTCTAATTAAGTTAGCGATTTCATTCACCGTCATATCTACATCTGGCAGTATATTATTAAGATTAGCCGCTAAAGATCTCACATAATACATCAGCATAGAGAACAGCTGACTGTAGACACCACTGCACACCACAGTATCTACGAACCTATGAGGAAGAATCTCACTTAACTCAGACTCATTACTTATCAGTTTCTTAAACATAATATCGAGTTCTTTTATAAGCATGTTATGATAGTATTCGCTGTCACTTAATCTAGCTGCATCCCTCGCTACAACAAGCATATTATCCATAAATGTACATAAATCATCCTCAGAAATACCTGTAAGTGATGCGGTTTTACAGGTTATCTTATCTTGAAGTTCGCTAGAAACCACCGACACTGCTTCATTCATGGCAGTTTCGTCTATATCGAGAATTATAATCTCTTGAATCTCGTTAGCAAGCCTTTCAAGATTTATATCATTACAGCGCCCACCACCGATAATCATAACACTATCGGGATTGTCACGAAGAATCATATCAGTAAGCTCGTTGCGATACGATGTCCAGTCTGCGTTAGCATTTGTCATTATAAAATTGTTCTTAACAGTTAAATATGTGTTCATGTCTGATATATAATAGTATCCCTCTTAAAATTATATAAAGATTATACCAAACCTTAGAGTAAAAGCAATGTTTGAACTAAAAATATCTGATATACGCTCTAAAGGATTGATAGTCGTTGAAATGACGATTACTGGGATGATTATTGATTGCAAATGCAGTAAATAAAAGGCTTTGAAGATTTTTTAAAATACCTCTTGACAGATTTGGTTTATCGCGATAAACTAAACCGTGTCAAAGGGGTTTATCCGGATAAACCAAAACAATGATAAGGAGAAAGATTATGGCAGATTTGGAATTAGGAACCGTACAGGAACACTTTGCTGATATTGTTTGGGAACATGAACCTATCAGCTCGGGTGAACTTGTCAAGGTATGTCAGAAACAGCTTGGATGGAAGAAGCCAACAACATATACCGTACTTCGTAAGTTATGTGAGAAGGGACTTCTTAAGAACGAGAACGGAGTTGTGACCTCTCTGATTTCTAAGGATGATTTCTATTCTGACAGAAGCAGGCAGATTGTTGAAGAGTCTTTTTCAGGGTCTCTTCCGGCATTTGTGGCAGCATTTGTTTCTAAGAAGAGCTTGACGAGTGAAGAGGCGGACGAGATTCAGAATCTGATCAACGCATTCAGAGAAGGTGGTGACGAGTAGTATGAGTCAGTTGTTTTTAAAGATGATGAACATAAGTCTTTATGCGGTTGTTTTGATACTGGCAGTCATACTGCTTCGAGTCCTTTTTAAGAAGGCTCCGAAATGGATTAGTTGTCTGTTTTGGGCTTTAGTGGCTATCAGACTTATATGTCCTGTTACGATTGAGAGCCCGTTCAGTCTGTTGCCCACAGCTGATAAGTTGCCTACAGCTAATTATTCGATGATAGATATATCGGATGCAGTGCAGGTAGAACCAACGTCAACTGTCGAGACTATTTCTAAACCGGATAGCTCAGACCGGCAAGAAGAAACAGTTGTTGCGCAGCAGGACGATAGTAACTATAACGCAACATATTTAGCTGATTCGAATAATGTTGCAGATAGTATAAGCGATCGTAACACCGAAACTACAAAGAAGGATCCTGTCAAGGTTTTGGCTATTATATGGTTTGCAGGCTTCTGCATTATGATGCTTCAGGCACTTTGCAGTTTCTATCGCTTAAAGCGTTCTGTGGCAGCTTCGATTGAAGTTGATAGCAACATTCGCGTATGTGACGAGATTAGATATCCTTTCGTTTTTGGAATCATCCGTCCTATAATATACCTTCCAAGCTTTTTGCAGGGGAATATGAAGCGATTTGTACTTGCTCACGAAATGGCTCATCTGAATCGACATGACCACTGGTGGAAACCACTTGGTTTCTTTCTCCTTGCAATTCACTGGTTCAATCCGCTTTGCTGGATAGCATATATCCTGTTTTGCAGAGACATGGAGATGGCTTGTGATGAGAGAGTTGTCAGAGGTATGGACAGGGAGAGTAAGGCAGATTATTCAGAGACTCTGCTTATTCTCAGCAGACCTGTGAATTGGGTTACAGCCTGTCCGGTTGCATTTGGAGAAATAGGAGTGAAACAAAGAGTGAAAGGAATATTTAATTATAAGAAACCATCAGCTTGGATTGTAATGCTTGCAATCGTTGGCTGCGTAGCTATGGCGGCATGTTTTTTAACGAGTCCGCTTAAGACAGAGACAGCTTCTGCAGAGGATAAAGTAGAAGAACAGACAGCTTCTGAGGATGTAGAAGTTAAAGGAGATGTTGTTTATAACGAGGATATTGATGATAACGGTCAAGAAGATTACATCTACATGTATCAATTGCCGGAAGTAGAGCAGAGTGATGATCATGTGATTGATTGGACTATGGTGCTTAACGGAGAGAAGGTAGCTTCCGGAACTCATGCATTGCTATGTGATTTTGATACGATGTGTCCTGACTTGGATAACGACGGCAAAGCGGAGATTTTGGTCAAGTTATTGCCTTATGTTAATTCTATGCCTTTAGAGGAATTCTTCGTGTTAAAGCAGGTGGACGGTAAGTGGATTAAGCTTCAAGATACATCAAATCTTGCACAAAAGGCTAAGACAGTAGATACTTCGAATGCATTTCCGATAAGTGTAAAGGTCGGTCAAAAGCCCGGAACGTTAGATATTCAAGTTGAAGAGGATAAGACAATTACCGTTGATGTTACAGAGCACTATTTGGAAGTGCTTGAGAGTCAGAAGGGTAATAATCTTCATGACTTGGCTGAAGGAGTTTTGAACCAGAGTAAATATTCTGCCGGTGATGATTTCGGTACTGTTGCCGATTGGGGTATCTGGAAGATTGAAGCGGCTTCAATCGATGGCGTTTCATGCCTCTGTGCTACAGAAGGTATCTCGAGCATCGAAGGTGGCAAAAATGATATTATTGGAATTATGGATATATATTTTAATTACGGGTCAGATGGCAAGATTAATATCCTTAAGTCAGAGTTTAATAAGCTCAATAGTTAATCCGTATTAATGTGAGAGCTTATCTTTTGCGTGTCAAATGCAGGAGGTAAGCTTTCTTTTTTACTGTAGTTACCTAAAATTCTTTAGAAGTACCTAAACTTACAATTGACAAACAAGAACACATGTACTACAATTGTCTTACGCGATGGGGATATGTTTCACAACATATAATTGCGGAGGTGGTAATGTGCCTGAGATGAATGTGCCTATAGATGTTATATGCAAGCATACTAAAGAAGGCGATGTTATTCCGATAAAGTTCAAGGTACAGGATGATGATGGAGAGTATCAGACGTATGTCGTTAAAGCATACAGGAAGGCGACCGGAGATACCGGAGAAGTAGTGCTTCCCAATGGGGTGATAGTAACGTCGCATTTACAACCGTTCGAGTGCAAGATAAGGGTATTTAATATCGAGAGAGTTATATGGCTTTATTATAATAAGTCCGATGGATTGTGGTTAGTGAAGAGATAGATAAGCTTTTATGGAATATCAACATACGTAATAATACCCCCGACTACGTTAGTGTAGTCGGGGGGTAATGCATTTATAGTATTATTTTACAATCTTAAGCTTGATATATTTCTCGTAATAAGTATATCCATCTTCGTTGATACATGCCTTAACACCTGCATTAAGACCATGGAAATAAATTAATTTACCAGTGTCCCCACGGTAAATTGAAATAGTAAATTCCAGTGCAAGACTAAATTCTACTGAGCTCGTTAA
>CAMVPR010000058.1 GCA_947169385.1 uncultured Lachnospiraceae bacterium | reverse complement strand
ACCATGATAATAGATTTCTAATGGGATTAAAAGGCACGGGTTATGTACTACTTACGTTAATACCGGCTCACATTCAGACTTGTTTGATAAATAAAAAACACAGGATAAGCTCATAGAACTATCCTGTGTTTCTCTTAATTATTAAATTGTAGTTAAAATTACTCCTTTTTCGGGTATATACCCTTTTCTCCGTATAATAGAAGAAGTAATTCCTTAAAAGTGATATTATTCATGAAAATCACCTCACTTTATTCTGTTGATGCTTCTGTAGTTGCGCCAATTTCCATCTCCTTATCTTTCTTATCATACGAAAAGTAACCATTACCTGTCTCACCGGTTATAGTTAAGTGTCCGCTCAATTGTTTTTGAATTCTTCCGGTATATGTCTGGTCTGGATTAGCACAAAACTCTCCTTCCTCAGGTTCTTCTATCCAATCTTTTCCCGAAATCTCAATCTCACCGGTCTCAAGATTAACACTTCCTTCAAAAGTATATGAACATCGAATTTGATTATCTTCATATTCAATTGGATACACTTCAACTATTCCACTAATATTTCCTTGCGAATCGCATTTTTCAATTAAAATATCACTTGCTCGATGTACAGGTCTAGAAGATCTCGAATTCTTTAAAGTATCATCATGATTGCCTGTATATTCCCCAATCACATCATCACTCGATAAAGCGACGTCTGTAGCATTCATATTCCATATACCATGTTTCGTTGTACCATTAATACTATAATCCTTACTATCAATATATCCATTGAACCTTAAATAATTCCAGCTATCATCATCCTTATCTGGGTCATCTACATCTTTATAACTAATCAATCCACCTTTGACGCCACGCAAATCTATCTCACCAGTTGATAGATTAATGTGTCCTGTGTAATGATAAGAAGCATATATTCTGCTCATTTTTCCTGTATTTTTATTAGAAGGTGATACATTAACAACGCCCTCGATATCGCCATTATCATCCATAGACACTATGTTAATACTTATATTCCTTCTAACTACCACAAGGTCTCCAGAACGTCGTGTGCTACCATCATACTCGCCTTCATAGTTTCCGGCTATATTATTAAGTTTAACCGAAAAATCCCTGTAATCAGATTTTATCAGTTCAAACTCATTATCATAATTATCATCAACTATTCCAGACATTCTTTCACCATCTAAAGCAATTTCTCCAGAAAACCATTCAAATTTCTCCTTATTTTCAGGATTTGCCATCCAACTTTGGCCTTTAAAATCAATAAATCTATCTTCTTTATAATAAGTTCCTTCGACATAATATCTTCCGGAGTCTCCGTCATCAACTAAAGCCACTCCGCTAAACTCACCGGTTTCTCTATCAAACTCCGATATATCAAGTCTATACCCTCGTTGTTCAGTTCCCATATAAGTCCCTACCCAACCGGTATTCGCTAAATCTATATCAAGAGGTTGATCATCATCTTCATCGTATGATTCGTCATCATATCCCCCTTCATCAGACATAGAATATTTAGATTCTTGGTATGATTTGTTCATCTTGCGCTTATTATAAGTCCCGGAAACAACACCCCCAAGAATAACAATAGCTGCCACTATGGATGCAACTCTAGTAAGAGAAGCAGCCGCCAGTTTTACGCTTACACTTTTGTTAAGTGCAAGCGTTTTTCTGACACTGAACGACACCGATGTCGGAACAACAACAGCATTGATATCGCCATAGAAGAATAGTAACAAAGGCAATCCTGAAAGGCTGTAGAGCTTGATGTTCTTCTTCTCCTCTACTTCCTTTACATAATCCTTAATACTATTTCTAGCATAGTTTAATCTTGATTTTACTGTTCCTGTTGAAACACCCGTCAATTCTGCGATTTCACTCACAGAATATTCTTCAAAATAAAACAACTGTATTGTCAGTTTCTGTTCGTCAGAAAGCTTGTCAAGAATCTGTCTTATCTCGCTCTGCTTCTCATTGCTAAGATACACATTTTCAGGAATAAACTCTTCTGTATCCTCTGAAGCATTCTCAAAAAGAAAGTCTTCACTTTCCTCAGTCGCCAAGACTTCCTTATTATTCTTTCTCATATAGTCAATGGTATTATTGCTAGCGATTCTGCCTGCCCATACCAAAAACGTCTCCGGTGTCTTAAGGTTGTCAAGCTGATTGTATATCTTGATGTACGTTTCCTGCATAACATCAGCGACATCAGAATTGCTCTTGACAATCTTGCTTATAACTGAATATACATATTTCTCAGAATACTTATACACATAATCAAAAGCACTCTTATCACCGGCTTTATACTTGATTACATACTTAACCAGTTCTTGGTTATTCTTCTGATATTTCTTCTCGTCAAACGTTTTGCTCATAACTAAACTCCTTTAATATTCTTCAAATGACTGTATACATAATTAACTATCTTTATCTATAATGAGTTCCTCCACATTCAGGGCACACTGAATAAGTTTGTCCAATCTGGCCACTGCATCCACAAGCACCACAACCGATTGGCTGATTTTGCCACCCTAACACGGCATCATAATATGTATTTGTCAACGAGCCAGACCCATTACACGACGGACACGTGACTCCCCCAGTTAATATCATTCCATTTTGATCACAATTTGCACACGTATGAATATTAAGAAACTCTACATCTATTTTTAGATGATTATCATCCCATGTAATCGGAAGGTCGATATATACATCTTCATTTTCTGCAGCTTTATTAAGGTTACTAACACGAACTATTATAACTTCATCATCATTATATAAGGATGAAATACTATACTCATCGTCACTATTCCAGCAATCACTATATCCAATTAATTCATCTGCTATTTCGTTCTGATTTTCCCCAGCTATCATATCTATAACACTATTCTTATCTTTGCTACACATTCCCCCAATAATGTCATTAACAAAAGCCTTTACATCACCATCATCATAAGACTCACTAGACTCACTCTGAGATGTTTCATCTCCAGATTCTTCAGCATCTTTTGACACTATTGATTCTCCATCCTCTGACACTAATTCGTGTTGCTTATCTAATCCTTGAGAGAACTCGTTCTCTTCTTGTATTTTTGTAGTTTCTTTACTACAACTACACATAATTACCATTAACGCAACAGTCACTACATACACCATTAATTTTCTCATAATAAAAACCTCTTTTCATTTTATAATATAAATTATCTTCTAAATATACGTATTTATCATCTTCAATCGTATACTACGTACCTCTTGACAGTAATCTCAAAAGAAATACATTTATGCAGATATAACATATTGTGTGAGAACTAACCATCCGAATTTCTCCTTTCTATAGTAATAAGTATTAAGTGATTAATTATCACTTATATATATTAGACGAAAGAAATTCGAATTTGGTTTTATAAAATCCAAAAAATTTTTATTATAAAAACTAAAAATGTCGAAACGAGACTATAAAGCTTCTACAACCTCGTTTCGGCATATAAATAATCAATATAGTGTCATAATGCAATCTAGTTAATTTTGTAATCAAAAAGTAGATGCATAGTACCACCACCAAGCGCAATTGCTTTTGAATTCAAGTCTTGCTTGCGCACAGTTAAAGTAATAACATCATACTTCCCTGCAGGAATCGGTCCAACACCAAACCCATTAAAATATACATTTTTAGCTAAGCAAGTTGTCTTCCCCGATTCATCAATATAGCTTAATGACATATTGATATCACTCAATCGCGTTACAGTTGTATTGACTGTATCATTAATAAAAAATATCTCAACATCCATAGATCCATCTGCTTTGTATTTGACAGATTTACAAACAGTCTCGTACCATCCATCACCATTTTTAGTATACTCTCTATTCTCAGGATACTCGCTAACATCCGCATTCCATATATTATCCAGAACTGTTACATTACATTTACATGTCTTTTTTCCAACTTTAGCTGTAATAACAGCATTTCCAGCTTTCTTAGCTGTTACTTTGCCGCCTGACACACTTGCAATACTTTTATTATTAGATGACCATTTTACCTTTTTCTTTGTTCCTTTAACTTTAAGTGATGCTGTTTGAGCAACATATAGTTTCATAGATGTTTTACTCATTTTAACTTTAGACGCTGCAAGTGATTGTGTAACATCTCCAACACTAAAACTCAAAATCAAAACAACTACAACAACTAGTGACAATACCTTCTTCATTTTGTTTTCCTCCTAAATATATATTGTTATATATGACATTCGTCAGGGTATACTGATTTCAAATACATACCATAAATCACTTGCGTCTGCTTCATAAGATAAAACCACGTAGTCTCTTAATGTGTACTTTTTGGAATTGTTCTATAATACTCTAATACAGCTTTATACTAATAACTTTATAGAATTACATTTACATTTCAGTATGTTTTTTCTTGTATTTGTGTGATAAAAGTGATAATATTCTATATGGTGTAAGATTTCAAAAAGTACACTTATTGAGACTTCTCCACACTTTTAACCCTTCTATAAAAAGTACTTCGACTCACATTACACATTCTCGCTGCTTCATCTGCAGATATGATTCCCTTTCTCCATTTAGCAACAATATCCATGAATGTATCAGGCAACACCACCTTAGGTCTACCAAAGACCACTCCTCTATCTTTAGCAGCTGCAATTCCTTGTTTTTGCCTCTCATGGGTATTCTTTCGCTCGCTCTCAGCACAAAATGACAATATCTGCAATACAATATCAGCAATAAAAGTTCCAATCAGGTCTTTGCCAACTCTTGTATCAAGTAGTGGCATATCAAGAACACAGATGTCAACGTTCATTTTCTTGGTTATAATGCGCCACTGGTTCTGTATTTCCTCATAGTTTCTGCCCAGTCTGTCTATACTCGTAACGTACAACACATCCCCTTCTGAGAGCTCAGACAACATTTTCTGGTATTGAGGTCTTACAAAATCACTTCCCGATTGCTTATCCATATATATACATTCATCTCTTACTCCTAATCTTTTCAACGCTATCAACTGCCTATCTTCGTTTTGTTCCGCGCTGCTAACCCTAACATATCCTATCTCTGCCATTTGGTATTCCTCCTTGTTGATTAAGATGTTCTTACATTATTGCATGCACATTACAGGAATAAACCAAAGCATCACATAGAACAAGTTTCAGAATGGAGCACAATGTGCTCCGCTACAAATATATTCCATTTCCCGTAGCGGCGAACATCGTTCGCCATTATAATATACAAAAAGACGAAGCGAACGCTTCGTCTTTCGGTATAATCTTTAATATTTACTTGCTACCTCATAAAACCTTGGAAGAGTTAATGATACCTTCCCATAACCCGAAGAGGTAACTAGGCCTTTTCTTACAAGCCTCTCCTTATATCTTGAAAAAGACTCATTCTTAATACCGGTTTTATTGCATATATCTTTAACAGACTTATCATCTTCATCAATTGCCAGAATAATCTCTTTATCTCTATCAGAGCAGGTTGACCATATCTTTCGATACACATAATCGTCAAGCATTCTATCAAGTGATGCAATAATACTTTCCATATCTGGATTGTCCTTATTCTCCCAATATAATACACCAAGCACCTGAAATGCGAAAGCGTATCCCTTAGTTATATACGCCAATTCTTTAGCATTTGCCTCGCGGATTTCAAATATTTCTTTATATTTATCAGTTATTTGAATCATACTTAAAGGTTCAAGAATAATCTTAGGCGAACGCAGAAGAAAAGTCAGCGCAGGATCATTCTGAATCTTGTTAATATTCTCATATAATCCCGTCATTATAAGATACAAAGGATAATCTTCTCTAATAAGAATCTGAAACTCACTCGCAAACTCCCTCATATTCTGATCATGCATCACCTCATCAATAGTTATGAGTACTTTTCTTTTCTTCTTTCTTACAACGTCTAGTATATCTTTTATAACACTAACCTCATCCCTCAAGTTATCATTGCCATTAACACCTATACCCACTCCGGCAAACGAAATATTAAAACCCTTGCTAAAGAAATTAGGTATGGTTTCACACTCATCATTAAGTCTCTTGGCGAAATCATTAAGTAAATTGACTGTAGAATTAAGGTTGACAACAATCCATTCCTTTGATTCTTTAAAGCTATTGGCAATAGAAGTCATAAGTACTGTCTTGCCACAGCCTCGAATACCTTCTAACATATATGTCTGACTTAAACTACTCTCAGTAAATGTCTCGATTATTCTGTTAGAATTCTCATATCTGTATATAAAACTGTCAGGTTGTTTACCAAATGTAAGTGTAAACGGATTCTTGGTCATATCATTCATCTCCTTGGTTCTGATTATCACAAGTTATCACAAGTTGCAGAATTAATCACAAGTTATCACAACTTCTTAATCTAATCATAAGTTATCACAACTTATCACAAGTTGCAAGAAAAAAATCATCATTTACCTCGTAGTGGCGAATGTAGTTCGCCATAATAATGCAAAAAGGCAAAGCATCACGCTTCGCCTTTCTTATTATCAATCGTCATAATCTCTGCTCTCCAACGAGCTATATTCCTTATGCTTATTAACTGCCTTATACGCAGGTCTTATAATCTTACCTCCGTTGACTATCTCCTCAAGTCTATGCGCACTCCAGCCGGCAATTCTCGCCATAGCAAACATCGGAGTGTAAAGCTCATGAGGAATATTGAGCATATCATATATAAAACCACTATAGAAATCGACGTTAATACATACACCCTTATATATCTTACGCTCTCTCGCGATAATCTCCGGTGCAAGTCTCTCAACAGTCTTGTAAAGCTTTAGTTCGTCATTAAGTCCCTTCTCATTGGCAAGATCCTCAACAAACATCTTGAGCATCTTAGCACGAGGATCGGATACAGAATAAACAGCATGTCCCATACCATAGATAAGACCCATCTTATCAAATGCTTCCTTGTGAAGAAGATTCTTAAGGTAATTAGCTATCTCTTCCTCGTCATTCCAGTCCTTAACATGAGCTTTAAGGTCGTCAAACATCTCAGTAACCTTAATATTAGCACCACCATGCTTAGGTCCCTTCAATGATCCCAATGACGCAGCAATAACCGAATATGTATCAGTTCCTGACGATGTTACAACATGATCTACAAATGTTGAATTGTTACCGCCACCGTGCTCTGCATGAAGAACAAGCGCAAGATCCAATATCCTTGCCTCGAGTTCGGTATAACTGTTGTCCGGCCTTAACATATATAAGAAGTTCTCAGCTAATGACTTAGATGGATCCGGAGCATGTATAATAAGGCTCTTACCATTATAAAAATGATTATAAGTAACATAAGCGTATACGGCAAGCCTTGGGAACAACGATATGAGTCCTAAACACTGATTAAGAACATTAGGAATAGTAGTATCGTTGGCACGCTTATCATAAGAGTAAAGCGCCAAAACTGCCCTACTCATCGCGTTCATAATATCAGGGCTTGGCGCCTTCATTATGATATCTCTCGTAAATCCGTTAGGAAGCTCTCGCTTCTCAACCAAAACTCTCTTAAAGTCTACAAGCTCTTCCTCGGTTGGCAAGCTTCCAAAAAGAAGTAAGAAAATAGTCTCTTCAAAGCCAAACCTCTTCTCTCTCATGAAACCTGTAACCAAGTCCTCAACATTGATACCCTGATAGTACAACTTACCATCGCACGGTATCATCTCCATATCGACAACGGTGTATGAAATAATCTCAGATATCTCTGTAAGTCCGGCTAAAACACCCTTACCGTTTATATCTCTAAGTCCTCGCTTAACATCATACTTGGTATAAAGTTCCGAATCAATCTGATGATTGGCAGTAATACGCTCTGCCATTCTGAGTGTCTGATCGCTCCAAATATTCTTATTGATGTCTTGCATTCTATCATTCCTTTCTACGGGTACACACGCACCATCACATAAATAACTCGCAATACACTCCAATAGTATACCATACTTTAGCATCAAATAAAAGTGAAAGTTTTCTATTGCTAAATATGTTCTGCTGACATATAATTTAAGTTATCTTAATTATTCGAGGTAAAAACATGAGCAAAACGAAAGCAAGATCTACTAAACCTTCGCACAAAAGAGAAACCATAACTATAACATATGAGAACATAATAACGAGACTTATTGCTACCTGGTGTATCATCGTGCTTATCGAGAGTAAGGCAACTGATTTTACTCTCAATGCATTTAGCAATATATCTCTTCCAAGTTTCGGATTGCACTACATTATCTGTTTTGGCATTCTATCATTATTCCACTACGCCGTGAGAGCCAGCGGATATGATGCAGTTATTTTACTCATCTCGCTGGTATCATTCGGCACTGCACTGACAATAACCAATTCCGAGCCATATATACTACTAGCCGTATTCTTGGTACTGGCACTATGTGTTTACTATTATCGGGATTGCTATCTTGCGATGATTCCGGATATTAAGAAAGAAAAGACGACAATCATAATAACAGCAGCAATAGGTATCCTACTTACTACAGCACTTGCCGTAATAACCATATGTAGATTCGAGATTTCATCATCCTCAACATTTGACATGGGTATATTCGCGCAGATGTACTATAACATGAAGGAGAACTTTAATCTAAACACTACCTGTGAGAGACAGACACTACTCTCTCATCTTAACGTTCACACTTCACTTATATACTATCTGTTTCTGCCGATATACATGGTATTTCCTCACACTGAGACATTGCTTATCTTACAGGCAATAGCGGTAGGAATCGGGGTCCTCCCTCTTTACCTTCTAACCAAGAAGATAGGCTTTAATAACACTGAGAGAGTTATACTTGTACTCACTTATGCACTCTCACCGGCAGCGTTTGGAGGAGTTTTTTATGATTTTCATGAAAATGTATTTCTGATACCATTGCTTTTGTTCCTGTTTTGGTGCTATGAATCTGATTATCTGATTCCAACAATACTACTATCAGTAGGTGTGTGCACAGTCAAGGAAGATGCAACACTATTCGTTATTATATTAGGACTTTACTCAATCATTTCCAAAAGAAATATTAAAAAAGGTATCATAATTACGTTGATAGGATTAATTGCAATGGCACTAGCATTTTCATATATTGCCAAATGCGGTAACGGCCTCATGACCAATCATTACCAAAACCTTGTGAATCCTGAATACGAAGGTCTCCTTGGTATTCTTGCCACACTACTTACCAATCCGGGATATCTTATCAGTCAGATTATGCAAGAGGATAAGCTCAAGTTTATTATAAGCGTTATCTTACCGATTGGTTTTATGGCATTTACAACCAAGCACTTAAGCAGATATATACTTTTGATACCGTTTGTGTTTGTCAATCTTTTGCCGGAATATACATATCAGCATGATATATTCTATCAATATGTGTTCGGACCATATATGTTTATATTGTACGTAGCTATCCTTAATATCTATGACATCAAGGAACAAAAGCTACGCTACCATTACTTGACATTAATTGTATTAATTGGAGTTGTCGCTTTCTGTAGTCGCATTTCAACCAAAACGTATTATATAGACAATTACAAGAACAACACTGAAGTCATGAGCACACTTGACAAGGCATTTAAGGAGATTCCTGATAATGCAAGCGTATCATCTTCTACTTTCTTCCTACCTAAGTTAGCGAGAAGAGATACAATATATATGATAGATGGAGCAATAATTGATAGTAATGAAATCTTTGATACAGACTACGCTATATTTGATCTTAGGCCGGGTTATGCAGATGAAAATGTAACCGCCGAAGAACAACTATATGTAAGCAACGGTTACGTTGAAGTATCTAGTGAAGATGATGTATACGTTCTCTTAAAGAAGCAATAATCAAGAGCAGGCGAAAAGCCTGCTCTATTATTATATATTAAGTTTTGAGAATACTTCTCCAATCGGATCGGTTATTGTTAGTGTCGCTCTTACATGCCTAGATGTATCTGACTTATTAATAACAACAAGATGCTCACCGTTAAAGTAATCGATAAATCCTGCTGCCGGATATACTGCCAAAGATGTTCCTCCAATAATCAGTACATTGGCTTTGCTGATTGCGCTGATACTTTTAGAGATTAGATTCTGGTCTAATCCTTCCTCATAGAGCACCACATCAGGCTTGATAAGACCTCCGCACTCGTCACATTTAGGTACACCATCCATCTTCATGATATCCTCTGCAGTAAATAGTTTACGACAATTAGTACAGTAATTTCTGTGAACACATCCATGAATATCGTACACTTCCTTACTTCCTGCCATCTGATGAAGTCCATCAATATTCTGCGTAATAATCGCCTTAAGCTTGCCCTTCTCTTCTAACTTAGCAAGAGCAATGTGGGCCGCATTAGGTTTAGCATCAAGCGCTATCATCTTGTCTTTATAGAACTCGTAGAATTCCTCTGTCTTATTGACAAAAAAAGTATGACTGACTATTGTCTCAGGCGGGTACTTATATTTCATGTGATATAACCCATCCTGGCTTCTAAAATCAGGAATTCCACTCTCTGTTGAAACTCCGGCTCCACCAAAGAACACAATATTATCGTTGGAATCGATAATCTCTTGAAGTTTAGCAATCTTGTCATCCATATAAACACCTCCACATTAATTAAATATTGATACCTGCCATCTTAAGAATATGGATAGCATTGGTCGTTACACATCTTCCATCTTTAATCTTATACTCAAACTTAAGCTCGTCATTTTCAAAATACTCATCAAAATGACTGTTAGAAATATTACTGTGTGACTCTGACAAATCACACAATTCAAAATCATGAGTGGTAATCATTCCACATACCCAAGGCTTGGCAAGAGTGCCTATAACTCCCTTAGCACCTATTATTCTGTCTGCAGAATTAGTTCCCTTAAATATCTCATCAATGAGAACCAGCATCGGAATCTTGTTCTTAACATACTCTGACATTGCTTTAATCCTAAGAACCTCGGCATAAAAACTTGAAATTCCCTTACCGACATCATCCATAACCCTCATAGATGTGAACATCTTTAACACGCTAAAAGATGCATCTCTAGCGCATACCATTGCACCGGAATAAGCTAAGCATACATTTACACCCAAAGATCTAAGATATGTGGTCTTACCTGACATATTAGAACCTGTTATAATACGCAATCCCTCTTTAACGTGGCAAGGATTAGAAACAACCTCGCTCTCTCTGATAAGAGGGTGGTATAACTCCTCACAATCAATCACAGGCCTGGTATCTTCAAGTATCTTAGGAAATGAAGCAGTAGACTTTACTCTACCGATAACCGCAAGACTAAGAAATGCCTCCATCTCTCCGGCTGCGTCTATCCATTTTGGAACCCTCTTAATGTATCTGCTCTTCCACGAGGCAAATCTAAGATATATCAGTGCATTGTAAAACACCACCGTACATAACAGTCCATACACAAGCGGATTAGCCCTAAGATTAATCGCACCACTTATGGTCTTAAGGCCTAATATAGCCTTATCAGAATCCTTGGCTATCTCTGACTTAATCCTCTTTAGCGCATCAGCATTGTAATCATGATTGGCAATCTCAGATAAAAACTCCTCATACGCTGCCAAATAATTGACAAATGAAAAAGCCTCCGAGCTGACTCCCATAAATGTTCCATCCATAAACTGACTGACAATAAATATCAGCACAAAAAGTACTGTCGGAACCAAAAACGATACAATTTTTAGAGCAGCTAATATAACACTTATCCACGCTGTTCCCAAAAGAATAATGGTAATTGCCGCTACAATCATCGTAAACTTCTTATCATTGTCATCATTCTTAACTGCTGTCTCAGGTTTAATTAAGAGTGCTTTCTTAGACCTTGCCTTAGCTTTTAATATCAAAGTCTCAAGCTTGTAGCTTAATTCTGAAAGTGTGTTAAGCTCTCTTACAGCTTCTTGCCTCTCCTCTATCGCAATCTTGGAAGTCATAAAAATACTATCAAGACTTTCAGCTGAATCAGCAATCGCATCTCTATTAGAAAATGCCAGAATAAGATACTTATATAGTTTCTCTTTCCCGGAATACGAGCCACAAACATTGATATATTGATAAAGAGAATCCTCTCCCAATAAATCAAGATCCATAGCAACTTCCTTGACATAAGAGTCTGACGCTTCTAGAAACTCTACTCCGTCATCATCAAATTCCTTCCACTCGTCACTAAACCTTTTTATATACCTGTCATAAACCTCCAGGGATGCCTTCACCTCCAATAACCTGTCACTCTTCTTGTAACTGATAACCACCATCACAACGAAGCAGATTAAAGCAACAATTCCGATTATTAGTGCAAATGTCTTAGCGTCAACCAGCCCTACCGTTACAGCAATTACTCCTATAGCAAAAGAGACCAACCGTCCAAAACTCAGACGGTTGGTTTCTGCATTTAACTTAATGGCTGTTTCATTGACTTCTTCTCTTATTTTAATATAGTTCTCAACTATACCAGACTCGGTCATGAAATCGTCCTTTCCGTTAATTATTCAGGTAATTCAAACCTATATCCAAATCCATGCACTGTCTTGATGTATGGACACTCTGCAGTAAGCTTGGCACGAAGCTGCTTAATATGAGTATCAACTGTTCTTGTATCACCCACATAATTGTATCCCCATACTTGATTAAGTATGTTCTCTCTCAAGACAACCACATTCATATTGTCGAGGAAATACGTAAGAAGACTGTATTCCTTGGCGGTTAATCCTATGTCTTTATCGTGAAGGAATACTCTCTTGCTCTCGCTGTCAACAACCAACGCACCAATCTTGCGTTGCTTGCCATGTCCAACACCCACACTGCTTCTCTTTAAGACAGCCTCAACATGTCCTAGCAAAACTGCATTAGAGAAAGGCTTAAGGATGTAGTCATCTACTCCAAGTCTAAATCCCTCTAACTGATCATGCTCTCCATCTTTAGCTGTAAGCATAATAACAGGGACATCAGACATATCTCTAATCTCCTTAAGCACTTGATATCCATCAAGCTTTGGAAGCATAATATCAAGCAAAATGAGATCGATATACTGATTATTCTCGTAGAACACATTAAGTGCCTCTTCACCATCAGCCGCCTCAATCACATGGTAATCTCTGATTCCCAGATAATCTACGAGCATTCTGCGGATTCTTCCCTCATCTTCCACAACAAGGATACATTCTTTTTGATTCTTCATAGCATTCACCTCTTATATATACTGTTACCATTTCTTAAGGATAGTCTTTCTCTCCATGAGATCTTTATTCCTAATCTCAGGATCTTCATAGTACGAGTCATTCTTAATATGAGTGGTAGAAACCTCCTCAAATATAGCTCCGTTCTTAGACGAGAACTTGTGCTTCTGCCCCCTTAAAACCGTCTGAATATCACCAGGCTTCATCTCGCGCTTAACGCCATCAATCTCAACCTCTAAATCACCGTAAAGAAGCTGGAAAGTCTCTTCCTTCTCCTTATGCAAATGCATAGGGTGCTTCTGCCCTGCTAAGACAATAAGAAGCTTCTTACAGTATTCTCTGTTAATTATATTGATAATGACAGCTCCCACGCTTCTGAAATTCTGCATTCCGTAATGGTGAGAAAGTTCAACCTCAAAGTCATCACCCAAAGCAATACCTGCCTCATAGAGCATACCTTTGGCATCATGTATTACGCTTCTCGCAAGATTAACATCTGTAACCTTCCTCTTCTCGTGTAGCTCTTCGTTAGCCTTATAATCCTTGCTGGCGATTATTCCATCATAGAACTCACCACTGGTCATCTGTTTGTCGTTACATGGCATTGCAAAGAATACATCCTCTCTGCTAATCTCATCACCTGCGCTGACATCATGAGCTAAGTATACACCACGCATAAGAGAATTAAGTGAGTCAATCTCCGCCTGTGATACATATTTCTCGTTATCCTTCTTGAGACTACACATATTCTTGGCTCTCTCAGAAGCCGTAATCCATTGATCCGCCTGAGTAGGATTCATCGAATAAGCGTTAAGCTTAATAGTCTCTGTAGGAAGTCCCACGTGTCTCTCTAGGATAGTTGCGCCCTTGGCTATAGCCATCATTGGAACAGTGTGATCATCAGGATCCTCGTGTCCTGAGTAACCGATAGGAACATCAGGATATCTCTTCCTCATACGATCGATGAAATCAAGTTGTAGGTGCTCCTCCGGTGCAGGATACTCTGCAACACAATGTAAAAACGCAAAATGACAATGCCTATGTGTAAAGAAATTATATAACTTGTCTATATCAGAAAGCGTCTTACCACCGGTAGAAATGATAAGTGGCTTACCTGTGTTAGCTGCTTTGGTAAGGAGTGGCCAGTCAAGTGATGAGCAACTTGCTATCTTAATGATATCAAGTCCCTGATCCATACACCAATTAACACCGTCTTCGTCAAAAGGTGTACTCATGGTAACAAGTCCCTCTTCCTTCATAGCTTCAACAAGTTGAGAGAACTGATCATAAGTAAGTCTCGTGCTCTCAAACCTCGAAACATGTGGAACATCATCTCTTCCGCGATAATCAGGATGAATAAAATTGTCGAGATTACGATACTGAAGCTTAACTGCAGCTTTAACATTGTGCTTCCTTGCAATCTTGCCCATCTCGTGAATAATATCTATTCCGTGCTCGACACTTCCCTGATGGCTGTTGGCCATCTCAAAGATATATAAATCTTCTAATATATCCTTCTTACCCATTTAAACCGCCTCCTAAATTAAGATAAAATGTGTATCAGTCCTTAGCGACCTCCACAACAGACTTAGCAAGTCCTGCTACTCCTTGAATCTCAGAAGGAATAATAATCTTGGTTGCCTTGCCGTCTGCTGCCTTCATAAATGCCTCTAAACTCTTAAGCTTTATAACAGCCTCATCTGCGCCTACTTCTTTTATGAAATTAAGACCATCAGCGTTAGCTTTCTGAATTGCAAGAATAGCCTCTGCCTGACCTTCAGCCTCACGAATTGTAGCCTCCTTCTTAGCTTCAGCTCTAAGAATAGCCGCTGCCTTCTCAGCCTCTGCTTCAAGAATTGCTGATTCCTTCCTACCCTCTGCAGTAAGAATCGCTGACTTCTTCTCACCCTCTGCACGAAGGATTGCTTCTCTACGCTCACGCTCTGCCTTCATCTGCTTCTCCATAGAATCCTGAATCTCAGCAGGTGGCATAATATTCTTAAGTTCAACACGATTAATCTTGATACCCCAAGGGTCTGTAGCCAAATCAAGCACAGAGCACATCTTGGTATTAATAGTCTCACGAGATGTAAGTGTCTGGTCAAGTTCAAGATCACCGATGATATTACGAA
>CAMVPR010000057.1 GCA_947169385.1 uncultured Lachnospiraceae bacterium | reverse complement strand
GTCTCACGAGATGTAAGTGTCTGGTCAAGTTCAAGATCACCGATGATATTACGAAGTGTTGTCGCTGTTAACTTCTCAACTGCAACGAAAGGATTGTCAACACCGTAAGTAAACTGTTTAGGATCGATAATCTGGAAGAATACTACTGTATCAATCTTCATTGTGACGTTATCTTTAGTGATAACAGGCTGTGGTGGAAAATCAAGCACCTGTTCCTTAAGATTAACTCTCTTGGCAACTCTATCAATCAAAGGCGCCTTAAAATGAAGTCCTACCTCCCATGTTGTTGCGTAAGTACCTAATCGCTCAATAACATATGCATTAGCCTGAGGTACTATCTTAATACAAGATACTACAATCCAAAGAATAACTACAATTACCATAATTGCCAAAAATGGTCCCATAATAATAAACCTCCTTAAATTACATCAATAGTTCTAATAGAATTATAACTTAGTTACGATGCACTTAGCACCCTTAAGTTCAACAACCTTAACGGTTGAGTCCTTCTCAATGATTTCATCTTCATTGACGTTTCTTGCTGTCCAGTAACTTCCTCCAACCTGAACCTGACCTTCAGCTCTAAGGTTGTCAATCGTAATTGTTACGATACCTGTCTGACCAACAAGTCTGTCCGCATTAGTTGCAGTAAGACGGTTATTGAGATATCTCTTAGCCCACGGCCTTGTAAATGCAAGAAGACATAATGATACCACCAAGAATATAGCTAACTGAATCGGTAATGATGCTCCAAGTCCGGCCGCAATGGCAGAGATGACCGCACCTATCGCAAACCAAACTGTGGCAAGCCCCATAGTGATACATTCTATAATCACAAATACAACTGCCAAAATGAGCCATATCTGAAACAAACTAAGGCTTCCCATAATTATCCCTCCCTTACAATATTGTAATAACGACTGTTATACAGTCATCACTACATATTGTACTACATTTGAAGCTTAATCACAAGAATTATATGCAATTTAACGAAATAAAGGTGGATAATTCACATTTTTTACAACATTTATCTAACAAACACTTGATTTATTGTAGCATACTTTTTATAATAACGATAATATGTTTAACATATTGAATTTAAGGAGGAGTCATTTTGAGAATAGGTTTTATTGGATGTGGCAACATGGGCCGTGCCATAATGGGTGGTATCCTTTCTAAAGGACTTGCCACTAAGGAAGAGATTTTAGCTTCCGACACAAGTAAAGAAGCAAGAGAATTAGTCGAAAGACAATATGGTATCAAGACTACAGACGATAACCGCAAGGTTATCCGCGATATAGACGACCAATCTTCAGCCAACCCTTGGCACGCAGATGTCGTCATTTTAGCCATCAAGCCGGCTTATTACGAAGATGTTATAACCGACATCAGAAAGTCAGCACAAGAAGAGGCAGCATTTAGAAATCTTATATTTATCTCTATCGCACCCGGCAAGACACTAAAGTGGCTTGATCAGTGTTTCGGTAATGAGAGCATCAAGATTGTTAGGACCATGCCTAACACTCCTGCACTTGTCGGCGAAGGGATAACGGGCGTTTCCTTTGGAATGAATCTTAATAAAGACGACAAAGAAACAGTTATGAGCATCCTCAGAAGTTTCGGCAAAGCTGAGGTTGTAGAGGAGAAACTTATGGATGTAGTTACAAGTGTCAGTGGAAGTTCACCGGCATACGTATTTATGTTTATCGAGGCGATGGCTGATGCAGCTGTAGCTGACGGAATGCCTAGAGCTCAGGCTTATACATTTGCAGCACAGGCTGTTCTTGGAAGTGCCAAGATGGTATTAGAGACCGGCAAGCATCCGGGCGAGCTTAAGGATATGGTATGTTCGCCTGGTGGAACAACCATCGAAGCTGTACGTGTTCTTGAAGCTAAAGGAATGCGTAGCGCTGTTTTTGAAGCAATGAAAGCATGTACTAAGAAATCAAGGGAGAGCTGATTAGCTCTCCCTTAACCATGGATATACCATCCATGTAGAATAATCTATCACCGAGGTAAGATATATGTTTACACATCTTCATGTTCATACGGAATACAGTCTGCTAGACGGTTTGAGTAAGATTAATGATTTGGTTGCCAGAGCTAAGGAGCTCGGCATGAAATCTCTTGCTATTACCGACCACGGTGTTATGTATGGAATCATAGCATTTTATAAGGCGTGTAAAGCAGCCGGAATTAAGCCGATTATCGGTTGCGAGGTGTATGTATCTCCTACCTCAAGATATGACAAAACCAATCACGATAACAGATATTATCATTTAATTCTTTTAGCCAAGAACGATACAGGCTACCATAATCTCATCAAGTTGGTCTCTAAAGGATTTACAGAAGGTTTCTACTACAAGCCGAGAGTTGATAAGGAACTGTTAGAACAGTATAGCGAGGGCCTTATATGTCTGTCCGCCTGCCTTCAAGGAGAGGTGGCTTGCTACTTAAAGACCGGTTTTTACGACGAGGCTAAGAAGGTAGCTCTCTGGTACAATAATACATTTGGAGAAGGTAACTATTATCTTGAACTCCAGGATCATGGATATAAAGAGCAAGCCATAGTTAATCAAGGTTTGCTGAGATTAAGCGATGAGACCGGCATTCCTCTGGTTGCTACTAATGATTCACATTATACAAGAGCTGAGGACGCCTACGCACATGATGTTTTACTCTGCGTACAGACAGGTTCTCTCATGAGAGACGAGAATCGTATGCGTTACGAAGGCGGTCAGTTCTACCTTAAATCCGAAGAAGAGATGCGTTCACTCTTCTCTTATGCACCATCCGCTATTGACAATACAGCGGTAATTGCAGATAAGTGCAACCTCGAGATAAAGTTTGGAGAACAGAAACTTCCTAAGTTCGAAGTGCCTGCCGGATATGACTCCTACTCTTATCTTCAACATTTGAGCGAGGAAGGTTTTAAACTTAGATATCCATCTAATCTTTATCCTAACCAAGAAGACCTTAAAGAACGACTTAACTATGAACTTAATACCATAAGAGACATGGGGTATGTTGACTACTTTTTGATTGTGTGGGATTTCATACGTTACGCCAAAGATCAAGGAATAGCAGTAGGTCCGGGGCGTGGCTCTGCTGCCGGAAGTATGGTTTCATACTGCCTTAAGATTACAGATATAGATCCAATAAGATTTAATCTTCTGTTTGAGCGTTTTCTCAATCCTGAGCGTGTAACCATGCCCGATATAGACGTTGATTTCTGTTATATACGGCGTGGCGAGGTTATAGATTATGTCACCAAGAAATACGGCAAGGACAAAGTCACTCAGATAGTAACATTTGGTACTATGGCCGCTAAGATGGTAATTCGAGACGTCGGAAGGGTTTTAGATTATCCTTATCAATTGGTTGACAGCGTCGCTAAACTTATTCCTCAAGCTCCTAATATGACTTTAGACCGAGCTCTGTCCGAAGTAAAAGAGCTTCGCACCCTTAAGGAGAATGACGACAACGTTAACAACCTCATAGATATTGCCAAGCAACTTGAAGGCCTTCCAAGACATACCTCAACTCACGCTGCAGGTGTTGTTATCGGTTCTAGACCGATTGACGAATTTGTTCCGCTCTCACTAGGACAGGATGATGCGATTAACACCCAGTTCACCATGACCGAGATTGAAGAACTCGGTCTGTTAAAGATGGACTTTTTGGGATTAAGAAATCTTACAGTCATTCAAGATGCCGTATCTATGATAGTTAAGAGAACCGGGGAAGACTTAGATATAGATAATATTGACATGAACGACCAGGAGGTCTATAGACTCATTTCCTCAGGCAACACTGAAGGAATATTCCAGCTTGAGAGCAGGGGAATGTCAGCTTTTATGAAAGAACTAAAGCCGACATGTCTTGAGGACATTATCGCAGGCATTTCCTTATATAGACCGGGTCCTATGGACTTTATTCCGAAGTACATCAAGGGCAAGGAGAACCGGGACCAGATAACTTATGATTGCAAGGAACTTGAAGAGATCCTCTCCCCTACTTACGGTTGTATCGTGTATCAGGAACAGGTTATGCAGATAGTTATGAAGCTTGCCGGATACACACTTGGAAGAAGCGACCTTGTCAGGCGCGCGATGTCCAAGAAGAAAGCCGATGTCATGGAGAAGGAGCGCAGTAACTTTATATACGGTAACGAAGAATTAGGCGTCATAGGCTGTATCAAGAACGGAATCGACGAGCGCGTTGCAATGAAGATTTTTGACGAGATGACAGACTTCGCCAAGTACGCATTTAACAAATCACACGCTGCAGCTTACGCGGTTGTTGCATACCAGACAGCCTACCTTAAATGCCATTATCCCAAGGAATTTATGGCAGCGCTTATGTCTTCCGTCAACCTTAATACAGGCAAGTTGAGCCACTATATCAGCTCACTTAAGCGCAGTAATATTACTCTTCTTCCACCGAGTATCAACGAGTCAATGAGTACATTTTCTGCAAATGATAAAGGTATTCGCTACGGACTCTCAGCAATAAAGAGTCTCGGATATCCAGTGGTAGAAGCCATAATTAAGGAGCGCAACAAACGCGGAAACTACAGTGATATTTATGATTTTGCAGAGAGGCTCACAAGTAAAGAAGTCAATAAGCGTGTTGTTGAAAGCCTTATCAAAGCGGGAGCTCTCGACGGTTTAGGTGCCACAAGGCGTCAGCTTATGGAGATTTATCCCGATGTAATTGAGACAATAACCTTGGACAAGAAGAAGCAGATAACCGGCCAGCAATCTATATTTGACTATGGTGCTTCACTCGGCATAGACGAGTCAATGTACCGCCCTAAATATCCTGATTGCGGAGAATTTGATGACGATCTAAAGTTATTATATGAGAAGGAAGTATTAGGTACATACGCAAGCGGACATCCCCTTGACAAGTACAAGGATTGGATTATCAAGAATGTTACCCATGATTCAAGCTCTTTTATATATGATGAATCTGAAGAAAGATACGAAGTGAATGACGGCGAATACGTTGTTATTGCTGGACTTTTAGAATCGGTTAACGTAAGAATAACCAAGAAGAATCTCAATATGGCTATTGCCTCACTAACCGACTTAGCCGGAAGTATTAACCTTATCTTCTTCCCTAAGATTTACGAGTTAAAGAGCAGCATCATATACGAAGACCAGAAGTGTTTTATTGCGGGAAGGGTAAGCATTGATGGAGAAGACATAAAAGTAATTGTAGACAGTATTCTTCCATTTGAACAACTGCCTATGGATATATGGCTTCAATTCGACAACAAGGATGATTACAACACCAAGAAGCCTGCACTTGATGCTATCATTAACGATTTCAAAACAACACTTAACGGATCGCAGATTATACTCTATCTTAAGGAGGAGAAATCCATCAAAAAGCTTGATAAAGCTATGCGGGTGAAGCTTGATGATGAATTAATGTTCAGTTTATATAAGGTCTTATCTGAAGACAATGTTAAGACCACATACCCTAATGTTAAAGACCTGATTCGGAGGAAGAACTATGATTACAAGCGTAGACAACCAAACAGTTAAGAATATAGTCAAGCTTCTTAAAGGCTCCAAATACAGAATCCAAGAGTCTTCTTATGTCATCGAGGGACTTAGACTCTACAAAGATTGTAAGCCTTCTGATATCATTTGCACATATGTAACCGAAGACTTTATGAACAAGTATCCTGATGTTATAAAAGGAGATTCTGTTGAAGTTGTAAGCGATAAGGTTATGAAGCATATAACTGACACCAAGACTCCGCAAGGGGTACTCGCAACCGTTAGGATGAAGAAGCTTAGCGTGGATGATATTACATTTGCAAATGAAGATAAACCGCTTGCTCTTTTAGCGTTGGAGAATATTCAAGATCCGGGCAATCTAGGAACCATCATTAGGATGGCTGAAGGTGCCGGAATAAGTGGCGTTATGATGAGCAAGGACACGGTTGATATATACAATCCCAAGGTAGTAAGATCTACCATGGGTTCTATTTTTAGGGTTCCATTTACATATGTCGACTCACTTACTGATGAAATCATCAGACTTAAAGAAGCGGGGAACTCTATATGTGCAGGGCACCTAGATGGTGTTAATTTATACAGTTGCGATTTTAGAAAGGGGGTTGTAGTATTAATCGGCAACGAAGGTAATGGACTTAGCAAGTCCATAAGTGATATAGCTAATTCAAAGATTAGAATACCTATGTATGGAGAGGTTGAATCCTTGAATGCTGCAATGGCAGCAACTATTATATCATACGAGATTTTAAGACAGAGACTTGATTAATTAGATGTATACTAACCTCTTGCATACAAAAAAATATTACTATTTGAAAGAGGTGTAGATTATTGTATAATACCACAATAGACATTAAATCAAGAAGACGTTGCTTTGGAAGGATAATCAAATCAATTAGACATAAGAACGGTTTATCTGTAGAACAGGTAATTGATTATCTCGAGACTAATGATATCCAGAGCATTTCACAATCAACGCTTTATTCATGGGAAAACGGAAGCTCAATTCCCAATGCTATAACACTCTTAGCGTTGTGTAATTTATATAGTATAGATAACCTTCTTGATACATTTCAATGGGTAGGGGGTAAACATTATTATCCTGCGTTTAAGATTACGGAGAGCGAGTATGAATTGATATTAAAGTATAGAGCCAGACCCAATATGCACCCTGCAATTAAGAAAATCTTAGATTAGCTAAAATGCCTGCGGGATCAACCGCAGGCATCACTTATTATATACTCTTTATTCTTTCGATTGCTTCTTTGGTTGCTTCATGTGTGCCAAATGCAGTCAGTCTAAAGTAACCTTCACCGCTTGGTCCAAATCCTGAACCCGGTGTACCTACAACATTTGCCTCGTTAAGAAGTGTATCAAAGAAATCCCAACTCTTAACATTGTTAGGAGTCTTAAGCCAGATATAAGGCGCATTGACACCACCGCTAACCTCATATCCTGCTGATTTAAGGCCATCTAAGATGACTTTCTGATTCTCCTGATAATATCCGATAAGCTCCTTAATCTCAGCCTTGCCCTCGTCTGAATAGATAGCAGCTCCTGCAGCCTGAATAATATATGGAGCACCGTTAAACTTGGTTCCGTGTCTTCTTGCCCAAAGCGGATTAAGTGCAGTATCTTTGCTCTTAAGCTCCTTAGGAACTACAGTAAATCCTAATCTGGTTCCGGTAAAGCCTGCATTCTTAGAGAAACTTCTGATCTCTATAGCACAGCTCTTAGCACCCTCACACTCATAAATACTATGAGGAACATCATCTTCAGTAATAAATGCTTCATACGCTGCGTCATAAATGATACACGCTCCGACCTTATTAGCGTAATCAACCCACTTCTGAAGCTCATCCTTCTTGATTGTTGAACCTGTTGGGTTATTAGGGAAACATAGGTAAATAATATCAGGCGTCTCAGTTGGTATCTCCGGCGCGAAATTGGTCTCCTTGGTACATGGCATGTATATCACATCACTGAAGCGCTCTGTTTCAGCATTATAAGTACCTGCTCTTCCGGACATTACATTAGAATCCACGTAAACAGGGTAAACAGGATCACAGACAGCAATCTTATTATCAGCTCCAAATATCTCCTGGATATTGCCGGAATCGCTCTTAGCACCGTCACTTACAAATATCTCATCTACATCGATATCTACACCTCTTGCCTTGTAATCATTGTCTCTGATTGCTTCTCTTAAGAACAGATATCCTAAATCAGGTGAGTATCCCTTAAAAGTATCAGCATTGGCCATCTCATCTACTGCTGAATGTAAAGCCTTAATTACAGCTGGCGTAAGTGGGCGAGTAACATCTCCTATTCCAAGACTTATAACTGTCTTGTCTGGATTAGCCTCCTTAAAAGCTGCTACTTTCTTGCCAATTGTTGAAAACAGATAACTACCCGGTAACTTTAAATAATTGTCATTTACTGTAAACATAGAAACCTCCTAAACTTGTGTTTAATGTCTCTAACACAACATTGATAAATATAGCACTAATTTTTTTACTATGCAATATTATATAAGGATTTTAATACAAGATTAATTAACGGATAAGTGCTTCCAGTAACGCTCGTTAGATTTTCACAAGAACTAAAGTTTTTTTTATTATCTTGTCACAATATCTTGATTTTTATCCGAATTAAGGTATAATATAAGTAAGCATTTAACATCAATATATCTTTAGACGCATATTAGGGGGATATACGCATATTGTACATTTTTCAGATATTTTCCGATTTGTGTATTATAGTTGTGTCATAAGCACAAGTAATCTGTTGACACATAGATGTTAATTCTACTAGTGCAAAGGAGGTCTTATTATGACAGTAGATCAGGCGGTTAAGAAGCATAAACTCACTGCTCCGGATCCAGCGACCGCAGCAGCTAAATGCAAGGAATTGAATGTGGATCAAGTTCTTTACATGAACGTGTCTTCCAACAAGGTAGCATACATTGTTAAGGACGTGTTGGGTATTTGGCTGTACACAGATGAGAAGAGTCTTTACACACGTACTTTCAAAGGAGTTAAACGTACCCAGCTAAGTGGCTGATTAATTTACTCACAGTATATAATAAACCTTTGGCTTATCGCCAAAGGTTTTTATTTTTTACTGTATGTCATAAATCTAAAACTTCCATCAGGATACTCCTTATCCTCTGATGTATAAGTTACCTTAAATCTACTATCCTCATCAAGATTAGGGAAGTATGTATCTGCTGTATATTCATAATCCATCTTGGTTACATATATATCATCGCATAAGTCAAGCATCTGCTCATATATACTTGCACCGCCGATTACATATACTTCTCTGTCATCCTGATTAATCTCACTGGATATATCTACCGCTTCCTTGATGGAATGTGCGACATATACTCCATCCTTATTATACGAATGGTCTCCGGTTATTACGATATTGTCTCTGTCCTTTAATGGATTACCACCCGGAAAACTCTCTAAAGTCTTCCTTCCCATAATGACAATATTGTTGATGGTCATCTCCTTAAAGAACTTCATATCTTCTTTATTGCGAGCAAGAAGCTTGCCCTCATATCCGATAGCCCAATTAGAATCGACCGCTACTATCATCTTCATAGGTTACACCTCTTAACTGTTCTTAGACATAAGCATATTGAGTCCCTGATACATCTCCTCTAATAAGCCTTGATTCTTCTGTGCAATAGTCCTTAATTCCGTGAGTTCCTTCTCAAGTCTCTCAATCTTCTCTAAGATTGGCTTATTACTTGACTCGATTGACTCAACGACGTAAAGCATCATGCCTTCAGTAGTAAGATTCTCCATAGCACCCTCTCCTTAAATCCATATATACCATTATGCAAAAAAATCGCGAAGTCATAACAACTTCGCGACTCACCACGTGCGTGAGAGGATTCGAACCCCCGACACCTTGGTCCGTAGCCAAGTGCTCTATCCAGCTGAGCTACACACACATATATAGTGGCATTAACCAACAAACGATAGTATATCAAAATGACACCATGTTGTCAAGAAGAAATTACCACAATACTTTATTCTTTTTTATCTTCAGCAGCTCCCATAAGCATATTAAGCTCAGACAGCAGTCTGTTAGCGCGATTGCCCTCTTTGGAAAATACATCTAGAGCAAGAAATCCTCCGATTGTAAGCACTGATAATATAATGCCTAACACCGGAACATTGACTATTGCTATTACGCTTAAGATAGAACCGGCGCCTAACTCAACGTACTTAAACACGTTCAAAGCAGCACTTTCTGACACTACACTCTCAAGATGAGCCTTCTCTCTTATTATTGATTTCTCAAGATTGGCCAACGCCTTACCGGCTTCATCAGACTTCCACTGATGTGTCTTAGAATCAAGGAAGAATCGATACCTTCCAACTACATCCTTACCTTCAATTCCGTCTCTTATTAGTTTAATCTCTTCAGAAATCTCATAATCCGAAAGTTCAACCAGCTTCTTGCCCGGCTTCTTAGCTTGAGCGTTATCTTTAGGTGACGGCTCTGAAGCAGGTGGTGGCGAGGACAACTCTGCCTCTGCTGCCCTGTCAAGTCTCTCAACAGCCCTGTCTAACTCAGTGCGCTGTGAAGCATTCTCTCCTTCTCGCATCGCAGCTTCTTCTCTGCGCTTCTGTTCTCTCTCTTCTGATTTTTTGAGGTCATTAATCCTCTTCTCAAGGTCATTAATAGCCTTAACTGAACCCTTACATCCTAAACTGTCAGCCTTCTCACGAATCATCCTCTGATATTCCATGAGCTGTGCAAGTGAATATCCATAGAAATTCATATTGAGGTTCAGACCCTTGACATAATCATCAATAAGGTCGTTTTGTAACTTCTCAAACTTATCTGAAAACCCTAGCGCCTGCATTATGGTTGTAATCTCGCCTTTAGGATCGCCCATAGTTGCATATAACAAAACATACGCATCATAATCAAATGCGCCGTCTTTGGCAATAGCTTTAACATATTCTGAAACATTGCCTTCATTAACGCCCAAAGAACCATATCTTCTAAGCACGCCATGATAAGCAAGCAAATCATAATCATTCTTTTTTAAAATGTTGGGAATCACTTTATTAATGGTTGCAGCTGCCTTAGCAGGAAATGCTTTAGCAACTCTTCCTACCTCTTTAGGAATTGTAGAAAGCGAGCCGGTATCCATTGCTCTGACAAATGCATACGCCTCCTCGACGTACTTCTCAGCTCCACCCTCTCCTGAAAATCCCATAAATACGAGATGCGGAACCGGATATATCTGCCTATCATAGAGTCTCTTGACATCCTCCATCCAAACCGCTTCTATACGCTCTCTTAAAGCCTCTCTCTTAGGAAGCTTAGCTCCAAGCTTAGTCAGATATCCCCATATAGCATCGAAAGTACCGGAAAAAATAGCCATAAAATCGCTTGCCATCATACCAAGAACATTGGCATAATTGCTCTTGGTTATATCGCGCTTACTAGCCTCTAGCTTCCTTGTAAAACGTTCAAGCATAGATTCTGTAGCTTCCTCTGCAGCTATATAAAACCTGCTGTATTGAATTACATCTTCATCAATCACAACTGACTGATCATACAAAGGATAATCCATAATCTGCCTCTTATATTAATTCTCCTCAATCCTTGATTCCGAGTCCAAAACAAGCCTTGATTCACATTTAGGACATGCTTCGTTGTTAGTAATATATGACTTATATTCCGAAATAGACCTGACATGCGTCACATCCATCGGTGTCTCGGCATAAGACTCATTACCCAGGAAAATCTTCGTCTCGTAATCGCACTTTTCGTTGCTGCATTTGAAATGATAAATAAGACCCATATCATATCTCCGTTCCTAAAAACTTTGATTATTATACACTAAAAATTTAGCATAGTAAAGTGCCAACAGGCGTAAAAACCTATTGGCACTTATAAACTATTATTCTCCCTTTGGCATCAATATAGTAACCTTAAACAAATCACCGTCAAGCTCAATCGAAAACTCACCATTCTGAAGCTTTGTTAAGTTGCTTGCAATCGAAAGACCAAGTCCGTTGCCTTCGGTATTCCTTGATTCATCTCCTCTTGTAAATCTCTCCAAAAGCTCGTCAACCTCAATATTAAGAGCTTGCTCTGACACGTTCTTTAAGCATATACTTACCTTATCATCAGCCATCTTGGTATCAAGATAAACTCTTGTATTAGGCATCGCATACTTATATACATTCTGGAAAATGTTATCAATAACCCTGTATATCCTTCTTCCATCTGCATATATTGTAAGGTCATCTTCTTCATTTGCAATAAGAGTAAGACTCTTCTCATTAAACTTATCATCGTATTCGGCTGTAATTTGCGAAATAAGCTCATGAAGATTAAGGTTGGTAGGATTGAGCTCAATATTACCTGTAGACGCTTTACTGGCCTCTAAAAGGTCCTCAATCAATGATTTAAGTCTCATGGATTTCATATCAAGTACATCGACATATCCCTTTAATGGCTCATCCTTTATACCCTCTCTCTTAATAAGGTCAACATAGTTGATAATAGAGGTCAAAGGCGTCTTTATGTCATGGCTTACATTGGTTATAAGCTCGGCTTTCATCCTCTCATCCTTTAACGATGCAGCAACAGCCTTATCAAATCCTTCACCGATTCTGTTAACCTTTAAGGTGAGGTCTTTTACAACTCCTGTCATATCAGAAGTATCAATCTGATAATCAAGCTCTCCGTCAAGTATTCTGTCTATTCCCTCTCCTATCTTATCGTAACTTCTCTTCTCCTTCCACTTATAGATAATAAAGCATACGTTGAATATAAATAACAGTATTGTTGCAAATGCTATCGGCTCCATCGTAGAATAATCAGCGGCTATTAAAGAAGCAATAAACATTACAACGAAATTAACAAACCCATAAGCCACCGTTATTCCCAATGTCTTGATTCCAAGGTTTAGATTGCCAAACAAATCCCCTAAGACCGCTAAGACCTTTTTAAGCTTTATTATCAGGAACCTAAATACTCTTACAGTCAATATATATCTGATAAATTCGCGATTCTTAATCAACCTTACACTTCCAAGGTAATATAGAAGGCACGCATTGTAAGATATTATACCAAACACAATAAACAGCGGCAGATATATATATATTCCAAGGGAACCGTAGCTTAAAAGTTCAGAAGCATTGAATTCTCCAAGCACCACACCCGGGACTAAAAGGATTAAAATAAGCACTGTTTTTATCTCAAAGAACCACCTGTCACACCTTAATACAGCTCTTTTTTCAAATACTGTAATCAGTACCAGAAGCAATACAAACATTAATACTCCTGCACCAAATAAAACATTAAATATCATGTTGTATTTATAAAATGCAAACATCAATCTGTTCTCAAAACTTGGCGCAAAAGTAATCTTATCAACGTTCATATACGTTTCGTTAATCTCACTTTGTTCGTACTCATCACCAATCTCATAAAAAGCAGCCTTTATCTCGTTTAATCTCTCGGTACTAAACCTCTTTTTAGTATCATTATCAAATGTATTATTGGACGGATTATAAATAATCATATCATCCTTGCCAAAGGTGCCTGCTGACAAATTAGCTTTATTCTTACCATCAACACTGTACGATACGGTGTATATAAGCGAACTCGAATCATCATCGATATGTAAATTATGCTCCTTATATTCCTCACTGTTGGTTACATATAATGAAGCAAGTGTTTCTATATTTCTTGCAAAAGGTGTTGTAATGACAGATTTGGCAAAATTATCATATGAACTTAAATCAAGCAGGTCAAGAGGTATATATATATCTGATGTACTAATATATATGTCCTCAAAAGAATAGGAAAAATCTAAATAATCATCCTCACTAAGATATACCTCATCAATTGGAAAAGAATTATTCTTACCGGAGTTAAAGTCAATGATGTCAATACTTTCATTTGGGATTACAAATATACCTCTGTTAAGCTCTTCGTTGTAATAAGCTTTTCCATCACCATAATCATCTAAGTTTTCAAACTCATCACTTACTTTAAAGCCATAATAATTGCTGCTTAAATACGTCTCCAAAAGTTTCGTATACTCTTTGCTTGTCAAATGAAGATATTCTGCATTGTCAAAATACTTATCTCCCAACCTACTTTTATAATACTCTGACAAATCATTATAAAACAATTCATAGTTGGATTTAGGCTCAATATTGCCGTTCTCAACATTGTCCTTAAAGGACGGACTGAAATCATAAACAGACTTTAGATTATAAACATTTTTTGTGTCAATTTTGACAACATCACTGCTTGCATCAGCAGATTCAACGTAGCACTCTTTATACTCAGCTTCTTTAAAAATTGAACTGTTTTCATCAAAATCCAGCTTAGAGTTAACTTCAGCTCTATAATTGGATATGATATATCTGCTTAAATTGTTGATATCATTCAAGAAAAAGGTGCTATCTTCATATTTGGAAACTGATTTATCATTTTTAGTGATGCTCTTATAATTGCTCCCTCCTGAAATTCCATCATCAATAACAATCCTTCCAACTAATCCTATTAAACCGGTAACCGCAACTAATGCAGCCAAGAACAGCATTATCTTTAACGGTAACAGATATGTAAAATTATTAATCTTTCTGTCTTTTGTATCTGCCGATTCGTTCTCATTTGCCTGAGAAACTGAAATCTCTTTATCATTAGTATCCATAATAGCCTCCTTAAGCCTCTAATTTGTACCCTTGTCCCCAGACAACTTTAATAAATCTTGGTTCCTTAGGGTTGACCTCTATTTTTTCGCGAATATGCCTGATATGAACGGCGACTATATTGTCTGTTCCGACTGCATCCTCGTCCCAGATATTCTCGTATATCTGAGAACTGGTAAAAACTATACCTGGATGCTCCATAAAAAGCTTAAGGATGGAATATTCTATGGGAGTAAGTTTGATCTCTTCATCATATAGAGTCACAAGCTTCTGTTTGTCATCGAGCATCAAACCATTATGTGATAAAACATCGCTTTCGACCGCCTTAGGCGCATCGTTAAAGGTGATATAACGCCTAAGCTGTGACTTAACCCTTGCTACAAGCTCTAAGGGATTAAATGGCTTGGTAATGTAATCATCAGCGCCGATATTTAATCCCAATATCTTATCGGCATCTTCTGATTTAGCAGAGAGAACAATAATTGGGACGTTATGCTCTTCTCTTAACTTCATGATAGTATGTATACCGTCGAGCTTCGGCATCATAATATCAATTAAGATTAAGTCGATGTCATTTGCCTTAAAAACATTAATAGCTTCAACGCCGTCATATGCCTTGACAACGTCCATTCCTTCTGATGTAAGGTAAATGCTTATAGCCTCAACAATCTCCTTATCGTCATCACATACTAATATACTTCCCATAGTTCCTTCCTTTCTGACACTAAGTCAAATATTCGCTGTAGCCAATCCCTATTGACTACGATACCAATAATAAACTGCAAATGTTAAGATAAGCCTCACTAAATTCTTAAGGCTTTATTAAGATAATATATTCATAATTATAACATGTTACATACGAAAAAAAAGCATCTCCGATTAGGGAAATGCTTTCTTACTGCCGGCGACCGGAATCGAACCGGTACGGGTATCACTACCCACGGGATTTTAAGTCCCGGGCGTCTGCCAGTTCCGCCACGCCGGCATAGATGTGAAACCATCTAATGGAATCTCAGGGACTCGAACCCTGGACCGTCCGGTTATGAGCCGGATGCTCTAACCAACTGAGCTAAGATTCCGAAATCCATGCGTCCATATTTCTTAGAAAAAAGAGCAGAAACCATTAATCTCTGCTCGTAAGCTCCCCGAGTAGGGCTCGAACCTACGACAACACGGTTAACAGCCGTGCGCTCTACCGACTGAGCTATCGAGGAATATTCCGCGCGGAGCGCGAATAATCAAAAGACATAAAACATTATATCTTCAAAACTGCATATAGTCAACATCTAAAAAGCAAGATTCAAATCTTATTAAGAC
>CAMVPR010000056.1 GCA_947169385.1 uncultured Lachnospiraceae bacterium | reverse complement strand
GATGTATCTATGTATGTTTTAAGCGTTTATCCTGAGCTTAAGGCTTACATTAAAGTTGGTATTAACGAAGAAGGTGATTTAGATGCCGTTCCGATTGAAATGGAAGGATGAGAAAGATCCTATTACAATATGTGAAGGTATAGAGATTGACAGATCGATATACGACATAACAGAGAGCAGGGCAAGATTGCTTTTTGTTAAGGCTGTAATAGTATACCTTCTTGTTATGGGAGGTTTGGGTAGCTTTCTTACATCGATGAATATAGACTTTTCTCATATGGTGGTTAACGTTGTTGCTTTATCTACAGCTATTATATGTGCGTTGATGTATAGAAGTTATCTGATTGAGAATCTTGGGTACACTGTATTCTTTGCGCTTGTTGCGGCATATATTATTATGTTCAGAGACTATATCAACTCCGGATTCTATGTAATCGTCAATGATACTCTTGATGTTGCGGTTACTTATCTTGATTTGCCGGGTCGTCAGGACTTCCAGGAGAAGATAGCAGACAGAAGTCTTTCAGTTACCATGTTCTCGATAGCATTTGTCATAATATCCAATATCGTTGTCAATAACTATATTTCGAGGACAATGAGATATATCGTTGCTGCGTTTTTAACATCGACTATATTGATTCTTTCTATGTACTTTGAGAAGGAGCCTGACACTATCTATACAATCATGTATTTTACAGGTATTGTAAGTGCTTATTTCTACAGGGGAAGCAAGCATAATGTACAGCACCGCAAGAATTCTGTGTTTAGGTACAATGGCAAGCAGATTGCTTACGCTCTTGAATATAAGATTGGTGTTCAGGCGATTCTTACGGCATTTGTCTTTATATTAGTGCTTTCGACTGTTGTTAATAGGATATTTCCTAAGAATACATATGCATCTTCAAGGTCAGATGATGCCTATAAGATCAGTACAGTCGAGTATGCTACTAACTTAGCAACATACGGTCTTGCAGGAGTTATGAATTTCTATCAGAATTCCGGTGGACTTAACTCCGGAAGATTGGGTGGAGTGTCTTCGATTCATCTCGATTACCAGACTGATATTATGTTAAGATACACGCCGTATAGCTATGATACCTTCTATGTCAAGGATTTTACCGGTAGGGAGTATAGGCCTTTCGACAATTTCTGGAAACAGGATGATGACTATATTACACCTGAGATTTACACAAGTGCAGAGGCCACGGCGCTTAAGAAAGCATACGAGAACGGTGCGCAATATTCAGCTATGGGTAAGGTTAAGGTTACCAATGTAGATACGGAGATCAGGTATTATCTTCCGTATTATTCGCTTGATTCTAATAATGAGATGCGCCCGGGCAATCATTTTACTTATACTTATTATCCTTGGATGGGAGCTAATAATATTGATGTAAGCGAAGAGTATTATGATGATTTTCTTGAGGTTCCCGATGCCAATGTCCCTACGATTATGAAGTTTGTTGATGAGGTCGGGCTGAGAGGACTTGATGATAAGGAGATTGTTGATAAAGTAATCGATTATTATGTTGAGAATATTCCGTATACTATAAGACCCGGTGCAACGCCTAATGACGCTGATTTCGTCAATTATTTTCTCGATAAGAACAAGAAAGGGTATTGTGCACATTATGCTTCCGCAGCTACTCTGATATTCAGGTATATGGGGATTCCGGCTAGATATTGTGAAGGGTATGCGGTATCATTTGACAATGTGATTGACAATGGTGAATTGGTAGAGGGTGAGAATTACTCTGATTATTATTCCGGCTATTCTGAGATGGGCAAGACCGGTGTTGTGGATGTTAATGTGACTGATGCGGCTGCTCATGCCTGGGTTGAGATTTACGACAAGGACAAGGGTTGGGTTATATGTGATGTAACTCCGCCTGGAGATGAAGAAGACACGGTTGATTTCTGGAATGCGTTCAATAATCTTACCAACGGAGCGGATAACCAGACAGCGAATAATATCAATGCTCCGAATGTCAAGATAGACGATTATCTCATGAACAGGATTGCTTTTATTATTCTTGCGCTGTTTATGATTACGCTAATTGCATTTATGGCGTTAAGATTAAGACCGTACTTTGAATATCGAAAAGCGCTATCAAACGCGGACTATTCTGATGCTATTATTCTTAGATATCAGAGGTATATGGATAAACTTAGAAAGCGAGAGGACTTTGATAAAGTCAACTACGCTGAACAGGTTTCGTATCTTAGAGACAGTCAAATGATAGAGATTAGCGACAGCGATTATAATGATGTTATTAATATCTTAGAGCGTGCGGGATTTTCAAATGAAAGCATAAGCGAAGATGAGTACAATAAAGTATATAATCTGATTTTTAAGAAATAAATAAACCGGGGCGATTACGCCTCGGTTTATTATATAATATTAAGAAAAATCTAATTAAAGCTGTGGACCTGCAGCAACTAATGCCTTACCTGCCTCGTTGGTCTCATACTTCTTGAAGTTCTTGATGAATCTCTCAGCAAGATCCTTAGCCTTAGCATCCCACTCAGAAGCGTCTGCGTAAGTATCTCTAGGATCAAGAATTGCAGGATCAACACCAGGAAGCTCTGTAGGAACCTCGAAGTCGAACATAGGGATCTTCTTAGTAGGAGCCTTAAGAACGTCTCCGCTAAGGATAGCGTCGATGATTCCACGAGTATCCTTGATTGAGATTCTCTTACCGGTTCCGTTCCATCCTGTGTTAACAAGATAAGCCTTAGCACCTGACTTCTGCATCTTCTTAACAAGCTCCTCACCGTACTTAGTAGGATGAAGCTCTAAGAATGCCTGACCGAAGCAAGCTGAGAATGTAGGAGTAGGCTCTGTGATTCCACGCTCTGTACCAGCAAGCTTAGCAGTAAATCCTGAAAGGAAATAGTACTGTGTCTGCTCTGGAGTAAGAATAGATACAGGAGGAAGTACTCCGAATGCATCTGCTGAAAGGAAGATAACGTTGTCTGCATCCGGACCGGATGAAACAGTGTTAACATTCTTAGCAATCTTCTCGATGTGGTTGATTGGATAAGAAACACGAGTGTTCTCAGTAACTGACTTGTCAGCAAAATCAATCTTACCGTTCTCATCAACAGTAACGTTCTCTAAGAGAGCATCTCTCTTGATTGCGTTGTAGATATCTGGCTCAGACTCAGCATCAAGGTTGATAACCTTAGCGTAGCATCCACCCTCAAGGTTGAATACACCGTTGTCATCCCAACCGTGCTCGTCATCACCGATAAGAAGTCTCTTAGGATCTGTAGAAAGAGTGGTCTTACCTGTTCCTGAAAGACCGAAGAAGATAGCAGTATGCTTACCGTCCATATCTGTGTTAGCAGAGCAGTGCATTGAAGCCATACCCTGAAGTGGAAGGAAGTAGTTCTGCATTGAGAACATACCCTTCTTCATCTCTCCACCGTACCAGGTGTTAAGAATGATCTGCTCACGATCTGTAACGTTGAACAATACAGCGGTCTCTGAATTCAAACCGAGCTCTTTATAATTCTCTACCTTAGCCTTAGAAGCTGTGTAAACTACGAAGTTAGGCTCGAAGTTAGCTTCTTCCTCTGGGGTAGGCTTGATGAACATGTTAGTTACAAAGTGAGCCTGCCATGCAACTTCCATAATGAAACGAACAGCCATACGTGTATCTTTATTAGCACCGCAGAATGCATCTACTACATAAAGCTTCTTGCCTGATAACTGATCAAGAGCAAGCTTCTTACAAGCGTCCCAAGCTTCCTGAGTTGCAGGATGGTTGTCATTAGGATACTCATCGGTTGTCCACCATACTGTGTCATGAGACTTAGCATCATCAACGATGAACTTGTCCTTAGGAGAACGACCGGTATAGATACCTGTCATAACATTAACTGCACCAAGCTCAGTAACCTGTCCCTTGTCAAATCCTGTAAGGGAAGGATCTGTCTCGTCTTCATAGAGCTTATCATATGAAGGATTGTAGATGATCTCTTGTACGTCAGTGATACCGTACTTACTTAAATCAACTGTTGCCATTTACGTATACCTCTTTTCTTTATATTATAATATAAGGATTGCTTGCGCATGTTAAAGATATATAACACAACGCAAAACCTAGACACAATTATATCGCAAGTATCTTTTTATGTCAATTGAAAATGGCTTGTTTTCGGTAATGTTAGTGAGTGTTCAAGCCTCTAACATTTGTAAGAATTATGAGTATCATTTTCTGAAAATGCAAAAAATTGTGAAATATATACATATATTATTCCTATATTTATGAATGTGTGCTATAATAAAAATCTAGACTTACAGAGGAGATTAATATGACTGCTTTAATTATCCGGCTTTTTATAAGAGACAGTGACAAAGTCAAGACACCTAAGGTTCGAGAGAGATATGGCGTAGTTGCTGGGATGGTTGGGATTGTTCTTAACATTTTTCTGACGCTGTTCAAGATTGTTACAGGACTTGTTACCGGAACTATGTCTATAGTTGCCGATTCCATCAATAATCTGTCGGATGCTACTTCGTCAATAGTGACTATGGTTGGCTTTAAGATGTCGGGTAAGCCTGCCGATAAAGAGCATCCTTATGGACACGGAAGAGCGGAGTATATTGCGGGATTTGTAGTGGCAGCAGCAGTTATTGCGATTGCTCTTGAATTGTTTAAGACGTCCATTGGTAACATTATCAAGCCTGCCAAGATGGATGTCGATATTGCGACTATTATTATATTGGTGGTTGCGATATGCGTTAAGATGTGGATGTTCCTGTTTTATGGCAAGATAAGTAAGATTATATCATCCAAGGCTATGAAGGCGACCGCGCTTGATAGTAGAAATGATTGTATTACTACCGGGGTTGCTTTGATATCGGTTATAATCAAGATTGCATTTGATGTCAATATTGATGGATATGCCTGCTTGATAGTTTCTTTGTTTGTCATTTATGCGGGCATCGGATCTGCGATTGAGACAATTGAACCGCTTTTGGGCGAAGCACCTTCTGACGATATTGTTGAGTCGATTCTTACTGTAGCAATGTCAAGAGAGGAGATATTAGGCGTTCATGATTTAAGAATACATGAATATGGTCCTTCTCGTATGATAGCTTCATTTCATGTTGAGATGCCTTCTACGATGTCTTTAGTTGAGGCTCATGAAGTAATTGACTTGATTGAGAGAGAACTGCAGAGTAAGGAGATAGTCAGAGAGGTTACCATTCACATTGATCCTATAGTCATGGATGATACGGAACTGTTAGAGCTTAAGGAGAGCATTTTCAATATTCTTAAAGGTATCAATGCCAAGGCGGATATTCATGATTTTAGGATGAGTAATTGTTTAGGAGAGATTAAGGTATTCTTTGATGTCTTGATTCCGTACGATTACAAGAGGTCTGATGAAGAATTTAAGCAAGAGTTGTTAGATAAGATATCAACGCTTAGAACGGATACTGTCTATGATATTACTATAGACAGGGGATGATGTGGTATTTCGTAGCGGAGCACAGTGTGCTCCACAAGTGGCGGACGATGTTCGACTCTACGAAATGATGTGAAGTAATAATAATGTCATTCTTAGCGAAGCGAAGAATCTTAAATAATTAATATGGAGAGATTGTTATGAGAAAGAGTTATATAAGTATCAAGGATAGGATTGTTGCCGATGCGATTAAACTCATAAGTGATTCGGGTGTAGAATCTCTTTCACTAGAGAGTGTTGCAATGATGGGCGGAGTTCCTATTGATGTAGTTACAAGGAATTTTGGAGATAGAGACGGGTTGCTGGTTGAAGTGTGCAAGGAATATGTTAAGTTCGACCCTCAATTGGTTGCAACTGTTGAATCTAAAAATATAAGTCATATTGATAAGATTACGGAATATTTTAAGCTGCTTTCCACATACTATACCAACTATGGCGATATGGCCGCGTTTGTGGTTGATTATGAGGTCTTTCTTCACAATGTCGCTACAAGAGATATTATATCTGAATGTATCGCCGGAAGAAGGGATTTCATTATGAGAGAGTACGAACTTGCGGTTGAGAACGGCGAAGCTAAAGATATATTTACTCCTAATGAATTTGCAACAATTCTTTTCGGTGCAGCGTCAAGAGACGTATTATACAGAAGTATTACAAGCTATGATTTCACGCATGCCGAATTCACTGTCAATACGCATAAGAAGCTTATAGACTTAATAAGAGCATAAATATAGGGAGCCGGTTGGCTCCCTTTTAATAAAAGCGGCGATTAACTCGCCGCTTATTATATATGTTTTAGAATTATTCTCCTAATGATGTGGTCTGCTTAACTACAGTTGTTTCTTCGTAGCAGACAAATGCATCATCTACAATTGCCTTATCAGGTTTCTTGGTTATTATACTAACCAAAGGAACAATAACGAAACCGGCAATCATTGTAAATGCACCACAGTTAATTGGTGATTGCAATAGAGTAGGGAACGAAGGTCTCAAGAATACATTAAGTACCATGACGATTGTTCCAAATGCAAAGCTTGCAAGACATCCAATCTTAGTAGTCCCTTTCCAATAAAGTCCATATAAGAATGGAGCAAGGAATGAACCGGCTAAAGCTCCCCAAGAGATACCCATCATCTGCGCAATAAAGTTAACGCTTGACTTGTACTGTATAGCAGCAAGTACAACTGATATTGCAATGAAGATTACGATAAACAATCTTATGATAAACACCTGCTTCTTATCGTCCATGTTCTTTATAATATTGCCTTTTAAGAAGTCGATTGTTATTGTTGAACTTGAAGCAATTACAAGTGATGAAAGAGTGGACATAGATGCTGAAAGAACAAGAATTACAACAAGTCCGATCATAAATGAGCTCAAGCTTGATAACATGGTAGGCACGATTGCGTCAAAACCAACATTTGCAACATCTACATCATACAAACGACCGAAGCCACCTAAGAAATAGCATCCGCCGGCTACTACGAGAGCGAAGAATGTTGAGATTACAGTACCTTTCTTGATATCGTGTTCGCTCTTGATGGCGTAGAATTTCTGAACCATCTGTGGAAGTCCCCAGGTACCAAGAGATGTAAGTAAGACAACTCCTAAAAGGTTAAGTGGGTCAGGCCCGAAAAATGAAGCGAATACACCAGGCTGTGCAGAAACAGTTTCGTCACTGACACTTGCAAGACTGTTTAATGCTTCTAAGAAACCGCCATTGTTCTTTAGTACAGCGAGAATAACAGCTACAATACCGACGAGCATTACACATCCCTGGATGAAATCGTTGATAGCAGTTGCCATATATCCACCGGCGATAACGTAGATACCGGTGAGGATTGCCATGATTACGATACATACGGTGTAGTCGATATCAAAAGCCATTCCGAAAAGCCTTGATAATCCGTTATATAAAGACGCGGTATATGGGATTAAGAAGCCAAACGTAATAACAGAAGCAACAACTCTTAACATGTTACTGTCAAATCTCTTACCGAAGTATTCAGGCATTGTTGCAGTGTCAAGGTGCTGAGTCTGGATACGGGTTCTTCTTCCTAAGATAGCCCAAGCAAGCAAAGAGCCGATAAAAGCATTTCCAAGACCTACCCATGTAGATGCGATACCATACTTCCATCCAAACTGTCCCGCATAGCCGACAAAGATTACGGCAGAGAAGTAGGATGTTCCGTATGCAAATGCAGTCAGCCAAGGACCGACATTTCTTCCTCCCAATACAAATCCGTTAACATCAGTAGCATTTTTACGGCAATATAAGCCTATGCCGATAAGCACACCAAAGAAAATGATGAGCATAAGAACTTTCAAGATCATCGTAAGTTCTCCTTTCGTGAGTAAAAAGAATTGTGAAATGATTAGTATAAGTAACCATTTCCGAAAGAAGAGTATATCACACTTCAAATTCAATTTCAACACTTTAAAGCGATAAAGCAGATTAATATTGCCCGGTTAAGCATTATTCTGTTCACATGCCCGTTTTAATATTTATTACTTGAATTACATTTCTTAAATGATATAATAATGTAGGTAGATTAATTATCAATTAAGGAGGCCGTTTTAACCATGGAGAGTTATGATACAGTGATTTTTGATTTGGATGGAACTTTGCTTAACACGTTGGAAGATTTAACTGATGCTGTCAATTACGCTTTAGAGAAACATGGTTTTACCACGCATTCTTTAGATGATGTAAGAAGGTACTTGGGCAATGGTGTCAAGAGACTTATGGAGCTTGCTATTCCGGGCGGATTAGAGGCCAAGGCATTTGACGAGACATTTGAAGACTTTAAGGCATATTATAAGGAGCATGCCGCTGTCAAGACAAGACCGTATGAGGATATTATGGAGACGTTAGAGGAACTTAAAGCTCGCGGCATCAAGACCGCGATTGTCTCTAACAAGATGGATAGTGTTGTCAAGGAACTTAATAAGATATATTTTGATGGGCTTATAAGTGTTGCAGTGGGAGAGAGTGAGAATATCAAGAGAAAGCCGGCACCTGATACGGTGTTGAAGGCTATAGAGGAACTTGGATCAGATGTCAAGTCGTCAGTCTATGTCGGAGATTCAGAGGTTGATGTAATGACGGCTAAAAATGCGGGTATAACTTGTATTTCGGTTTTATGGGGATTCAGAGATGAACAGACGCTTAAGGACAACGGTGCCACATTTATCATCGATCAACCCCTTAATTTGCTCAAGTTGTTGTAAGTTGCACAAATTATAAACTAGATGTAGCGTTTTTGTTTTGGTTGTGTTATACTATGAAGCGTGTGACATTTTAGGAGGATGAATCATATATGTCAGATATGAGCAATGATACCAATAAAGCTGATAAGAAGCGTGGGTTCAAGAGACCGAATCCACTCAAACTCGTTTTGATTTTTGTGATTATATGTATTATTTGTTCATTTGTATGCAATATTCTGCTATATAGACGTATTGTCAAGCTTCAGAAGGAGATTGATTCACTTTCGCTATACTCACACAATATAGAAATAGTTATTTAAGGAGGCATATTATGGGCTTGTTTTCAGATTTAAAGGAAGATATGTCACAGGCAGTCAGTGAGCTTGTTGATGACGAGGTTAAGAGCGAAGATGTTGCTCTTGATGATATCGATTCTGAGCTTGCAGATTTGTTTGGTGATGTAGAAGGAGAGGAAGCTTCTAAAGAAGAGGCTACTGAGGCTTCAAGCGACGAGAAGGCTCAAGAAGAGGAGTTAGTTGAAGAACTTAAAGCTGACAAGGAGCCTAGGTTGTCTGAGATAGATGCAACTTTAGAGGAACTCTCAGAAGATGCAACATTTGTCGATCCTGCTGTTGATGAGACAATCAATCAAGAGGAAGCAGCAGAAGAAGCAACAGAAGCTGCAGAAGAGGCAGAAGAAGTGACAGAAACTGAAGAAGAGACAGAAGAAGTTCAAGAAAGCGATACCAAGGAGGAAGAAGTAATGAGTACCGAAAAGATTTCAGAGCAGGTTGAGGAGACTAAGACAGAGGAGGCAACATTTGACGATACTCCTGCTGATGATGAGAGCGCAGTGATTACCAAAGGAACCAAGATTACCGGTAATTTAGAGACAACCGGATCAATCGAGATTGTTGGTATTGTTGATGGTGATGTTACATGTAAGGGCAAGCTTACTATTTCAGGTATTGTTAAGGGTACATCTAGGGCATCAGAGATATTTACCGATACTGCCAATGTAACAGGCGATATGATCAGTGAAGGAAGCGTTAAGATTGGCGGCGGTTCTGTTATCGTTGGTAACATTAAGGCTACTTCTGCAGTTATTGCAGGCGCTGTTAAGGGTGATATTGATGTTAACGGACCTGTTATCATTGATTCATCAGCTGTTGTTATGGGTAATATTAAGTCTCGTTCAGTACAGGTTAACAATGGTGCTGTTATGGAAGGTATGTGCTCACAGAGTTACAATGATATCGACGTTAGCAGCGTATTTGAGAGCTAATATAGAGGTGGCTTATGGGTATTAAGAGAGTATTACTTAAGCTTTCTGGCGAAGCTTTAGCCGGTGAGAAGCATACAGGATTTGATGAAGCAACTGTTGTAGGCGTTGCTAAGCAGGTCAAGCAGGTTATAGATTCCGGTATTCAGATGGGCGTTGTTATCGGTGGCGGTAATTTCTGGAGAGGAAGAACCAGCAATAAGATAGAGCGCACCAAGGCAGACCAGATTGGAATGCTTGCAACGATTATGAACTGTATCTATGTATCTGAGATATTTAGAACGGAAGGTATTGATACTGTTGTTATGACTCCGTTTATGTGCGGTGATTGTTCAGTTTTATATAGTAAAGATGCAGCTATGGAGGCACTTAATGCCGGTAAGGTGGTATTCTTTGCAGGTGGCACAGGTCATCCATATTTCTCAACCGATACTGCGACCGCTCTTAGAGCGATTCAGATAGAAGCAGATTATATCTTACTTGCCAAGGCTATTGATGGTGTGTATGACAGCGATCCTAAGGTTAATCCTAACGCTGTTAAGTATGATTCAATCACACTTAATCAGGTATTGGAAGATAAGCTTCAGGTTATTGACTTGAGCGCTACTTTAATGTGCCTTGAGAACAAGATGCCTATGATGATATTTGGGTTGAATGAAGAAGACAGCATCGTTAAGTCGTTAACGGGTGATTTCAATGGAACCTATGTCAATATTGATTAATATATTAAGAAAGGTATGAGATTATGTTAGAGCAATACGAAGAGAAGATGGGCAAGTCCCTTGAGAATCTAAGAACTGAGTTTACATCTATCCGTGCCGGTAGAGCTAACCCGCATGTTCTTGATAATATTATGGTTGAGTACTATGGAACTCCAACGCCATTACAGCAGGTTGGTAACATTACTGTTCCTGAAGCCAGAAGCCTTCTTATAACTCCTTGGGAAGCATCAATTCTTAAGGACATTGAGAAAGCTATTATGGTTTCTGATGTTGGAATTACTCCTAACAATGACGGTAAGTCAATCAGATTAACATTTCCTGAGCTTACAGAAGATAGACGTAAAGAGCTTGCTAAGGATGTTAAGAAGAAGTCAGAGAACTGCAAGGTTGCAATCCGTAACATCAGACGTGATGCCAATGACGACTTCAAGAAGCAGAACAAGAACGGAGATATCTCAGATGACGAACTCAAGGATATCGAGGACAAGATTCAGAAGCTTACTGACAAGTACATTAAGCAGACTGATGATATGACAGATTCAAAGACTAAGGAGATCATGACTGTCTAATATATGATTATAATGGGGGTGTTAAGCATACACCCCCTTAATTTCGTTTTTGTAATTAAGGAGATTATTATGGCGAAGAACACTAAGGGTTCAACTCTTAATCCACCCAATCATGTCGCTATTATCTTAGACGGCAATGGAAGATGGGCTAAGAAGAGACTTCTTCCTCGCAATATGGGACATGTTGAAGGGGCTAAGACTGTTGAGCAGATATGTGAAGATGCTTGGGATTTAGGAATTAAGTATTTGACTGTATATGCATTTTCAACTGAGAACTGGAAGAGGCCGGATAGCGAAGTTAAGGCGTTGATGGATCTTCTCGGCAAGTATTTGATTGACAGTATTGAGCGTACTACCAAGAATAATATGCGAGTAAGAGTGATTGGAGATAAGTCAGGACTTGACGATTCATTAAGAAGCAGCATTGAGAAGTTAGAGAAGGTGTCAGCATCCAATGATGGGTTACAATTCACGATTGCTCTTAATTACGGAAGCAGAGATGAGATTATCAGGGCAGTGAGGTCGATAGCTAAAGATGTGTCATCAGGCAAGATTAACCCTGACGACATAGAAGAAGAGACTCTTACTAATGCGCTTGATACTTATGATATACCTGACCCTGATTTGCTTATAAGAACCAGCGGCGAGCAGAGACTATCCAACTTTATGCTCTGGCAGCTCGGGTACTCAGAGTTTTATTTTACAGATTGCCTGTGGCCTGATTTCAATAAGCAGGAGCTTATCAAGGCAATTGAGTATTACAACGGAAGAGAACGCAGATTTGGCGGGATTTAAGGAGGACTTAAGATGTTTAGAGATAGATTGATAAGTGGAATTATCCTAGTTGCATTGATGATAGTGACCTTGTATTTTGGCGGTTTTGTGAGTCTCTTTATGATTGAACTCATATCGCTCATAGGTATATATGAGCTTATGAGAGTGCCTAAGCACTGGTCTAAAGAATTGATGGTTATTACAGAGGTATTCACAGTACTGATGTATGCGTTTTTGGGAGTAGGATACACATTTAGGGCATATGGTTTTATATACCTGTTTCTGATGGTTGTATTTATGATGATTCTTATGTGTTTCTATGTGTTTAGGTATCCTAAATACAAGCTTCACGATATAATGCTTCCATTTTTCGCATTTTTCTATGTTGGCGTAATGCTTTCATTTATCTATTCGGTTAGATTTTTGACAAATGGTGGCGCGTACGTCGTATTGGTATTCCTTGCCGCGTGGGGTAACGATACTCTTGCTTACTGTGTAGGTAAGTTATTCGGTAAGCACAAGATGAGCCCTAAGTTATCTCCTAAGAAGTCTATTGAAGGCTTTGTAGGTGGAGTAGTTGGTGCTGCAGTGCTCGGTATCATTTATTCATTTATATTTGGCAAGATTACCGGTACTTTGGTAGATGTCAAGCTTATTACCGTATTTGCTGTTATTTGCGGATTGGGCGGAGCAATATCTGTTGTAGGAGATTTGGCTGCATCTGCAATCAAGAGACAGTTTGATATCAAGGATTACGGCAATCTGATTCCGGGACACGGTGGAATTATGGATAGATTTGACAGTATAATTATGACTGCACCTATCGTTTATTATCTTGTAACTATGTTTATCAACTAAGGAAGTGTATTGATATGAAGAATATTGCTATTTTGGGATCGACCGGTTCTATCGGAACCCAGACTATTGAGGTTGTAAGACAGTACAGTGAGGATTTTAGGATTGTAGCTCTTTCCTGCAACAGCAATATTGATCTGTTAGAGAAGCAAGTCAGAGAGTTTAAGCCTTTGCTCTGTGCAGTATATGATGAGGACAAGGCTAAAGAACTTGCACTCAAGATTAAGGACATTCCTTGTAAGGTTGTTGGTGGTATGGAAGGGCTCTTAGAGGTGGCTTCTATCAAGGAGTCTGACATACTTGTTACTGCTATTGTCGGTATGATTGGAGTTATGCCTACCGTAGCTGCGATTGAATCCAAGAAGGATATTGCACTTGCCAACAAGGAGACTTTAGTAACCGCTGGACACATTATTATTCCGTTAGCAGACGCCTATGGTGTCAAGATATTGCCTGTAGACTCCGAGCATTCTGCAATCTTTCAGTCGCTTAACGGTGAGAGACATAATGAGATTTCTAAGATTCTTCTTACTTGCTCAGGTGGACCGTTTAGGGGTTATACCAAGGAACAACTTAAGAGTGTTACAAGGGATGATGCCCTTAAACATCCTAATTGGTCGATGGGAGCTAAGATAACGATAGATTCGAGCACGCTTGTCAATAAAGGCCTTGAGGTTATGGAGGCCAAGTGGCTGTTTGGAGTATCCTATGACAAGGTTCAGGTTGTTGTGCATCCTCAATCTGTTATTCATTCTATGGTTGAGTACGAGGATGGCGCAATTATTGCCGAGCTAGGAACACCGGATATGAAGCTGCCTATACAGTATGCGCTTACATATCCTAAGAGGAGAGAGCTTGATTCTAAGAAACTTGACTTTTATCAGCTGAAGACGATGACATTTGAAGAACCGGATATGGATACATTTCTAGGGCTTAAGTATGCATATGAAGTCGGCAATATAGGCGGTTCAATGCCTACTGTTTACAATGCTGCCAATGAATATGCCGTCAAGAAGTTCTTAAATGGAGAGATAGCATTTCTAGATATATATGATATTATCAGAACAGCTATAGATTCTCATAAATTAATTGAGAATCCTAATGTTGATGAGATTATTGAGATTGAGAAGAATGTCTATGAATACTTAGACAAGAATTATAAATAATTATTTTAGAAAGGATGTTATTTTTTGAAGATTATTATTGCTTTACTGATATTCGCTGTGATTGTGTTCATTCATGAATTGGGACACTTTCTGCTTGCTAAAGCCAATGGAGTTGGAGTTACGGAATTTGCTGTGGGAATGGGACCTAAGCTCTTTTCGCTTAACAAGGGTGAGACCATGTATTCTATAAGGTTGCTCCCTCTAGGTGGCTACTGTTCCATGATAGGAGAGGACGAGGTCGTTGAAGACGACGAGCGAGCCTTGTGCAACAAGACAGCGTTGCAGAGATTTATGGTTCTTTTTGCAGGACCGTTCTTTAACTTTATTTTGGCATTTATCTTGGCTGTTGTCCTAATTGCTTTGGTTGGTGCAGATGTACCTAAAGTTGTATCTGTTGAGAAGGACTCTGCTGCCTATGAAGCCGGATTAAGAGAGGGCGATTTAATCAAGAAGTATAACGGTTATACTATCGGTGTGGGTAGAGAGATTTACCTTAGCGACTTTGTTAACCCGGTTGACGATAAGGCTATTAAGGTAACATTTGAAAGAGATGGCCAGAAATACGACACAGTTATAGAGCCTAAGAAGGTTTCCAAGTACATGTTTGGTATGAGTTATTCAAATGATGACTCCAAGTGCAAGATTACTGTTGTTGAAGGTGGAGCTATGGAGAAGGCAGGCTTTAAGAACGGTGATGTCATTACTGCTGTCGGAGACACTAAGATTAATTCCGGAGCTGATTTCTTTGAGTTCATAGGAACTAATGCATTAAGCGCCGATACTGTCGATGTTTCATTTATAAGAGAAGGCGAAGAGAGGACTCTTGAGGTTACCCCTAATAAATCAGAGTCTTATGAGACAGGTCTTACATATAACAGCAATTACACTGATATCAACACCAAGGAGAATGTATTTGGAGTATTAGGATACTCGCTTTTAGAGGTCAGATATCAGATTAAGACGGTTATATTAAGCCTTAAGTATATCATAACAGGTCACGCTTCTAAGGATTCTATAGCCGGACCTGTTGGAATTGTCAATATGGTTGGAGATGTGTACGAGCAGAGTTCAGAATTTGGATTTTTGGCTGTATTAGAGAGCTTGCTTAGCTTTACGATAATGATATCTGCTAACTTGGGAGTTATGAATCTTCTTCCGATTCCGGCTCTTGACGGTGGACGTATATTATTTGTCATTGTTGAAGTGATAAGAGGCAAGAAGCTAGACCCTAACAAGGAAGGATTTGTACATTTCATAGGTTTCGTTATACTTATGGGACTTATGGTTCTTGTTATGTACAACGATATAGCCAATATTTTCTTTAGAAAATGACAACAATGTCCATCATATCTTATGATGGACTATTCGTTTCTTTATGGAGTGATAATATGTATAGAGATAATACCAAAGTTATTCATATAGGCGACAAAGTCATAGGTGGAGGTAATCCTATAATGATTCAATCTATGACTAACACTAAGACATCCGACGTTAATGCCACTGTTGCTCAGATTAAGGCGTTAGAGAGCGCAGGATGCGATATTATAAGGTGTACGGTTAACGATGAGGCTGCTGCTCTCGCATTGCCTGATATCAAGAAGGAGATTAACATTCCTTTGGTTGCCGATATTCATTTTGATTATAGGTTGGCAATACAAGCTATTAAGAATGGTGCAGACAAGATTAGAATTAATCCGGGCAATATCGGTGGAGCAGACAAGGTAAAGGCTGTTGTTGATGTTGCCAAGGAATATAATGTACCTATAAGGGTAGGAGTTAACTCAGGTTCGTTAGA
>CAMVPR010000055.1 GCA_947169385.1 uncultured Lachnospiraceae bacterium | reverse complement strand
GGTGCCGGTTACATTGGAAGTCATACATGTGTTGAGCTTCTTGATGCCGGATATGAAGTTGTTATTTTAGACAACCTCTATAATTCAAGCAAGAAGGCTGTTGACAGGATAGAAGAGATTACCGGCAAGAAGGTAACATTCTATGAGAATGATATGCTTGATAAGGAAGCACTTGAGAAGATATTTACTTCTGAGAGTATTGATGCGGTTATTCATTTTGCAGGACTTAAGGCTGTTGGTGAATCGGTTGCTAAGCCTTTAGAGTATTATAAGAATAATATAACCGGAACTTTGACTTTGGTTGAAGTTATGAGAGAACATAATTGTAAGAATATTATATTCTCATCTTCTGCAACTGTTTATGGTGATCCGGCATTTATACCTATTACTGAGGAGTGTCCTAAGGGAACACCTACTAATCCATACGGATGGACTAAGAGTATGCTTGAGCAGATTCTTACTGATATTCATACCGCGGATAATGATTGGAATGTTATCCTGCTCAGGTATTTCAACCCTATCGGAGCCCACAAAAGTGGCATGATAGGAGAGGATCCTAAGGGAATCCCTAACAATCTCCTTCCATATGTTGCACAGGTTGCAATAGGTAAGCTTGAATGCGTAGGAGTATTTGGAGACGATTATGATACTCCGGATGGAACAGGAGTCAGAGATTATATCCACGTAGTTGATTTAGCGATTGGACATGTTAAAGCGCTTGACAAGATTAAGGAGAATCCGGGAGTTAAGGTCTATAATCTCGGAACCGGTAACGGATATAGCGTACTCGATGTAATCAAGGCATTTTCTAAAGCTTGTGGGCATGAGGTTCCATATCAGATTAAGCCTAGACGTCCCGGCGATATCGCAACCTGTTATGCTGATGCTTCGCTTGCAAAGAAGGAGCTTAACTGGGAAGCTAAGTACGGAATAGAGGATATGTGTGCCGATTCATGGAACTGGCAGAGCAAGAATCCTAACGGATATAACGATTAATAAGAGATTATGGCGCTTGCAAATGCAGGCGCTTTTTTATTATGATTCTTTAATTTGTTTTTATCCGGTAATGGTCTTAGCCTCGTGAATTAATAATCAGTATTAGTGGTACAGCCGGTTGTTAATTATTCGGTGTTCTGCTTCAACATCTGATTGATTTTTATGCCAAAAAGTAGGATAATAAAAGGTAGTGATTTCGTGACTTTTAAGTGCATTTAAGGAGGCCATTTTTATGAACATGAAGACCAGCTTTAAGAGAGCTCTTGCGCTCATTATGTTGCTAGCAGTTGTTATGTCATTTACCGGGGTTGACAACATTTGCAGTGACGTAAATGCGGCAGGCAAGACCTACACTCTTACCAAGAAGAAGAAAGGGAGCAAGAAGGTAGTCAAGAACAAGTACGGAAGCGACTACATTGCTGACTTTTATACTAGGGATTCTATACCTTCGGATGTTTCATCTAACCTTGGAAGTTATAACTCGTTGAAGTTCAGTGTCAGTGTCAAGGTCAGAGGGATATCCAAGAAGGGACTTAAGATTATTGCTTATGCAATGGATTCTAAGTACGGAAGCTGGAAGGAGGTTGAGTCCGGCGTGATTAAGAAGGGCAAGACCTACAAGCTTACGCTCGATATCAATTCATATTCAAGTATCGGAAGACTCGGAATAAGGATTGCAAGTCCCAAGAAGAAATGCAAGGGAGCCAAGCTTAAATACACAATCAATTATGCCAAAATTGTTGCCAACGGCGGCGGTTCAAGTTCATCAAGTTCGTCATCATCAAGCTCAGCTTCGTCAACTCCTAATACCGAGCTTAAGTATGAGATGACAGGCAAGACCAAGGATGTAGCATTTGCCGATACACCGGTTGGCAAGCACGGTGCGCTTCATTTGGCTAATGTAGACGGATACAAGGCGCCTGTTATTGTTGATGCTAACGGTAACAAGGTCAATCTTCGCGGAGCATCCACTCATGGTATGCATTGGAACGAGATGACTCCTTATGTCAACAAGGCAGCATTTCAGTCGCTTAGGGACGAGTGGGGTGTCAATATGGTAAGGCTTGTCAATTATGTAACTCAGGGTGGATACACTCAAGGTTCTAAGAGTAAGCTTGATAAGGCTACACAGAATGGAGTTTCTTATGCTAAGGAGCTTGGCATGTATGCGATTGTTGACTGGCATGTTCATGATAGCGGTACTGCAGATCCATGGTCTAACATAGACGATGCCAAGGCATTCTTTAAGAAGTACGCTACAATGTACAAGGATTACGACAATGTAATATTTGAAATATGTAATGAGCCTGTCAACGTTAAGTGGTATAAGGACGGCAAGAAGGATCTCTATGCTTACGCTAAGACTATAACCAAGATTATAAGGGACTGTGGAAGCAAGGCGATTGTCGTCTGCGGTACTAACACCTGGTCTCAGGATGTTGATGAGGTTATCGGTCATGAAATCAAGGATGATAATGTTATGTACACAGTTCATTTCTATGCTGCGACTCATAAGGACTCACTTAGAAGTAAGGTGACCAAGGCATACAATGCAGGTATTCCTATATTTGTAACCGAGTTTGGTACATGTGATGCTTCAGGAGCCGGCGGATATGACTTTGATAGCGCAGATACATGGATTAATCTTCTTGATAAGTATGGTATTCCATATTGTAACTGGAGTTTGTGTAACAAGAATGAGGCGGCTTCTATGCTCAAGTCAAGTTGCTCTAAGACCAATGGTGGTTGGACCGGTTCTGATCTTACAAGAAGCGGAACATGGCTTGTTAACACATACAGAGCGCACGAGGAGAAAGAAAAATAAGATATTATAAGTGAAGGGGTTGTAAGGAATGACAACCATGTCATGACTTCGCGAATCGAAGAATCTTTATCCCGAGTGTAGCGAGGGATAACACATTTATACAGGAGGAATTTATGCGTATAAATAAAAGCTTTAATAGACTACTCGCCTGGTGCTTAAGCATCATGGTAGCCTTTAACTTCTTAATCCCTAAGACATTAGAAGTATATGCAGCCGGTAACGAATACTTAATGGTATCTGATAAGTCGGGTTCGGGAACTATAGCCAAGGACGAATATGGTGATGACTACATTTGCGATTTTTATGAGAACAATGCGCCATCGTCAGCATTTGCATCTAATCCGTCAGGATTCGCTTCTATTACTTATGATGCCAATATTACTATCAATACGGTATCAAATAATAATATGACACTTATGCTGTACGCCATGAACAGTCAGTACGGACAGTGGGATCAGGCTGCAACGAGTGGCAAGATACAGGCAGGGAAGACATATAATCTTTCTCTCAGCCTTAAAGGATACTCTAATATAGGTAAGCTTGGAATTAGAGTTGTGGATAGCACGGCGAAGGCCGGAGCTACATTTACATACACAATCAATTATGCCAAGGTTGTGACTTCTTCATCAGGAGCATCATCTAATACGACGCAAGCTACACCTACAGGCAACTCTAATGTGTCAGATGTAACACTTAGCTTGACCGAGGGTAATGGTTCTAACCAGTACTACAAGGAATATGTAGTTAAACTTACCAACAATTCATCAAGCAGTATAACCGGTATTCAATGCCTACTTCCGACTTCTGGTTCTGTTTCGGGAGTTCAGTGTTACGGTTCAGGCTTAAAAGCAAGCTACAGCAGTGAGCAGGGCGGAGTGCTGTTTTACTATTCTCTAAAGATTGATGCCGGCGCAACGGCATACAGCACTGATACGAAGTTCGGTTTTGCACTTAACGGTGCAACTGTTAATCCGGCTAATGCAAGGGTGTTAGATGTTAACTGTGCAAGTCAGTCGTCTTCTAATCTGAAGTATACACTCACAGGCAAGACCAAGACGGTTGCATTTCCCGAGACCCCTGTTGGTAAGCATGGAGCTCTTCATCTTGGTAACGTGCCGGGTTATAAGGCTCCTGTGATTGTCGGAGAAGATGGATCTAAGGTTAACTTAAGAGGTGCATCTACTCACGGTATGCATTGGAATGAGATGACACCGTATGTCAACAAGGCAGCATTTCAATCACTTCGTGATGAGTGGGGTGTTAATACTGTAAGACTTGTAAGCTATGTTACACAAGGCGGTTATACACAAGGATCGCAGAGTAAGCTGGATACCGCTATACAGAATGGCGTTTCTTATGCCAAAGATCTTGGAATGTATGCGATTGTTGACTGGCACATACATGCCGAGAATCCATGGACTACCATAGATTCTGCTAAGGCATTTTTTACCAAGTATGCAACAATGTATAAGGATTACGATAATGTAATATTTGAGATATGTAACGAGCCGACAGGTGTTCAGTGGTATACGGGAGATAAAGACTTATATAGTTATTGCAAGACTATCTCTAAGATCATAAGGGACTGCGGAAGCAATGCGATTATCGTGTGCGGAACCAACACTTGGTCTCAGGATGTTGATGAAGTAGTTGGTCATGAGCTTAAGAGCGACGGATTTAGCAACATTATGTATACCTTCCATTTCTATGCTGCGTCTCACTACGGAGACAAGATGGCTAAGGTGACAACCGCCTATAACGCCGGTGTTCCTATATTCGTAACGGAGTTCGGAACCTGCGATGCTTCGGGTGCCGGTGGTTATGATTTTGACAATTCAAATGAATGGATAAGTCTTCTTGACAGCTATGGCATTCCATACTGTAACTGGAGTCTATGTAATAAGGCAGAGGCTGCATCCATGCTTAGCACTTCATCCTCTAAGCAGACCGGCGGATGGCTGGCAGATGACTTGAGTGAAAGTGGCGCCTGGCTTGTTAATACATACAGGGCTCATCAGGATGCTGAAGACGGAACTGATACTACAGCTAAGGAAGTTACAACTGAAGGGGCAACAACCACGGAAGCTGCGACTACGACGACCGAGGAAGCTACTACAACAGAAGTTACAACAACGGAAGCGGCTACTACCGAGGGCGTTAAGGACTTCGTTGAATCGATATCATTAGATAAGACTGAGCTTACTATCAAAGCAAGTTCAAATGCGACACTTAAAGCGACTGTTAAGGTAAGTGGTAACGCATCCTCAGAGATTAAGTGGTCTTCTAACAGACCGGACGTAGTCAGTGTAGACTCTAACGGTAACATTGTGGGACTCAAGGGCGGTAAGGCTTTAGTTACAGCTAAGTCAGCATTTGACGCAACTAAATACGTCGAGTGTAAGGTTACTGTTGAGAAACTTGACAGAGAGCTTACAGGAATCCTTTCTTACGAGAATGTGACTTCAGACACGGTTAAACTTGTGGGACTTGGACAAGATGTTGAATACGGTTTTAAGATTAAAGGTGCTAATTCGTATCCTGAGAAATTCATTGATACCACTACTTTTACAGGATTAAGTCCATATACGGAGTATTCATTTGCAGCAAGATACAAAGAGACGGATATTTACAATGCTTCTAATATAATAGAAGTAAGTGTTTTGACAAGCGTTGCTGATAAATATGAATTTGATTTATCTAAGGCGGCTGATGAAGCATATGTTAAGGCACACAGTGGAACGGTGTCATATGATGCGGTTTCTAAGACATTAACGCTTAATGATTCGGAGGGCTATAAGCTTACAGGAACCAACAAGGATTTGAGCATTGTAAGCAACACTTCTAAGCCTTTGTCGTTAGACGATGTATGCGTTAAAGCGATTACAAGTACATTAGATATCAATCTAATCTTAAGTGGTGACAACAGTGTTGCTGCTGGAATCACCACTGACAAGGCAGTAACATTTGCAGATAATGAAAGCGAAGCCGGAATAGGCAAGATTACGATTGCAAATGATACAGGTAAGCCTGCGATTAAGGCAACAACTGTTACCGTTAGCAGCGGAGAGGTCGATTTGAAGGCATCGGGGGCGACTTCTGCAATCAGTGCAGCCGAGAGCGTTACTCTTGATGGCGGTTCGGTTGATATTGCTGTAGGTGAAGGATTTGCCGGAGCAGCGATTGATACCAAGAAGATTGTGTTTAACAACACAGCGGTTAACGCTAACACAGAGAAGATTTATGGCGATACTTGTCTTGCTGTTGATAAGGATGGCAACGAGATATCATTTGTCAATGTATATTACGTTGTTGATACTGCTTCTAAGAATGCCAAGGTTAGAAAGGGAGCTAAGATTACTCTTCCTAATCTTGAGGCCAAAGAAGGTTTTAAGGCAGTTGGCTGGAAGAATAAAGATAAGGTATATGCTGTAGGAGACAGCGTGGTTGTTGATCAAGAGATGACATTTACGGCAGAGTATCTCAAGATAGAAGGTGCATTAAAGATTGATGCAGATCCTACAAGTTTTGAACTTGAAGAGGGATATTCTTCATCGTCAAATGATACTGTAATTACTCTTACCAACAACACCAACGTCACTATTGATGCGGTTACATTGTCACTTCCGGTAAGTTCGGTATTTGCTTTGAGCAACGTTAAGATTGCTTCTCTTAAGGCGGGTGAATCGACTAAAGTGACGGTTAGCTTAAAGCTTGGACTTAGTGAGGGTGAATACAGTGACACTGTGACTGTTGCTACAAGCGGAGAAGTAGCAGGCGGAAGTGTTAAGGTGTCAAGGACAGTTAAGAAGGTTGTCAAGGAAGAGAAAGAGGATGATTTCGGCCCTTCCGAGAATAGGGTTTCTAGTCCTGATGCTTCAAGCAGCGATGCTGTTTCGATAATCGGTAAAGTTACAAATGTTAGACTTAAGTCTAAGAAACGTAAGATTACCGTTAAGTGGGACAGCGTTCCCGGTGCAATTAAGTACGCGATATTTATATCCAACACCAAGAATAAGGGTTACGAGAGGAATACTCTTGTGAGCGGTGAGAAGACAAGTTACACTATCACCAAGTTCAAAGGTGCCAAACTTAAGAAAGGCAAGAAATACTTTGTTAAGGTTATGGCTATCGGAGGTGTGTCTGACAAGACAACCGAAGAGATTGTTACTCCGGTAGTTGCCAAGAAGAAGGGCAAGCTTAAATATGTCGTTTCGGGTGATGCGACAGTCAAGAACATGACTGTGTACATTTCCAATAAAGACGGTGCATATAAGAAGATTACCAAGTTTAAGAATACATTTAGAAGGTATACCGTTACCTTTAAGAAATGTAAAGGCAAGAAGATTAAGAAGGGGAAGGCGTATTATATCAAGGTTGTCAACGAAGTTGATAATGGGGATTTAATATATGGAGAGTATTCGGATATTTTAAAGGTAAAATGTAAAAAGTAATTAAGTCGAGCATAATGTATTATTTCTTCGGGACGCCTCTCGGCTCGGTAAAATTGACGATCCCGGCAACACGATGCTACGTCGGACACGCTCTCGCTTCGGTAAAAACGTAGCGGTACTAAATTCGTGCTACGTGTAACTTGCACTCATTAAGTACCGACGTTTTTATAGAGTCCGACTTAAGCATATGTGTAGCCGTGCTCTGTATTAAGTACGAGACGCTTGGGCGCCCTACGAAATAACACATTATGCTCTTTATAATCCTCAGGGTGGCAGAGCCACCGAGTTTAGCCTGTCATTCTGAGCGAAGCGAAGAATCTTAAATCCCCGGGCGGAGGCACGGGGATTTATACTATATCATGGTTAGAATTAGGTTGCACACATACGCTACCACGCACGCAACCACAGCGACAAACACCATGCTCTTGCCTCTGTACGCTAAGAAGAATGCAACCACTGTTGCAACTATTCCTGATCGTACATCTCCTGTAGAGTATACGATAACAGGAAATGTCATCGTTCCCAATACTGCATAAGGAATGTAGTACAGGAATGATTTGATGAACTTATTATCTACTTTTTTCGTGAATACAATAAATGGTATAGTCCTTACCGCGTAGGTTGTGAGCGCCATAACTATGAGGTAAGGAAGATATGTTGTTATGCTCATTTACGCTTCCTCCTCATCTTCATTCTTAGGGAAGAATATTGCTCCTACAACTGATGCAAGTATTCCCATGATTATAACCTTAAAGCCTGAAGTGATAACCTTGCTCAAAGGAGTGTAGTAGATAAGGCAACTTCCGATAACTGCTGTTAAGATAACTGCCACAACGCCTTTCTCTTCTTTGGCCGGTGGTATTATTATGGCAAGGAACATAGCGTAGATTGCGATTCCTAATGACTCGGAAAGAAGCGGAGGAATGACATTTCCAATCAGTGCACCAAGAAGGGTACCCAAAGTCCATCCCAATATCGGAAGCAGAATAAGACCTGTCATATAAGTCCTTCCGACAGTCTTGTTCTTGCTCATTGCCACGGCAAATATCTCATCTGTAATTCCATATCCGATAAGTAATCTTGACGGTATATTAAGTGTCTCGTCGGCTTTTTGTGAGAGCGAGATTGACATCAATGAATATCTTAAGTTTATGACAACCTGTGAAAGTGCAAGCTCTATTAAAGACCCACCTGCAATCATTATATCGAGTCCTGCGAATTGTCCTGCGGATGTGAGGCATAAAAATGATATCAAAACAGCCTCAATGGTATTAAGTCCGCCACTGACTGCGATTAATCCAAATGTAAAGCTGACGGATAAATACCCAAGTGCGATAGCAATTCCGTCATTAAGACCTTTTCTAAACATAAAAACATCTCCTGGTAATATGGTATGAAATGTGCCCGACAATAGTATCATATTTTAAAGAATCTTACAATGAAAAACTGAAAACTAATAGCCGAAGCCGGATAATCGTTTATCAGTTAAATATAATACGTTTTGAAAAGCAGGGTAACAGAGTGATACATATTTGGTTGTAAACATACCTATATTACAGTGCAGATAAATGATATTTTGGTATAATTGGGAAATTAGATGATTATATCAATCGTATCAATCGGGAGCATTCGTTTTCATTGAATATAATTATGAAATGTGTTAAAGTTTAAGAAGAGTATGCTTTTAAATGATGTGAAAGAAAGCAGGTGTAAGTCATGAAAAAAATCGGCATAGGATACGAAGATTACAAGAAATTTATAGATGACGACATGTACTACATTGATAAGACGATGCTTATCAGTGATGTTGTCGAAAAGGGTGGTGAGGTGACTTTATTCACCAGACCGAGACGTTTTGGCAAGACACTTGCACTTTCCATGCTTCGCACATTTTTTGAACTTGAATATGATTACAATGGTAATGTTATAGATAAGAAAAGATATTTTGAAGGAAAGAAGATTATGGGAGCGCCTGACAAGATTCTTTCCATGATGGGAAAATATCCGGTTATCAAGCTTTCACTTAAGTCGGCAAAACAACCGAATTTTAGAGAAGCGGCATTGCAGCTTAGAGATGAGATAGTATCGGAATTTAACAGACATATATATATAAAGAATTCGGATGCACTTACGGAAGAAGAAGCAAAATTGTTTAATGAACTGTCGGTTACCAAAAAGAGAGATGAGCTTAAGAATGAAAATGAAATGAAGGAAGAGATAGGACGTTATGCAACAGCGCTAAAAACGCTCTCTGTATGTCTTAAAAAGTATCATAACGAAAATGTAATAATACTCCTTGATGAGTATGATGTACCTCTTGAAAACGCTTATTACAACGGTTTTTATGATGAAATGGTCGGCTTTATACGTTCACTCTTTGAGTCTGCGCTTAAGACCAATGATGCTTTGGAGTTTGGTGTGGTTACAGGCTGTCTTAGGATAAGTAAGGAAAGTATATTTACCGGGCTTAATCATCTTCAGATAAGTTCTATTTACAATAATGGCTATGAAGAAGCTTTTGGATTTACCCAGCAAGAAACAGAACAGATGCTTACAGATTATGGTATGGAGGATAGGATACCTGAGGCAAAAGATTGGTACGACGGATATCTTTTTGGAGAAACTGAGATATATAATCCCTGGAGTATCATTAAGTATGTATCAAGTATAGCAATTAACCATATGAAGTTTCCGCAAGCCTACTGGGCAAACACCTCATCTAATCAGATAATCAAGGATATGATATGGCATGCGGATGAGGGGATGAAAAGAGAACTTGACATACTCATAAATGGCGGAACGATAGAAAAGCAGATACATGAGGATATAACCTATGACGATATCCACGAGTCAGAGGATAACCTCTGGAATTTCCTTTTCTTCACTGGATATATGAGAAAGGTATCGGAACGAAGAGAGGATAATGGGGATATATATCTTACGATGAAAATACCAAATGCGGAGATAGCGAGCATATACAGAAATCAGATAAGAAGCTGGTTTGACAAGCAGGTAAAGGATACGGATAGAGGTGTGTTAAATAAGGCTATATTAGACGGCGATACGGAGGGGATAGCTGGTTATGTTACGAGGCTTCTTAAGAAGAGTATAAGTGTATTTGACAGTGATGAATCATTTTATCACGGTTTTTTCTTGTCACTTTTATATGGAGTGCCGGATTATGCACCAAGGTCGAACAGAGAGGAAGGAGACGGACGGCCGGATATCGTGTTGTATCCTGATAATCCCACCGACCCTGCAATAATCTTTGAGATTAAGACAAGAAAGAAGTATAACGAGATGGAAGCAGGACTTAAGGAAGCGTATGACCAGATAAAAGATAAGAAGTATGAAGAGGGCATTCTTGAAGACGGGTACATGGGTGTTAAATCCTACGGAGTATGCTTCTGCAAGAAGAGTTGTATCGTAGGTGCGTATGAGGGATAGTATAGTAAAATGTGTCGAATTGACACATTTTTAATTCGCAAACATAAAGATATTTCATTGCGGTTAAGTGATGTTTTTGATATAATTAAGGCGTGTGATGATTATATAAATGGGGTTGATATTTCGTAATGAAATGCCGATATTAAGATATTAAGATTGAGGCGTGTGCTAAGTTTACAAAGGGGACAGACCAAATGACATTTAGTTAAGGAATTTTATTCCCCCAAATGTCATTCTGAGCGAAGCGAAGAATCTTTGACCTTCGAAGAAGGTCAATGTAACTAGGTAAACCATGGGGACGGGTATAGTGGTTTCCAAGCATGGAATCACATTCTCATGAGAAGGAGGTGTTGATATGGCTGATGAAAAGATTACCGTTCAGGATGCATCAGAAGTTGACCCTAATCTGCTCCGTATGTTAGACAGAGGGTTGGAAGATATAGAGGCTGGAAGAACATTACCGCATGATGAAGCAATGGCAGAGGTACGGAGAATCAGGGAAGCACGCCGCTTCGACCGATTAAATACAGGAGTTGTTGCCAATGCATGATTATGCTGTAGAGTGGTCACGGGAAGCCATATATGATGTGGCTGACATTGCTGATTACATTGAACTCCGTTTTGGAAGAGAACGTGCAGACCGCTTCAATGACGATATTGACAATGAAGTAGAAGCTCTCGGACATGATTTTCGGATGTACACGGGAACAGGAATTTACTATCGAAAGAAGCTGATTTTGAAAAAGGTGTTCGATCCGTCTATAATCTTCTACTTTGTTGATGATACCAATCAAAAGGTGTTTATCATTAGGGTGCTTCGCCATGAACGGAACTGGCAGAAGATTCTCCGAGAGGGAATAAGTTATACCTTTGATTGATAATGTGACTGGAGAAATACAACCACAAATGTGTATGTGGCAAAAGAAATTTATAAGAAAGGGGTTGACAACCATGCGGAAATCGGACACACTTAATCGCATCGCATCGCATCGCATCGCATCGCATCGCATCGCATCGCATCGCATGGGTTAACTCTGCCTTTTTGTGTACTTTAGGGTGTTTTGCTTTTTGTGACTTTTTAACTTTTGAAACTGAATATTATATTCGTGATGATTAGCCATCGAATCAGACAGGGATGTTGTACCCTGTCCGGTTTGATGGCTTTATTTATATGATAATAATTCAAGGAGGAATGCGTTTATGAAGAAAAGAAAAAGAATAGGAAGGATATTATTGAGCTTCTTGCTCACGCTGGCGATGGTCGTCGGGCTGATGCCGGGGATGAGTTTGACGGCGCAGGCAGCGTGGGAGGGTGATCCTTATGCCAGTCTGTTGAATACCACAACAGTAGTTAAATTTGACAACAAAGACTGGTACCTAATCGAGAACAACTCTACGGCCGCGAATGCAGGAACAGTAACCCTGCTTGCAAAGGAATGTGTTGAAAAATCTGCATATTATAATATTGACTTGACCTTTGTACCATATGATAATTCGACTATAAAAGGAGTAGTAGATACATGGTATAGTAAACATATCACGGAAAATGCCAAAACGGCAGTCAACGGGAACGGGATGTTTCTTCTGATAACGGAACAGGCAAACAAAATAAATAAAGAAGTGAGAAAATGTCCCAAGTATTCTGAAGAAATGGAAAACTATCATTGGTGGCTCTGCTCGCGCAGCAGCGAAAGCGATATGTTTAATTATTGCGCGGCGTTCGTGGACGGCGCTGACGGCTATGTCAATGGCGATGGCGCCATTACCGATAATGAGTTCGGTGTTCGTCCCGCTTTAAAGCTGAATCTGGAATCTGTCACTTTCTCATCTGTGAATCTGTCAGGTGGTGCAAATGCGACAATAAGCGAAGGCACTGCCACCCAGAGTTATTTCGACGTGGGAAATACCCGTGGCGCGATGACCCAAGTGACCTATACAGCGAATGCAAATTATAAGTTCCCTGAGACAAGTGAACTTTATAAAACAACAAACGGAATAACAGTCACCAGAACCAGTGATACGGAGATCACGGTTTCCGGTGCGCCGACAGCAACTGTTACATCTATTGCTGTTCCTGATGCGGTATTGGCTCACACTCACAGCTTCACCTATTCCTTCGACGGTGCGACCATCACTGCAACCTGTTCTGCGGAAGGCTGCCCTCTTACGGACAAGAAGGCCACGCTGACCATCGGTGCACCGCTGCATACGACCTACGGTGACAGCAACAATGTAGAAGCTGTTATCACTGACGAAAACAGCATTAAGGGCAGTGCGACCGTAAGTTATTATAAGGCAACCAAAAGCGGCAGTGACTATACCAAGACAGGCGAAGCATTGGCGTCTGCTCCGACTGACGCAGGAGATTATGTTGCTGAAATCACATTGGGAACAGAGGAAAGCAACAAAGCTACCGCCTCCGTGGGCTATACCATCGCCAAGGCTAATCCTACTGTGATACCGCCCAACGCAGCAGCAACCTACGGCCAGACGCTTGGAGAAGTGTCTTTATCCAATCCTAACGGCAATTTAGCCGGCACATGGGGATGGACGGATACAACCTCCAGCGTAGGGAATGCTGGAGTGAATACCTTTCAGGCAAGCTTTACGCCGACAGATACAAATAATTATAATACATTGACGGATGTGGATGTAACCGTAACGGTCAGCAAAGCACCGGCAACCATATCTGAGCAGAACCTCACAGACGAGAATAAGCCAACTGAAAAAACGCAATCTGAGCTGTATTACACCGGAAATCCGATTGAGCTGGTAAATGCTCCGTCAGAGCTACCGGATGATTATTCTATACAGTATAGCGCAGATAATGGAACCACGTGGTCGGCTGCTATTCCTACAGGAACAGATCCCGGTAATTATACCGTAAAGGTGAAATATGTAAATATAAGCGGCAATTATGAGGATGTTGAGCTTTTAAACGGTATTTCTGTTACAATTACAGTTGATAAGTCTGTGTTAAATACGGTAATAGGGGAAGCTACCACATATCATACTGAAATTAGTGATAAAAATGAGACTAATATTTACGACACTGTGCTTTCTACCTTGAATGATGCTATAACAAGTGCAAAAAATGTTTATGGAGATAGCAACAGTACGAATGAGCAGGTTGCGACAGCTATTAGCAGTTTGAACACCGCGCTTAAACAGGCAAAAGAAAGTGTTAAGCAAATTGATGATCAGAATGCTTTTGCTGCATATAAAGCTGAACAGAAAACTGAGGCCGGTAATAAGGCACAGACAGGCGACAGTACAGTGGTGCAAGGTCTGATAACCACTGCGCAGGAAAATATTGATTCTCTTGCTTATGATGATACCAAGACGCTGGAAGAAAATAAAGCGGCAGTCGATGCGATCATCACGCAATTAGCAACAGACCTTACAGATCAACGAGCGGTCGATGCAGTGAATAAAAAGATCGATGCGATCAATGACACCATAACCGGAACGGATGAGGAAAAGGAAGCAATCAAGGATGCATTGGCTGCCTATGACACATTGACCGCAGATCAGAAGAGCAAGGTGACAAACCGGGCAAAGCTTATCAATGCCGAGGCCGCGTGGGTAAATGCGTACAAGAATGCTAAGAAGATCGCCGCAGATGGACTTGTTAGCAATGAAGACAGTGAAGCTGCAAAGACGCTGGTGACTAATGCACAGAATGATATTCACAATATCACCTATGACCAGAGCAAGGGTCTTGATGTGTTCAAGGCTGCTGTTGATGCGATCATCACCAAGCTAAAAGCGGATGTTGCGGATCAGAGAGCTGCCGAGGCAGTGATTAAGCAGATCAAGGCACTGCGTGTAGCAGACGAAGTTACAATAGATGACAAGAATGCCATCGAAGCCGCAAGAGCAGCTTATAATGCTCTGACTGATGGACAGAAGTTGAAAGTATCAGCTGAAATATTAAAGAAGCTGACGGATGCTGAGGCTGCATTGAAAGAACTTGTGGATGCTGCTGAAGCCAAAAAAGTAGCTGATAAGATTGATAAGTTACCTTCGAGTGATAAGGTAGCACTAACAGATAAGGAATCCATCGAAGCAGCAAGAAAAGCATATGATGCCCTTACAGATGACCAGAAGGAAAAAATAAATCCTGAAACGCTTAAGAAGCTGACCGATGCAGAGGACAAGCTTGCAATCCTTCAGGCGATGAGCGAGGTTTCGGCAAAAACCGGTAGTGACATGACCTATACCGGAAATCCGATCCAGCTGATCAATACACCGACAACCAAACTGCCTGCAGGTTACAAAATGGTATATGCCGTGACCACCGAGAACAAGGCTCCAACGGATGAAAAACTTTATACCACAGAAATCCCTACAAAAACCGAAGCCGGAACTTACTACGTATGGTACAAGGTTGTCGGAGACGCTAATCATAATGACAGTGAGGCGAAGTGCATTACAGTTAAGATATCTGAACGTTCTTCCACTCCAAGCACGCCGTCTACACCAAGCACACCGTCTGTACCATCAACACCAAGCACCCCTGCGGATTCTACTCCTGCAGCTTCATCACAGCCTGTTGCTTATACAGTACCGGTTGAGAATGATGAGACTGTGAATGTAGGTGTGAAGATTACAGACGATACTGCTGTTCTTAACGAGATTACGGATGCTGATATAGACAGGATTGTCAATGTATCGGGTGATGCTTCTAAAGATGCATCAAAGGATGCAGGATTAGAGACCAAGCCTATAACCATTGATTTATCAGGTGCAGGTAAGACTGTTACCACACTTGAAATCAGTACCACTACACTTAGTCGTATATCGGATGCTATTTCAGCTGATAATAACAGTGTTGATTCATTGAAGGTTACACTTAGTGAGACGACGGTAACATTTGACAAGGAAGCAACTGTGGCACTTTCTAAGCAGGCAGAGGGTGACAAGGTTAAGCTTGTGGTTGACAATATCAGCGGGGACAAGTTAAGTTCTGTTCAGAAGGCTTCGCTTGTAAGCAAGACCGTAGTCAATACTTTTGAAGCTTATGTTGAGTGTAACGGCAAGAGGATATCCAATTTCGGCAAGGGTACTGCCACTGTTGAGAAGAAGATAGGGGTTACAGCAGGAAGAAACCTTAAGCATTATCATATGTTTTATCTTAATCCTTTGGGTTCTTTAGAGAGGCTTGTATCTTATATGACAGGCGGGAAGCTTTGTGGTGTTATGAAGCATTTCTCTGAATATGCTGTTGTTTATGATGAGTCAACGGCTAATGAGACGGGTGTTGCAGGTGTTGACCCTAATGTTCCTGTTACACCAAGCGGCGACGCAAGCAAGGATGCAGGTAAAGATTCAGGTTCAGATGCCAACGCCAGCTCTGACGCATCCTCAGATGCACCTAAGGATGTCAATCTTGATGATGAAGAAGCAGTTACTTCTAACGGAAAGACCGTATATGACAATGGATTGGCTATCAATTCAGGTCTTAAGATTGCACAGACCAAGAGTAAGATCAGCATATCTTGGGGTAAGGTAAGCGGTGCAAGTAAGTATGAGGTTTATGTAGGATATTGCGGCAAGAGTTATGACAAGAAGCCGATTACGACAACTAAAGCGTCTTGTACGATTACCAAGATAGGCGGTAAGAAGCTTAATCTTAAGAAGAATTACAAGATATATGTTGTTGCATATAAGGTTGTTGACGGTAAGAGTTATAAGCTTGCTAAGACCGTTACGGGACATATTGTAGGAA
>CAMVPR010000054.1 GCA_947169385.1 uncultured Lachnospiraceae bacterium | reverse complement strand
ACACCTATTGAGAGTGAGGATGCCGATCTTGTGCTTTATAACACCTGTACTGTAAGAGAGAATGCTAATCAGAAGGTGTACGGTCACTTGGGTTACCTTAAGAACAAAAAGAAACATAACCCATATATGATGATTGGTCTATGTGGTTGCATGATGCAGGAACCGCAGGTTATTGAGACAATCAGAAGCAAGTACAGGTTCGTTGATGTTGTTTTTGGTACCCATAACATTTTCAAATTCGCAGAGATTCTATATACAAGATTCGAGTCTGGTTCTATGGTTATAGATATCTGGGATAGAACAGACGAGATAGTTGAAGATCTTCCGTCGGAGAGAAAGTACTCTTTCAAGGCGGGAGTTAATATTATGTTTGGATGCAATAATTTCTGCAGCTTTTGTATTGTTCCTTATGTAAGGGGCAGGGAGAGAAGCAGGAATCCGCGTGATATTATAAGAGAGATAGAGATGCTGGTTGCTGACGGAGTTACAGAGGTTACTCTACTTGGTCAGAATGTTAACTCATACGGCAAGACTTTAGATGACAAGATGACATTTGCAGAATTGCTTGAACTTGTATGTCAGGTTGAGGGATTAAAGAGAGTTAGATTTATGACTTCACATCCTAAGGATCTTCCTGATGAACTTATTGAAGTCATGGCCAAGGAGCCTAAGATTTGTAAGCATTTTCATCTTCCTTTACAGTCCGGAAGTGACAGGCTTTTAACCGAGATGAACAGGCACTATGACAAGGCTACCTATCTTGAACTTGTTGACAAGTTGAGAGCTGCAATGCCTGATATATCTATAACTACAGATATAATCGTGGGTTATCCGGGTGAGACAGAAGAGGACTTTAATGACACACTTGAAGTTGTCAGGAAGGCTCAATATGACGCTGCATTTACATTTATCTATTCCAGAAGAAGCGGTACTGCTGCGGCTAAGAAAGAGCAGCTTGACAAGGATGTCGTTAAGGAGCGATTCGATAGATTGCTTAAAGAGGTTCAGACTATTGCTGCTGACAGAACCAACAGGTTCGAGGGCGAGATTAAAGAAGTGCTTGTAGAGTCTGTTAATGACCATGAAGAGGGTATGGTTACCGGTAGGATGGACAACAATCTTTTGGTTCATTTTAAGGGAGATGAGTCTTTAATCGGCTCTTATGTAGATGTTAAATTAACTGACGGCAAGGATTTTTATTATATTGGTGAAGCGGTAAAAGAGAGGTAGATTATGGCTGAATTAACACCAATGATGCAACAGTATTTCGAGATTAAAAATGAATATAATGATTGCATTTTATTCTATAGATTAGGTGATTTCTATGAGATGTTCTTTGATGATGCGTTAAAGGCGTCTAAACTTTTAGATATTACACTTACAGGTAGAAACTGCGGTTTAGAGGAGAGGGCACCAATGTGTGGTGTTCCTTTTCATTCTGCGGACATGTATATTAACAAGCTTGTTAAGTTTGGTCTTAAGGTTGCAATCTGTGAGCAGGTTGAAGACCCTAAGTCAGCTAAGGGGCTTGTTAAGCGTGATGTAATAAGAATTGTTACACCGGGTACCAATATCACGGATCAAGACCTTGATGAGAGCAAGAACAGATACCTGATGTCTGTTTATATGGCTGACAATTCGTTTGGAATTGCCGTTGCTGATATTACTACAGGTGATTTTAGGACAACTCTGGTCGATTCTGCTTCTAAGGTGAGAGATGAGATTCATAAGCTTGTTCCGGCGGAGATTATCTGTAATAAAGCTTTTCTTGACAGCGAAGAGAATGCAGGTATTATCAATTTTACTTACATAAAAGAGCAGTTAAATGTTGCTATAACTGAGCTTGGATCTCACTACTTTAACGAGGCTACGGCTGTTGACGCAATATTCAAACATTTTCATGTCAAGTCACTTGAAGGGCTAGGTTTAAGTGATATGGGTGCCGGAGTGATAGCGTCGGGCGTTGCTTTAGAGTACCTTATAGAGACACAGAAAGATCAATTAGGTCACATCTTATATATTACCCCGTATATAACTGACAAGTTCATGCTCATTGATTCTTCGACGAGAAGGAATCTTGAGCTTACTGAGACAATTAGGGAGAAGAATAAGCGCGGCTCACTTCTCTGGGTTCTTGATAAGACCAAGACCGCAATGGGAGCAAGATTATTAAGAACTGATATTGAGCAGCCTATTCTTGATATTGACGAACTGAATGTAAGATATGACAGCATTGATTGCCTTAATCAGAATATGATGGCAAGAGAGGAACTTAGGGAGTACTTAAGCTCGATTTATGACCTTGAGAGACTTATGATGCGTATAAGTCTTAAGACAGCCAATCCGAGAGATTTAATAGCCTTCAAGAATTCTTTATCTATGCTTCCGCATATCAAGACTGTTATTTCTGAACTTGATGCAGGCATATTTAATAGCGTCAATGAAGAATTCGATGATTTAGGTGACCTCTATCATTTGATTGACAGCGCAATTATTGATGATCCACCTCTTGCGCTAAAAGAGGGCGGAATCATCAAAGACGGTTATGATAAAAATCTTGATGAGATTAAGGATATCAAGACCAACGGTAAGGAATGGCTATCCAATTACGAGGCAAACGAAAAAGATTCGACAGGTATCAAGAACCTTAGAATCAAGTTCAACAAGGTCTTTGGATATGTAATCGAGGTAACCAACTCATATAAAGAGCTCGTTCCCGATTATTACATAAGAAAGCAGACCCTATCTAACTGCGAGAGATATGTAACAGAAGACCTTAACCGTATAGCCAACGATATAACCGGTGCTGAAGACAAACTTAATTCTTTGGAATATGAGCTTTTTTCAAATGTCAGAGATTCGATATTCAACGAAGTTAAGAGAGTTGAGAAGGTTGCTCATCTGATTGCTATGCTTGATGAGTTCGCTTCGCTTGCTTACGTCGCCGATCACAACAACTATGTCAGACCTTCGCTTAATAATCAAGGTGTAATTGATATTAAGGACGGTAGACATCCGGTTGTTGAGCTTATGATTCCAAATGATTCTTTCATTTCAAATGATACATATCTTGATTTGGATGATAAGAGAGTTTCGATAATCACCGGACCTAATATGGCAGGTAAGTCTACTTACATGAGGCAGACTGCGCTTATTGTACTTATGGCTCAAGCAGGCTCGTTCGTTCCGGCGTCATTTGCCAATATTGGTATATGTGACAGGATATTTACAAGGGTCGGTGCTTCTGATGACTTGGCAAGCGGACAATCGACATTTATGGTAGAGATGAGTGAAGTTGCCAACATTTTAAGAAATGCTACAGATAAGTCGCTTCTTATCTTGGATGAGATTGGTAGGGGAACATCAACTTATGATGGACTATCTATTGCCTGGTCAGTTGTTGAATACATAGCTAATCCTAAGCTCCTTGGTGCGAAGGCTTTATTTGCAACGCATTATCACGAACTTACCGAATTAGAGGGCAAGCTTAACGGAGTCAATAATTACTGTATTACTGTCAAGGAAGACGGTGAGGACATTGTATTCCTACGAAAGATTGTTAAGGGTGGAGCTGACAAGAGCTATGGAATAGAGGTTGCAAGACTTGCCGGAGTTCCGAGTCTTGTGCTTATGAGAGCCAAGGAGATTCTTGATGGTCTTGTCGATGAGGATGAATTAACTGTAAAGACTGAGAAGATTACTGTCAGTGAGGCTATGCAGCAGATTGATAAGGCAACTATGAGGCAGATGAGTCTTTTCGATTTCGCAGGCCCTAATCCGGTTATTGAGAGGATTAAAGCGCTGGATGTAGACAATATGACACCTATGCAGGCACTTAAAGTTCTTAGTGAACTAAAGAAAGAATGTTAAATATAAAAAAAATCACAAAAAAATTTACGTTTTTTGTAAAAAAGTCTGTTCAAATTGCTGATTTTGTAGTAAAATATTTATGGATTTTTATTTTAGTAGGGAACTTGTTAACTGAATATTTTTAATGGTGGTGAATATATGAAAACAAGGCGGGGGCTTAGATTGCTTTCATTTATGCTTGCCTTTATTGTTGCATTCAATTTAAACGGGACAATTGTTAAGAATGCATGGGCAGCTTCAGGAACACAGATTAAGATTACTAAGAACAAGCAGATTGTTGATACTTACAACGGTGTAAGTGCTTATTATCGTCCGGGTGTTGGCGATGGTGCAGACGAGACCTACGGATGCTATGCTTACGTTGTAAGATATTATAAGGCTATATATGGCAAGACTGTATATAATCTTTTTCATAAGTGCACACCTCTTACCTATGGAGATTCATTTAAGGTTGTTTCTAAACCTAAGGTAGGAGATATATGTGCTCAGATTAAGGCTAATACCAATCATTGGTCTATAGTTAGGAAGGTTAATGGTGACAAGGTTACTGTTATTGACCAGAATAACAAGTGGGTTGTCGGTGATGCAACATATGCGTACAAGAATTACACTTATGATGTATCCGAGGTTACATTCTACAGATTAGCTTCAGTTATTGATGGTACTGCTACGACCGAGAAGGTTAAAGCAACAACCGAGAAAGCTAAGATAGTTACAACCGAGAAAGCTAAGGCAACAACAACTGAGAAGAAGGCTAAAGTAACTACAGAGAAAGCTAAGGCGACTACAGAGAAGGCTAAGGCTACAACGGAGAAGGCTAAGGCGACTACAGAGAAGGCTAAGGCTACAACAGAGAAGGCTAAAGCTACAACAGAGAAAGCCAAGGCAACTACAGAGAGCTCGACAGAGGCTACTGTTTCTATGAGTATTGTTGAGGGCAATAAGAAGACTATTACCAAGAAGGTTGTACCGGCACTCTCTAAGACTTCAGCTTTTAAGTGGTCTACATCTAAGAAGACGATTGCCAAGGTTACCAATAAGGGATTAGTTACAGGTGTTAAGAAAGGATCTGCTGTAATTACAGGTTCTTTAAAGACCGGTAAGACGGTCAAGGTTAAAGTCAGTGTTAAAGCTAGTAAGAAGCTTAAACTTGTAAGTGAAGATGTTACGATTCCAATGAATTATAAGTGGAAGATAACATCAAGTGAGAAGGATGTTACATTCACATATGAAAGCTCTGATAAATCAATCGCTACTGTCAACAAGAAGGGCGAGATTAAGAGCAAGAAGAAGCGAGGCAATACAACTATCACTGTTACAGCAAGTAACGGTAAGAAGGGGACATGCATCGTGAGAGTTTATTAGATATAATTATAGCACCAACTGTTTACGTTGGTGTTTTTTTCTAGGAGGGTTATAATGGCTGACATTAAAGCGTTCAAAGCAATCAGACCAAAGGAAGGGATGGCATCTAAGATAGCAGCTCTTCCGTACGACGTTTACAATCGTAAGGAGGCTAAGGAAGTAGTTAAGGGAGACAACGATTCATTTTTAAGAATTGACAGACCTGAGACACAGTTTGATGATAATCAGGATATGTACGCTCCATGTATCTATGAGAAGGGTAGAGAGCTTCTTGATGAGATGATTAATGATGGCAGATACATTAAGGATGACTCGGAGTCTTATTACATTTATCAGCTTACAATGAATGGCAGGCCTCAGAATGGTATTGTGGCATGTGCATCTATTGATGATTACATCAACGGTGTTATCAAGAAACATGAGAACACCAGAGAAGAGAAGGAGCTTGACAGAATCAGACACGTTGACACTCTTAATGCACAGACAGGGCCTATATTCTTAGCTTATAGACATAATGAGACTATTGCAGATGTTGTAGCCAAGGTTGAGGAGAGTTCACCACTTTATGATTTTACTTCAGATGACGGTATTACTCATAAAGTGTGGAAGATTGATAAAGAAGATGATGTTAGTCAGGTATCTGATGCATTTTCTAAGATGGACGCAATATACATCGCAGACGGACATCATAGGTGCGCTTCAGCTGTCAAGGTTGGAATGAAGCGTAGAGAAGAGTATCCGGATTATAACGGAGACGAAGAGTTCAATTACTTCTTGTCTGTTCTTTTCCCTGATGATGAACTTATGATTATGCCATATAACAGAGTGGTTAAAGACCTTAATGGACTTAGCTTTGATGATTTTAGTGCCAAGGTTAGTGAGCATTTTACGATTGTTAAGAGCGATGAAGTGCCTGAACCTAAGAAGAAGTCAGATATCTTTATGTATTACGATAAATCATGGTATAAGCTTACAGCTAAAGCTGATATAATTAATGATGATCCGGTTAAGGGACTTGATGTTTCTTTATTGCAGGATTATATATTGTCTCCGATTCTAGGAATCGATGATCCGAGAACAGATAAGAGGGTCGACTTTGTCGGAGGCATAAGAGGTATTAAGGAACTAGAGAGCAGATGTAGTGATGATATGCTTATCGCATTTAGTATGTATCCTACATCAATACACGAATTGTTTAATGTTGCTGATGCTAATCTTTTGATGCCACCTAAGTCTACATGGTTTGAGCCTAAGCTTAGAAGCGGCATATTTATTCATGAATTATAGGAGGACATTATACTATGAGAAGAGATTATGGTATTTCTATTAACTGGGAGGAAGTTCATGCTATTTCACATGGTTTGCATGACAACCCTCATCACATTTTAGGACCACATCTTGAAGGTGACGGCCTCGTAATCAATGCATTTGTTAAGAATGCACTTAAGGTTGAAGTTATAAGAGAGGACAAGAAGGATGTCTTGGAGATGAGAGCATCCGGTATAGCTGATTTCTTTACTCTTAGTACCGATGACAAGAAGATATTCCCATATAAGTTAAGAGCAACTTATAGAGACGGTAGCGTTTTTGTATATAAGGACGCCTATTGTTTCGAGCCTGTTATAGACAATCAGGAGCTTGCTTCATTTTCACAGGGTATACTCTATGATGCCTATGATATCATGGGCGCGCACAAGAAGACTATTGACGGTGTAAGCGGTGTATGCTTTACTGTCTGGGCTCCTAACGCACAGAGAGTGAGTGTTCTTGGAGAGTTCAACATGTGGGAGGGCAATAGAAACATCATGCGCAGGGTTAATGACACTGCTGTTTTTGAGTTGTTTGTGCCTGGCGTTAATGTTGGAGATACCTATAAATTCGAGATTAGAAACAGAGACGGAAGAGTGTTTACCAAGACAGATCCGTATTCATTTTCAAATGAAATCTTCCCTTCAGATGTTTCTAAGGTTGTAGATCCTAATTTTAAGTTCAAGGACAGTGCTTGGATTAAGGCAAGAGACAAGAAGAAGAGACTTGATAAGCCTATGAACGTATTGGAGATTAATCCATTTACGTTTGATGAGGCATTGTATGACAGGAACTTTAAGACACTTGCTAAGTCAGTGGCTGACTATGCTATTGATAATGGATATACTCACGTAGAGCTTATGCCTATTATGGATACGATTAATGGTGATTCTTTGGGTTATGAGACGCACGGTTTCTATTCCGTTTCTGCAGTTCTTGGACAGCCTGAGGACTTTATGTATTTCGTTGATTACATGCACAATAAGGGTATAGGAGTAATCTTGGATTGGGCTCCATATCAGTTTGGAAGAGAGAGACACGGTCTTGCTTATTTTGACGGTGACGCATGTTACGAGGATTCTAACATCCTAAGAGCTGTCAACAGAGCTTTTGGAACTCTTAATTTCAACTACGGACGCAAGGAAGTATCGAACTTCTTGATTTCTAATGCGCTTTATTGGGTTGAGAGATTCCATGTAGATGGACTTAAGCTTTCATCTGTAGCTTCAATGCTTTATCTTGATTACGGCAAGAACGATGGCGAGTGGCTTCCTAACATTTACGGAAGTAATGAGAATCTTGATGCTATTGAATTCCTTAAGCATCTCAATTCAATCATGAATAAACGTAATCCCGGTGTCATTATGATTGCTGAGGATTCAAGTCTTTTCCCTGATGTTACTGTCGATGTTGAAGAAGACGGTCTTGGATTTGATTACAAATGGAATCTCGGTTGGTCAAGCGATATGATAGGTTACGCTGAGACTGATGTTGTTTCAAGAAGAAATGAAGCTAATGCGCTTACATTTAGCTTGTTATACGCATACAATGAGAACTACATGTATGGTATCAGTCATAGTGACGTAGTATTCTCTAAGCCTTTCATTGACAAGATTGCCGGTAACGATATCCAGAAGAAAGCTTTCTATAAGGCTTGGTTAGGATATATGATGACTCAACCGGGTAAGAAGTATATTTATGACGAGAGTATTAAGGATGAGGATTTAGTTGCATATAAGAAGGCGCTTTTTGAGTTATATAACAACGAACCTGCATTTTTTGAACTTGATTACGATGATGTCGGATTTGAGTGGATTAACACTTTAAGAGCCAAGGATGGATTGCTTGTATTCACTAGGAAGACCAAGAAGAAGGATGACACATTAGTATTTATTGTTAACTTCTCACCTGAAGATTATCAGAGCTTTATGATTGGTGTTCCATATAAGGGCAAATACAAAGAGATATTTAACTCTGATTCGGTTGATTTTGGTGGTGACGGCAATGTCAACACTCGTATGAGACAGAGTCAGGACAAGGCTTGCGATGAGAGAAGCCAGTCTATTACTACGACTATTCCACCATTTGGAATCTCTATTTATAAATATAATGTTTCTGCTTCTACTGCTAAGAAGACTACAGCTAAGAAAGCTACAACCAAGAAGACTACTAAAGTAGAGACTAAAGCAGCTGCTAAGGATGATAAGGCTGAGACTAAGAAGGCAACAACCAAGTCAACTGCCAAGAAGACTACAGCTAAGAAAGAGACAACAGCCAAGAAGACTGAAGCTAAGGCTGAAGAGAAGAAGACAGATACTAAAGCTAAGAAGACTTCATCTGCTAAGTCTACAGTTAGCAAGGTAGCGTCTGATACCGCTAAGAAAGCATCTGACACAGCCAAGAAAGCTTCAGATACAGTTAAGAAGGCTTCGGATACGGTTAAGAAGACTGCAACCAAGAAGGCGTCTGACACAGCCAAGAAAGCTTCGGATACGGTTAAGAAGGCTTCGGATACGGTTAAGAAAGCCAAGGAGACTGTTAAGAAGACTACTTCTAAGACTGCCAAGAAGACAGAAGCCAAGAAAGATGAAGAATAATATAGCGTGGAGTTTATCTGATACATGAATACATTAAGTTTATTAGAAGTAGGCAGTGTTAAGGCGGTTGATGCAAGTTCTGACTCTTTACTTAATAAGGTTAGTGCTGATGCCAACATTGTCGAAGAAGTATCATTTTTTACATCAGAACTTAAGAAGCTTACGAACAAGGCAGTTGACGCCATAGAGATCTATGGCGTCAGACTTGTTCTTGTACTTATTTTTATATTTGTTTGTTTTAAGATAATCAACCTTGTTACTAAGATTATGCGAAAGAGCATGGATAACAGGAAGGTTGACAAGAGTGTTGCAGGGTTCTTGTGTTCATTTACAAGAGTAGGACTTAAGATATTAGTCATTTTGACTGCTGTCAACATTCTAGGTATTGCAATTACTTCGTTTGTGACCTTACTTGGTACAGCAGGTGTTGCAATTGGTCTTGCGTTACAGGGAAGTTTATCTAACCTCGCCGGTGGTGTCCTTATACTTATCCTTAAACCTTTTAAGGTTGGGGATTACATTAAGACGACAACAGCCGGTATGGAGGGTGTTGTAACCTCGATAGACATATTCTATACAAGGCTTATGACTCCTGACAAACAGACCGTAATAGTTCCTAATGGTTCGCTTTCTAATTCAAGTGTTGTCAATGTTACAATGGCTGAAGACAGAAGGATTGATATTGATGTGACTATTGCGTACTCATCCAACATTAAGGAAGCTAAAGATATAATCGTTGATATAATTAAGTCTGATATCAGATATCTTAGCGAGAAGGGCGTTGATGTTTTTGTTGGTGAGTTGGCTGACAGTGGAGTGAAGATCGGAGTTCATGTATATGTTTTAACATCTGAGTATTTAGAGCTCAAATGGAAGTTATTAGAGGAGATTAAGCTTAAGTTTGATGAGCACGGAATCGAGATTCCTTATCAGACTATTGATATTAATATGCGTCAGGGGTGATGCTTATGGATATATTAGAAACATTAAAACAAAAGAGAGAAGTTCATCGGAAAGCATTGCATCCTTTGGCTTCTTTTTCTTTAAATGAGAAATATACATATTGTTTCGGGCTTGCTATCCTCGCTAAAGGTAACATGAAGGTTATCAATGAGCTTAATGCGCCGTATAAGAAGATATGTGCTTCACTTGATATCGGGTCGGACATCAGTGAGGAGATGATTTTAGATATCAATAATCACTTTGATCAATCATTTGACTATCTTATCCAGGTTCTTGAGATTAACAGCCGTATATCCTTATGTTTTATGATTGATCTGCTTAAACTTGCGTCGTTTACCGATTGGGGCTCATGGTACGCAGAGGAGATTGTCAGGCAGTTCTCATATCTTCTTAAGATGTCTGACAATACTATGGCATTTTTAAAGAAATTCATGAAAGAGAATGGTGATACCACTCAAGCGCATTCTCTGGTTAAGAAGTATAGAGAGCAAGGAAATGATATCGACTACGAGCTTCTCTACTACATGAATGAGAATTATAGAGAGAATAGTCAATATGAAGATCTTATACTTGATAAAGGTGGAGTCTTTAGAATTGAGTCTCCGACGACTGTTACGGGAGATATCATTGTAAATAACGGAAGCCGTCTGATTATATCTAATACTACGCTTAAAGTCGGCGGCCAGATTAGAGTTAACTCAGGTCGGATAGAGATGAGGAACTCTCTGATTGAAGCGGTATCAAGCCCTAGGAATTCTGACTTTTTGATTGATATACAACGAGTACACGGTGTTGTTATAGACGAGTGTACATTTGACTTACATTATTTATGCGCCGGCATAAGACAGAGAGATGGAAGACTTAGGATAGACAATTCTTTCTTCTATCGCTCGCAAGGTGGAAGGATGCTATCGTTTTCAGGGTCATTTTTTGAGTGTATAGACAGTGCGTTTGAGGAGTGCTTAGACGGTGGGTTATCATTTCAGAGACGCGCCATTGTTGAACTTTTAAGGTGTAAGTTCAACAACTGCAGTGCAGACCACGGTGGAGCTTTTCACTCGGCTACAACCGAGAGCGTTCACATAAGAGAATGTGATTTTAATGATTGTCACGCGAGCTTTATTGGAGCCGCGGTTTATTTTGAGTTTAAGAGGTATGGCCAGGAGATGTTTGGTTGTACATTTAACAATGTTACTCCTGCTAAAGATGAAGCATTTAACGTTTATCGAAGGATTGATGATTGATGAAGTCTACGCTGATGAGATTGAAGGAGAAGACCAAGACCTGGCTTTCTCCGAAGCATGAATTTAATAGCGAGAGTGCTGAGTTTAAAGAGTGCTATGCGGCTGCGGTTTTACTTCAGACGCAGCTTTCTGACGCAATCTCACCGGTGGATCATTTTGAACTTTTGAGACTTCTTTCATTCGGCCTTGGACTCGGTAAAGAAGAAGTTAAGGCTGCTATTATGCTATCTAAGAATAAGGAGAAGGTATTAGAGAGCATACTTGATTATATGGATACCGAGAAGAAACAGATTATATTCCTGATGGATTTATATATGCTTTCCTATGTCTCTGAGGACTTCGGCGATAAAGAGGAGCAGGCTATTCTTATATATGGCGAGCTTTTTCATATGGGAAGTCAGGAACTTAAGCTTATTAGAGCTATGATTAAAGCAGCTATGGAAGAAGAGCTGTCCGAGTGTATGAATATCTATTATAGTATGTCTCAGATTAAGATGGATTGCTCTTTAGAGAATATCAGATACTATATTCCTGAACTTGAATATACGTCCGTTATTGATACTTCTGTATTATATCCGGGTAGAAAGGTCCATATCAATGGTCAATGCAGACTTAGGGAGACTCTTGTGGTCCCTAAAGGATGTCATATCATTTTCCAAAATGCCAAATTAAAGATTAAAGCACCTATTATTGTTAACGGTGCTAAGATTGAGATTATCAACAGTGAATTCACTTACGACGGCGGTGGTTTTGATTCAATGATCAAGCTCAACGGAGACAGTTCATTGATTGTCAGGAGTTCTAAGTTTTATTGCAGGAATTACTGCGGTGTTGTTGATCAGAGCTCCGGGTATCTTGACCTTTTAGACGCCACTTTCTATGAGAGCAACCTTAAGAGCGCTATTGATTTTAGGGGCGATGAGATGATAGTTGTCAAATGTCATTTTCACAATTGTTATCTTAACGGCAACGGGTCTGCCATTAATTCGCTTGCTAAGAAGGGGCTTATAGGTTCGTGCGATTTTGAAGGATGCTATTCTGATTACGGTGGAGCATTGTATGTTATGAGTCCGGTCAAGATTATAGATTCAAGATTCAGGCACTGTCATTCTACCAAGCTTGGTAATTCCATATATTACCTCGGTGATGCCATGAAATACGTCAATAAGACTCTTTACGAGAGTGATTACGAGGATAGAGCGGAGCTTGTTCAGAGGTTCGATGATGTTGACGATCTTATCGGTGTTAAGGAGATTAGCTGTTCAACACATTTTGCTAATGAGATTCCTATTATGTTTTCCGGTAGAATATACATACATGACGCTAATATTTATCTTAGTAATACGCTTAAGGCAAGCGGTGGTATGCTTATGGAGCAATGTCTTATCAAGCCTTATGATTTTCAGGGTGATGATCTTTTAGAGATTATCAACGGAAGTGCTGTTGAGATTAAGTCGTCTACATTTGACGGGAAGGGACAATATGGAGGGATTTCGGCAACCGGAACGAGATTGAGCCTATTCTCAGTTACGTTTAAGAATACCAACAAGGGTAGGGCTGTTTACAATTCTGTTGATTTACATGCAGAAGACTGCATTTTCAATAATTGTAACGGTGGAGCTATATACGGAAGCAGGGCTCTTGTTAAGAATTCCACATTTGTCAATTGTAGAGCTGAAAGAGGCGGTGGATGCTATCTTGCAGGATCTAAGGGGCTTATTAAGAAATGCACATTTGAGAAGTGTATAGCTATGATTGAAGGCGGTGCTATAAGCAGGTTCGGGAACTACCAGATTGAAGGTTGTACTTTTGATGAGTGTGAGCCGTAAGATTTTTTGACTTTATAGGAGGATGGGAGTATAATATATAATTATTGATATTTCTTTTAGGAGGATTTTTTTGATGACTATTTATGATGAGTTAGTAGCAAGGGGCTTGATTGCGCAGGTTACTGACGAGGAACTGATTAAGGATTTGGTTAATAATGGTAAGGCAACATTTTATATAGGGTTCGATCCTACTGCAGATTCTTTGCATGTAGGACATTTCATGGCTTTATGTCTTATGAAGAGACTTCAGCTCGCCGGCAACAAGCCTATTGCGCTTATCGGCGGTGGTACAGGTATGATTGGTGATCCTTCGGGTCGTACTGATATGAGACAGATGCTTACACCTGAGACCATCAAGCACAACTGTGATTGTTTTAAAGAGCAGATGAGCAAGTTTATTGAGTTCGGTGAAGGCAAGGCTATGATGGTTAACAACGCTGATTGGCTTATGGACCTTAACTATATCGATGTTTTAAGAGAGGTTGGAGCGCATTTTAGCGTTAACAGAATGCTTACAGCAGAGTGCTATAAGCAGAGACTTGAGAAGGGCTTAAGTTTCTTAGAGTTTAACTATATGATTATGCAGGCATATGATTTTTATATGCTTTATCAGAAGTACGGATGCAATCTTGAGTTTGGCGGAGATGACCAGTGGAGTAACATGCTTGCCGGTACTGAGCTTATCAGACGTAAGCTCGGCAAGGATGCGTCAGCTATGACTATCAAGTTACTTCTTAACTCAGAGGGTAAGAAGATGGGTAAGACTGCCAATGGTGCAGTATGGCTCGATCCTAACAAGACTTCTCCATTTGACTTCTATCAGTATTGGAGAAATGTTGACGACGCTGATGTTCTTAATTGTATCAGGATGCTTACATTCCTTCCTCTTGAGGAGATTGATGCTATGAATTCATGGGAAGGTGCTGAGCTTAACAAGGCTAAGGAGATTCTTGCATTTGAACTTACCAAGATGATTCACGGTGAAGAGGAAGCTAAGAAGGCTGAGAGTGGAGCTAAAGCATTATTCTCATCAGGAGATGCTGCTAATATGCCTGAGCATGAGCTTTCTGATGATGATTACTACGAGGATGGCAATATCGGTCTTTTGGATATCCTTGTTAAGTCCGGTCTTACATCTTCTAAAGCAGAGGCAAGACGTGCTGTTAACCAGGGAGGAGTTAGTGTTAACGGAGATAAGGTTACTGACGCTACGATTACATTTGCCAAGGATGCTATTAAAGCAGAGCCTTTAGTAATCAAGAAGGGTAAGAAGAACTTTATTAAGATTAAGTAGTTCGTAGATTGTTTAATTATAAGGGAGGAGACACTATGAATAGAGATAAGCTTACGGTTGCATTATTGGTGACGGGACTTAATGACAGTTATACCGAGGCATTGGTTAAGGGTGTTAATTTAGCATGTATTGAGAGTGATTATAATCTCTTGGTTCTTCCGGGTAGTTATATCGAGAGAGAAGTTACCGAGAATTCTCTTTCTCCTTTTGATTACCAATACAATACTATATTCAGCTATGTCAATGAATCTAATATTTCAGGACTCATTGTTGCTGCGGGTAGTATCGGTGCTTATGCAGACAAGAGTCTCATGCTAGATTTTCTTGCTCAGTTTAAAGAAGTTCCTAAGGTGCTTGTGTCTTCAGACTACGAGGGGTTTGAGTGTGTCAATTATGACAATGAGAATGGTATTGTTGCAGGATTAGAGTATCTTATTGATACTTGCGGATGCAAGAAATTCGGTGTTTTAAAAGGACCCGACGGCAATACCGACGCTATTGAGCGTTTTAATGCATATATGAAGTATATGCTTAAAAGGGGCATTGAGATTTCTAAGGAGAATATTGCTGAAGTTTCGCTTTCTGATGACAATCATCAGGTTTGCAAGCAATTTCTTATTGACAATCCGGATATTGAGGCGGTGTTCTGCTTCAATGATTATTCGGCTCTTGATCTTTGTGATGAGATTAAAGCTATCGGTAAGACGCCGGGTGATGAGATTAAGGTATTTGGTTACGACAATACAATACAGGGCGCAAGAGCCAACCCACCTCTTGCTTCAATTGCTGCTGATCCTACAGTTATCGGACGACAGGCAGTTAAGTCTCTAGGACACAGAATGGCAGGCAACAAGATTGAATCAACTTATCTTCCTGCTGAGCTTGTTGTCAGAGATACTATGGGTAAGGTTAGGACAGAGCTTCAGAGTTCTGACGGTAAGAAGCTTATTGCCGACATGGATGTAGATGAAGCATTTGATTACATTTTCTACAGATACAGAGGTACCGGTGAGGATGAGGCTAAGAATCGCATCTATGACAAGTTTGTCGATCTTGTAACTTGTATGGTTGACGCGTCTAAGGCTGAACATGCTACAGATGATATTGTCAATGATATTGAATCTGCATTTGTTGACTTCATTAATTCAGATGCGGTTAACAAGGCGGATGCCGATCACCTCGTTACTTATCTTGAGCAAATGCAATCGTCAATCGTATATAACATGGGTGTTGATGATGAGGTTATTATGCAGTCTGTGTTCCAGAATTTCTTTAGAAGAATTCTTAGAGCGGTAGCACAGGATTATTCTAGATACAGTGATATGACAAGAGCCAATAACAATATGATGAGGCTCTTTGTCAAGGAGACCAGTAAGGTTTATCACGGTAATGATTACAGCTATGGTACAATGCTTTCTTATCTTGACTGGTTAAATGTTAAGAACGCGTATCTGTACATTTATGACAATCCTATTACTCATGCTATCGGAGATGTTTTTGAGCCGTATGATGATATCAGAATTAAGGCTTATGTTAAGGATGGTTCTTTAGAGCGTGTTCCAAAGTCTCACCAGACTGTTAAGATATATGATTTATATAACAATGATTTTATGTCTTCCAACAGAGATACAATGGTTGTTCTGCCTCTGTTTTATGACAGGTTTGTCTATGGATTTATTATCATGGATCTTACCGATGAGGTATATAAACAGAGCGATTTTGTAGTTCATCAGCTTAGTTCCGTTGCCAGAATCATTAGTATGATGAGACTCAATGAACAGATTACTACCAACCTTGAGACTGAGAACAAGGCATTAGAAGAGCAGATTAATCAGGAAGATCTTGTTGTTACAGGAATTCTTAACAAGGATGAGTTTATCATTAAAGCTGAGGAACTGCTTAATGCCAATAAAGCCTCTAAAGATGATTCTTTGGTTGCGTATGTTGATCTTAACAGTCTTAAGCTTATCAATGACAAGTTTGGACATACTGCGGGTGATGCCGCAATCAAGACTGTCGCTGACATCCTTAAGGAGAACATTGGCGATCATGGTGTTATCGGAAGAATCTGTGGTGATGAATTTGCTATTATTCTTTCGTACTCAGGTGACGACAATGGATTGAGTTTTGTTAAACAGGTTAAGCAAGCATTTGCCGTATATAATCTTAAGAGCGACAAGCCGTTTAATATTACGGTTTCTATCGGAGAGATGTTTGCTAATCATGAATATGATTGGAGCTTAGATGAGTGTCTTACAGAAGCGGATACCAAGCTTTATGTTGCAAAGCAAGCCAAACCTAGAAAAGTCATTAAAGAGACAATTAACAGATAATTAAGCGCGCCTTATGGGCGCGCTCTCAGACTGTAGACAAAGTCCATGCGTTTTGCATGGACTTTTTTACTGAAGCTCG
>CAMVPR010000053.1 GCA_947169385.1 uncultured Lachnospiraceae bacterium | reverse complement strand
ATCTTTCAATGCTTTCAAAAGAAGGTTTTCCACACTTTATGTTGAAAGAAATCTACGAGCAGCCTAAGGTTGTTGGAGATACAATTAGTCCAAGAATCGAGAATGAGAACATTGTTTTAAATGAGATTAACATGACAGATGATGAGATTAGAGCGCTTAATCGTATCTATATCATCGGTTGCGGTTCGGCATATCATGTCGGTATGGCTGCTAAATATATGATTGAGCAGACTGCTAGGATTCCGGTTGATGTTGATCTTGCTTCAGAATTTAGATATAGAGATCCGATTATGGATCCTAATTCTATGGCTATTATTATCAGTCAGTCGGGAGAGACTGCAGATTCTTTAGCTGCTTTAAGAGAGATCAAAGAAAAGGGTATCAAAGTCCTTGGTATAGTTAATGTTGTTGGTTCTTCAATTGCAAGAGAGGCTGACAATGTGCTTTATACTTGGGCAGGACCTGAGATTTCCGTTGCTACGACCAAGGCATATTCTACTCAGCTTGTAGCATGCTATATGTTAGGTATTCATTTTGCTAAGGTTAGAGAAGTTATTGATGATACTCAGTATCGCGAGATGATTGAGGAGCTCAATCTTATTCCTGACAAGATTCAGTCTATTCTTGCAGACAAGGAAGATATCCAGCGTTTCGCAACTAAGTATGCAGGTGCTAAGGATATGTTCTTTATTGGTAGAGGACAGGATTATGCTACTGCAATGGAGGGCTCGTTAAAGCTCAAGGAGATTTCTTACATTCATTCTGAGGCTTATGCTGCAGGTGAGTTAAAACACGGATCTATATCACTTATTGAAGACGGAACCTTGTGTGTAGCTATTGCAACTCAGCCTAAGCTTGTTGAGAAGATGATAAGTAATATTGTAGAAGTTCAGAGCCGTGGTGCTTATGTATTTGCAGTTTCTACTGAGGGGTCTGGAATGAAAGATACTGCTGATTTTACTATATCTGTTCCAAAAACTCTACCTTGCTATTCTACATCACTGTCAGTTATCCCTTTACAGCTCTTTGGATACTATGTAGCTGTTGCCAAGGGATGTGACGTTGACAAGCCTCGTAACCTTGCAAAGTCGGTTACGGTTGAGTAATTTATATGCATATTAGTTATCCTGAGCGCAAGCGTAGGATTTTAGAAGATTCTTCGTCACTTTGTTTCTCGGGATGACATGTAATATTATAATATTTCATAGAGAGGATTTTTTATCATGAAAGAAAAGAAAAGAAGCTCGTTTAGTAGTCAGTTTGGCTTCGTGCTTGCTGCTGCAGGTAGTGCGGTAGGTCTGGGTAACATTTGGCGCTTCCCATATCTTGCTGCTAAAGATGGTGGAGGAACATTCCTTGTTATCTACATTATCTTAGCAATTACCTTTGGTTTTACTTTGCTTGTCAGCGAGGTTGCAATCGGTCGTAAGACCAAACAGAGCCAATGGACAGCTTACGGATTACTGAGTTCCAAATTCAAGTGGGTTGGAACTGTTGCGAGTTTGGTACCATTTCTTATACTCCCATACTATTGTATCATCGGTGGCTGGGTGTTAAAGTACTTTATTGCTTTCCTTACAGGTGATTGGTCAAATGCTGCCGACGACGGATATTTTACCGGATTTATCACAAGTGAAGTTCCACCTATTGTATTTGACTTATTCTTCTTAGGCGCAACTGTACTTGTTATTTATATGGGTGTCAATAAAGGTATCGAGAGAATATCTAAGGTATTAATGCCGATACTTTTGGTTATGATTCTTGGAATCTCAATATTTGCATTAACATTGAATGGTGTTGGTGAAGACGGAGTGGCAAGAACAGGTCTTGACGGTCTTAAAGTATATCTTATTCCAAGTTTTGAGGGAATGGGTGTTAAGGATATTCTGATAGTAATAATGGATGCTATGGGACAGCTCTTCTACAGTATAAGTGTTGCGATGGGTATTATGATTGCTTACGGTTCTTATGTTGAAGATGATGCTAATCTTATGAAGTCAGTTAACCAGATTGAGATATTTGATACACTTGTTGCTTTTTTAGCCGGTGTTATGATTATCCCATCTGTTGTAGTATTTATGGGACCTGAGGGTATGGGTTCAAGGGGACCGGGACTTATGTTTATAGCTATGCCTAAGGTTTTTGTAGCGATGGGTAGTGCCGGTAGGGTTATAGGTATTATATTCTTCCTTATGGTACTTTTTGCTGCTCTTACAAGTTCTATGTCAGTGCTTGAAGCGATTGTTTCAGGACTTATGGATAGATTCCACTGGTCAAGAAGAAGAGCGTCAGTTATCGAAGGTGTTATCGCTCTTGCTATTGGTGTTGTAGTATGTTTAGGATACAATATCCTCTACTTCGAGGTTAAGCTTCCTAACGGCTCGCCAGCTCAGATTCTTGATATTCTTGATTACATCAGCAATAATATTTTCATGCCTGTTGTGGCTATATCTACTTGTATCTTAATTGGTTGGGTAGTTAAACCTAAGACAGTTATTGATGAGGTTACCAAGAACGGAGAGAGATTCGGAAGAAAAGGACTGTACATTGTTATGGTTAAGTTTATAGCACCTATAATGCTCATATTCCTACTTCTCGGATCATTCGGATTGTTTGATTAATTGTAATTACAGACATATTTTAAAAGTGCGGATTATTTCCGCACTTTTTTCGGTCACAAAAAACATTTTAAATTGACATATTTTAATCAAATTTTGAACACAGTTTAAACACAAACCGCTGATAGTATAATATTTGTAATAAGAAATGAGTGTTTTTTACGGCTGGGTACCAGTCGATTTTGAAAGGAGTTGTTAATATGAATGACGAATATCAGAATCAGGGTATGAATAATCAGGGCGACAATCCTGAGAGAACTACCCCTAATAACAATCAGGAGGATACAACCTATCATAGAAGTTATGTTGGTGAGAATAATCCTAATATGAGAACTTATGTCAATGAGACTACTCAGGCAACATACGCTAATCCTAATATGAATCAGCAAGGTGGGCCTAACTCATATAACCAAACTGCCAATAATCAACAAGCTAGCCAGGGACCTGGTTTTTATGCTAACTACGATCCTAACGGCGGCGGAGTTAACCACACTTATTATCAGAACAGTACAACCTCTAATCAGGCGGGTAGTTTTAGCCCGTATAACGGTCAGTACAACAATGTTAAGCCAGCCAAGGTTAAGAGAGAGAAGAAACCACATCCGGTTTTAAAGTTTATCGGCAAGGCGGTTGCATTTGGCTTGATAGCCGGTGCTATTATACTTGGAATGATGACTATCGGGTACAAGTTTAACAAGAGCGATAATGTTGCTACAACCAAGAATACAGAGACTACTAAGTCAGATACCGGTACAGTTAAGACAACCAAAGGCAACGGCGATGCGACCGGAGGAACTGTTGCAGATATAGTAGAAAATGATATGCCGTCGATTGTATCTATCACAAGCACTTTTGATGCTTCTAGAGGTAATAATTTCAGTGATTTCTATTACTGGTTCTATGGTGGCAATTCTAATGGTAACTCTGAGCAGGTCGGTAGTGGATCCGGAGTTATTATTAGCGAGACTGATGATGAGCTTATGATTGTTACCAACAACCATGTTATTTCTGATTCAGCATATGGTGATGCAACTAAGGTGCAGGTAACATTTTCTGATGATAAGATTGTAAATGCAACTGTTAAGGGTACGGATTCGGATGCTGACCTTGCTGTTCTTACCGTTAAGAAATCAGATATGGAGTCTTCAACTCGCGATAAAGTTAAGATTGCTGTTATTGGTGATTCTGACAATCTTAAGGTTGGTGATCAGGTTGTTGCTATCGGTAATGCGCTCGGATATGGACAGTCAGTTACAACCGGTATTGTAAGTGCTTTAGAGAGAGAGGTTCAGCTTGAGGATAAGTCTATGACTCTTCTTCAGACAGATGCAGCAATTAACCCTGGTAACTCAGGTGGTGCGCTTCTTAACATGAACGGTGAGCTTGTTGGTATCAACTCTGTTAAATATGCTTCTAGCGAAGTAGAGGGAATGGGATATGCAATTCCTATGGCTACTGCTCAACCTATCATTGAGGAGCTTATGAATTATGAAGAAGTTTCTGAAAAGGATGCTGCTTACCTTGGAATATATGGAAGCAATGTCAGCAAGGAGTTAACTTCTAATTACGGTATGCCTGAAGGTGTATGGGTTACCAAGATTACTAAGAATTCACCTGCTGCTAAGGCCGGAATTCAGCAGAGAGATATTATTACCAAGTTTAATGACAGAAATATCACCTCTATGAAGAGTTTGCAGGCTCAGATTGCTAAGAAGAAAGCCGGAACTGAGGTTACTGTTACAGTAATGCGACAGGGACAGGATGGCGAATATGAAGAGAAAGAGTTTAAGGTTACTTTAGGTAAGAAATCTGAGGCTCCTACTATTAATAGCAGTGAAGATAATAGGAATAGTAAACAGGTTCCTGAGACTCCTGATGAGGATGAAGGACAGAATCAGGCTCCTAATCAGGAGCAGGATCCTTTCGGGGATGAGATGGATCCGTTTGAGTATTTCTTCGGAAATTAGTGGGCGGATGTAAATAGAGCATAATGTGTTATTTCTTCGGGACGCCTCTCGGCTTGATTAAATTGACGATCCCGGCAACACAATGCTACGTCGGACACGCTCTCGCTTCGGTAAAAACGTAGCGGTACTAAATTCGTGCTGCGTATAACTTGCACTCATTAAGTACCGACGTTTTTATAGAGTCCGACTTAAGTATATGTGTAGCCGTGCTCTGTATTAAGTAACGAGACGCATGGGCGCCCTACGAAATAACACGTTATGCTCTTTTAATTCCTCAGGGTGCTGGGGCACCGGGTTAATATGTATTTATATGAGCCTGTCATTCTGAGCGAAGCGAAGAATCTTTGACCTTCTAAGAAGGTCAATTTCTTGTTTAATCATGAATCAAAAAACTGCTGTCCGTCGTCTGTGACTAAGCGCTCGGTCTTTGGATATTCAAAGATGTCGCTGTTAGAAGCATTGGCTTCAAGATATGTGACGAACTCGTTAGCGTACCACTTAGCCATATTGAGATTGTGCATGAGATAGTGGCCGCAATTCTCTGCTGTGGCACCAGGTACTTCTTCTGCCTTGTCTACAGACTTAAATGCGTTAAGAAGCAATTCATATATGTCCTTAGGTGCACGGTCGCCTTTTAAAATGAGATAGAAACCTGTTAAGCATCCCATAGGACCCCAATAGATTACTTCGTCTTTCCAATCAGGCTCGTTTCTAAGATAAGTTGCAATAATATGCTCAAGTGTGTGCATTGCTGCAACATCTATAACCGGCTCACGGTTAGGATGCTTAAGTCTGATGTCGTAGGTTGTAACCTTAAACTCTCCTAATGTATCCACCCTGCTTGTGAAAATGCCGGGTACAATTCGCATATGATCAACTGAAAAACTCTGTATTAATTCCATATTGTATCTCCTTTACTGGATTGTCTCAGGCTCAGGGTAAGTCTCTCCAAAGGTGTCTACAGTAACTTTCTTCATCTTCTGCTCTTCTAAAGGCTTGTCAGAGAAATCTGTCTTGGTTGATGCAATCTTATCTACAACATCCTGACCCTCTGTAATCTTGCCAAATGCAGCATACATTCCGTCAAGGTGAGGAGAATCCTCATGCATGATGAAGAACTGTGATCCTGCTGAATCAGGCATCTTAGATCTTGCCATAGAAAGAACACCCTTGGTGTGCTTAAGTTCATTGTTGAAACCGTTCTTGGTGAACTCGCCCTTGATAGAGTAGCCCGGATTACCTGTACCGGTTCCTGTTGGGCATCCACCCTGAATCATAAAACCTCTTATGCAACGATGGAAGATAAGTCCATCATAATAACCTTTATTGATAAGTGAAATGAAATTGTTGACGGTGTTAGGAGCAATCTCAGGATATAACTCTGCCTTCATGATGTCTCCGTTCTCCATCTCGATAGTAACTATTGGATTAGCCAACTTAGAATTCCTCCTTAAAATGTTATATATTTAGAACACCCACGATTGTGAGATTCTGTGCGTTAGGATCGTCTTTAAGATTAATATATGTAGGATTCTTAATGTCTCCCTTAAGGAGCTTAACTAAAGGTCTTGTATTAGCGTCTTCAAAATTCTTGACAACCATTGCGGGAACACCGTTGCTGAGCATAACACACATACTTACAGGATATGCGCTTACCTTCCTTAGGAATACCCTTACGACCTCAGGGTCAAACAAGAATCCGGAACCACCCATGATATACTCTATCGCATCCGATGGGAGGATAGGATCGTGGTAAGGACGCTTACTTATAATAGCGTCGTAGCAATCGGCAACACCGATAATTCTTGCAAAGAGGGAAATGTCATCGCCCTTCTTGCCATGTGGATATCCGGAGCCGTCAATCCTCTCATGATGCTGTAAGATACTTAAGTAAACCTGTGGAGAGATATTGTTGCAATCTCGCATCATACGGTATCCGTATGCCGGATGTTTCTTGAGTTCCTTGAATTCCTCATCTGTTAAATTGTCTTCTTTCTCGAGAATGGCTTTAGGAATGCGCTGCTTACCGATATCGTGAAGCATGCCTGCCAAGCCAAGCTGTGTAAGATCTTGGTGTGAAAGACCCAGACCGCAACCAATCGCAACAGCAATGATACTTACATTAACACAATGATAAAATGTATATTCATCATATATCTTAAGATCCATCATATTAATCATGGCATTGCGGTTACCATCAATCTCGGTTACCATGTTGCCGACAGTCTTGTTGATATTGGCTAAGGTCTCTTCAAAGTGCTTGTGATCTTTCTTCTCATCGAAAATGAAAAGGTCTTTGAGTCTGCCGATAGCTTCCATTCTAATCTGCTGACTTACGACATCGTCAATCTCAAGGTCATCAGATATTCCGTCCTTGATGTAGAGTCCCTGGAAGCCGAGCGACTTGATTCTGTTAATATATTCAAGCTTAATAGGTTGTCCCTTCTTAAGCATCCTCTCGTTGTTAGTACCGTAAAGTGATCTTCCGAGCACCATATCCGGTTCAAGCAAACTAACATCTATGTATCTCATGTGAGAATCCCACCTTCAAGCATATTCATACCACCATTTTATAACATATAGAGCAAATTGACAAGGAATAAATCAGAGTGTATATTAACAAAAAACGGGATGATTTTTATACATTATAGAAAGGGAGTCGGTTTAATATGAAGAACAAGCATAAACATTTGCCTAAGATAATTGCCCATAGGGGAGCGTCGGCTTTAGCCGAGCATGAGAACACATTAGAGTCGTTTGAGATAGCGATTGATTTAGAGTGTGATATGGCGGAGTTTGATATAAGAAAGACCAAGGACGGCAAGCTTATTGTGTTCCATGATTCGTGCATTTATAAAGAAGAGCATATGAGGTTTGTGCCAAAGCCTTTGACTACATTAACTAAGTCTAAGAGATACTATAAAGCCAAGAAGAGCCCATATAAAGGCAAGAAGATTGATAAACTCACATACGAGCAGATTAACAAGATTGCGGGCAAGCAAGGGTACAGAGTTCCTCTGCTTGACGAGGTTTTGACTCTTCTAAAAGGTAAGATATTTCTTGATGTTGAGATAAAAGAGACAGGATTTGAGGACGAGGTTATAGAAGCGATTGTAGGCAAGTTTGGTTACGGATATGACGCCTTCTCCATCAAATCCTTCAAAGACGCCGTCTCTAAGCGCGTTAAGAAGATTGATCCTAACATCACTACGGGTTTGTTAGTGGGAAGGTCGGTTCTCACTGTTGGAGAGAGGCTTAGCGAGTACTTTCCGGAGGCGAGACTTAAGAAATGCAAGGCGGATTTCATTTCCCCTAATTACGTATATTGTAATCCATTTTTCTTGTTAAGAATGAGGTTAGAAGGGCATAAAGTCTATCCGTGGACTGTAAACACCCGAAGAATAGCCAAATATCTGGCTTTATTTAACGTAGAAGGTATAATTACCGATCAACCAGATATTGTGTCTAGGAAAATGCTTGCAAAATAGGCTGAAAACCTTATAAATTCAACAAAAACCAGCTGTTCACAGGTTGTGGCTTTTGTATACAATAACCAATAAAACACAACATTTTGTGAACAAAATGTTAAGTTATTTTTTTAACAATCTCGTTGAAACTCTTGCGTGGTAGACCTTTCAAGAAATTGTCTGACAACTCGAAGAATTTTTTTTGAAACAACATGTAGACAGGTAAATAAGAAAGTGATACTATATATTGTGCATATTGCTTTTGGGGTGCGATTCATTATAACAATAAAAGGAAGGGTTTATTCAATGAAGATTATCAAACGTAATGGCGCTGAAGAAGTTTTTGTTATCGACAAGATTATCAATGCTATTAGAAAGGCTAATCGCGAAGTTGAAGGCAGCGATAAGCTTGACGAGGCAACTATTAAAGAGATTGCTTTGCAAGTTGAGAAGGATTGTCTTGCAATGAGCCATGCTCCCGGAGTCGAAGAGATTCAGGATATGGTCGAGAATCAGATTATGCAACGTCAGGCATTCAAGCTTGCAAGAACTTATATTACATATCGATACAGAAGAGCGCTTGTACGTAAGTCCAATTCTACAGATGATCAGATACTTTCACTTATCGAGTGTGACAACGAGGAGGTTAAGCAGGAGAACTCCAACAAGAATCCTGTTGTCAACAGTGTTCAGCGTGATTATATGGCCGGTGAGGTTTCTAAAGATATCACCAGACGTATATTATTGGATGAAGATATAGTTCAGGCTCATGAAGATGGTACCATTCATTTTCATGATATGGATTATTATGCACAGCATATGCATAATTGCTGTTTGGTTAATTTGGAAGACATGCTTCAGAATGGTACTGTTATTTCAGAGACCATGATTGAGAAGCCACACAGTTTCTCAACAGCTTGTAATATAGCCACTCAGAGTATTGCACAGATTGCAAGTTCTCAGTATGGCGGACAGAGTATTTCACTTGCACATTTGGCACCGTTTGTAGATATCAGCCGTCAGAAGTTCAGAAAGATTGTCAGAGATGAACTTACCAAGGCAGGTATTGATGCCGATGAAGACAAGGTCAACGAGATCGCTGAGATGCGCGTTATGGAAGAGATAGAGCGCGGTGTTCAGATGATTCAATATCAGGTTATCACATTGATGACTACCAACGGTCAGGCTCCATTTGTCACCGTATTTATGTACTTAGATGAGGCACCGGAGGGACGCACAAGAGATGATTTAGCGCTTATTACCGAGGAGGTACTTAAGCAGCGTATACAGGGTGTCAAGAATGAGAAGGGTGTATGGATTACACCTGCGTTCCCTAAGCTCATCTATGTTCTTGAGGAGGACAATGTTCATCCGGGCAGCAAGTACTATGAGCTTACCAAGCTTGCAGCTAAATGTACTGCTAAGCGTATGGTACCTGATTACATTTCAGAGAAGATTATGAAGCAGCTCAAGAATGATGATTGCTACGCATGTATGGGATGCAGAAGCTTCCTTACCCCTGACAGATTTACTGAAGCAGGTATTGGCAATATTGCTAACGCTAGGAATTATGATCCCAACAAGCGTAAGTATTACGGAAGGTTCAACCAGGGTGTCGTCACTCTTAACCTTGTTGACATTGCTTGTGCTTCTGAGGGAGATGAAGAGAAGTTCTGGTCTATTATGGACGAGAGGTTAGAGCTCTGCAGGAAGGCTCTTATGGCAAGACATGAGAGACTTAAGGGTACCTTATCAGATGTAGCTCCTATCCTTTGGCAGAACGGTGCGCTTGCACGTCTTAAGAAGGGTGAGCCTATAGATGAGCTCTTATATCACGGCTATTCAACGATTTCACTTGGCTATGCAGGACTTTGCGAGATGACTCGTCGTATGAAGGGAGTTTCACACACAGAGCCAGAGGGAACAGAATTTGCATTGAAGGTTATGCAACGCCTTAACGATGCCTGCAAGAAGTGGAAAGAAGAGACAGATATTGACTTTAGTTTATATGGTACTCCACTAGAGTCAACTACTTATAAATTCGCTAAGTGTCTCCAAAAGAAGTACGGAATTATTCCGGGCGTAACAGACAAGAACTACATAACCAACAGTTATCATGTTCATGTTACTGAGGAGATTGACGCATTTGAGAAACTCAAGTTTGAATCTCAGTTCCAGGCTTTATCACCTGGTGGAGCTATAAGCTATGTTGAAGTTCCTAATATGGAAGACAACATTGACGCAGTACTTACAATCATGGAATATATCTATGATAATATTATGTATGCTGAGCTTAATACCAAGAGTGATTACTGTCAGGTATGTGGTTTCACCGGACAGATTCAGATTGTTAATGATGAAGATGGCAAGCTTGTATGGGAGTGTCCTAACTGTGGTAACCGTAACCAGGATATGATGAATGTAGCCAGAAGGACTTGTGGTTACATCGGAACTCAGTTCTGGAATCAGGGACGTACTCAGGAGATTCAAGAGAGAGTGCTTCATTTGTAATAACATTTGACTATGAAATCGAAGCATCGGAGATTCCGGTGCTTCTTGTTTTTTAGGAGATGATTTATGTACTATTCAGTTATAAAGAAGAATGATATTGCTGACGGTGTAGGGGTTAGGGTAACACTTTTTGTCAGTGGATGCCCACATAGATGTGATGGATGCTTTAATTCGGATACATGGGATTTTGAATACGGGCAACCGTTTACAGAAGATACAATAGAAGAGATTATAACTTACTTGGCACCGACTCATATAAGAGGGCTTACTCTGCTTGGAGGTGAGCCGATGTTTAAGAGTAATCAGGCGGCACTTTTGCCTTTACTCAGAAGAGTTAAAGAGACTTATCCTGACAAGGATGTTTGGTGCTATACAGGATACGATTTCGATCAGTATATCATGCCGGTGATGATGAAGGAGTGGGAAGAGACTGCAGAGTTTTTATCGTATATCGATGTGTTGGTTGATGGATTGTTCGTCAAGGAACTTAAGGATTGGAGCCTTAAGTTTAGAGGTTCTGCTAACCAGAAGATACTAGATGTTCCTAAATCGCTTGAAGCCGGTAGTTCAGTGTGGCATGAAGATTATGTTTTTGATAAAAGAGAGATTTGATATATATCAAGACTATAGAGAAGTATATTATTTACAACAGATACACGTTAATTGAGAGTGTATCTGTTTTTTTACGGCTGCTAAAAAGAAATAAATAATTCTTGCATTTTCTTTATCAAAATTGTATAATAATAATTAACTATAGGGTAGTATGCTCTTTTATTGCCTTATGGTGTCGTGAAGGAACACGGCGTCACTAAAGACTGCGCAGTATCTTACAAGGAGGTAAGGCTTATGAATATCAATGGAATTGGTAATTACGCGTCTTATAACTTCTTTCATGTTTCACGTGAAGACACTGCCAAGACTAATCAGACTGATGACATAAAGTTACAACTGGCTAAGCACCAGAAAGTAGACGAGGAACCTGGTACTGATAAGCGGGCAGATTCCACTAAGAAGCTGAAAGAGCAACAAGAACAGATGAGAGCCGAGAAACAGAAGGCTGCTCAGAAGAAACTCGATGACACGTATTCTAAGTTGAGTGATCGTGCCAAGGAGTACCTTAACAATCTTAAAGAGCGTTATGGTAATATGGATATCTATGTTGCTGATGATGTAGATAACAGCGATGCTCAGACGATTATGTCAAGTGGAACCAAGGAATACAGCGCTATGATTGATTCCAAGACCTTAGAGGCTATGGCTGCTGATGAAGACGTTGCAGCTAACTATGAGGAATTAATCAATACCTCGATTGGTGAACTCGAAGAAGTCAAGGATGAATTCACTGAGAAGGGTCTTAATATTGGTGCCGTTGGCATCTCCGTTAACGAAGATGGAGAGAAGACTTATTACAGCATTATTGACGACTCTCTTTCATACTACGATAAGCAATTAGAGGAGCAGGAAGAGAAGCGTACCAAGAAAGCTGAGGAAGCTAAAGCAGAACGCAAGAAGGAAGAACACGAAGAGGAACTCAAGAAGCAAGAGAAGGCCGAGGAACTTGAGAAAGAGCGCAAGGAAGACGAGGCTAAGCGTAAGGAGTTCATGGACAAGCAGCTTAAGAGCCAACATGCGTTGATGACAGCAGGTACTCTTGAAGAGCTTAAGAGCAAGCTTCAGGGCGAGGTTGATAAGATCAACACACTTAAGCAAGGCAGTGTATTTGTTGGAGCGGGTATTGATGCTTCCGCCTAAACGATTTAATACGTGCCATAGAGACTGAATTTCGGTATTTCCTGACTTCAGGTTACTATAAGTATTGAATTGTACACCCCGGTTTTTAACCGGGGTTTTTTGTATATAATACACAAAAATATTGAACGTTTTGAGTGATTATGATAAAATAGTGACATATTAATTGTGATCGAACACACAGTATTTAAGGAGGTTTTGTCAAATGAAAGACGTTATGATTACAACCGGTTCAAGTATTGATGGTTACAAGGTCGTTGATTATATCGATTTTGTCAGCCATTCGGCTGTATTTGGATCTAACTTTGTTCAGGAGCTTGCTGCTAACATTACAGACAGCGTAGGAGGCGAGGGTAACTCCCTAAGCGATAAGCTTAAGGATGCTACTGAGGCTGCTAAGAAGGACTTTATCGGTATTGTTAAGGAGAAGGGCGGCAATGCAGTAATCAATATGAAGATTAATTACTCTAACCTTTCAGGTAGTGTTGCTGCAGTAATGCTTTCAGGTACCGCAGTTAAGGTAGAGAAGAACAAGGGAACTATGAAGGAGCATGTCAATGACATAGCGGTATCTAACTACTTTGCCCGTAAGATTGTAAGACCTATTGAGGTCGATCTTCATATAGACAATAATCAGACATACATGTCTCTTAAACTTCATAACTACGAGATGGCTAAGATTACTGCTGTTAAGGTAGATGTAGAGTTTACTGACATTTATGGAGAGACTACTTTCATTGATAATATTGATTATACATTCAATCAGGATATTAATATTCTTATCGAGACAGACAAGATACCTATTGATTTCGACTTCAGAAAGGTCGGCTTGCAGGTCGGAGCTAAGGTGTTCTTAAGAAAATATGTTAAGGATATGAGAGTTGTTGAGGTCGCAGATCAGAGCATTGATTCAACTCTTACTTCAGAGGAACTCGGAATATTCAAGAAGAACAGAGGAGCAGATGCTGTTGACAAGTATCGCAAGACAGACACATATTGGAGATGTATCTGCGGTGCTATCAATCTTCCTGGTGATACACAGTGTTCTATGTGTAATCGTGATGAGAAGGATATGGGTTATACATTTGACTATGAGTCAATGCTTCTCACTATGGAGAGCGCTGATTCGGCAGAAGAGATTAAGGATATCTTCATGCAGTATATTCCTAATATCGATTCCGGCTCAAGAGTTGAGCTTCTTGAGATTCTTCAGTCTTCAATCAATATGGAGAATCAGAGAGGCAAGGGTACTATGAAGTACAGTCTCTTAGATAAGCTTAAGAGGAAGTTCGAGCTTTCATAACTATAATACTACGAGCGGGTTACCTTAGCTAACCCGCTCATTTTTGGAGGAATATATGGCTACTGTTTCCGTTGCTATGATTGTCAAAAATGAAGAGAAGATTCTTGACAGATGCCTGGATAGTTTGCAGGGAATCTATGATGAACTTATAATTGTCGACACAGGTTCTGTTGACAATACCAAGGACATTGCACATAAGTATACCGATAAGGTGTATGATTTTGAATGGTGCGATGATTTTAGTGCTGCGAGGAATTATGCATTTTCTAAGTGTACAATGGATTACATCTATACTGCAGATGCTGACGAGGTATTAGATCAGGAGAACAGGGTGAAGTTCGTCAACTTAATGAGCGTCATAGATCCTGAGATTGAGATTGTGCAAATGTATTACGATAATCAGTTAGAGCACGGAACCGTATATAATTTCAACAAGGAGTACAGGGCTAAACTTTACAAGAGAGAGAGGCACTTTACATTTATAGAGCCGGTTCACGAGATGGTTAGACTTGAGCCACTGGTGTTTGACTCTGACATAGCAATCAAGCACATGCCACTTTCACTTCACTCTAAGAGGGACTTCTCAATTTATAAGAAGGAGATTGAACGAAACGGCAATCTGTCCAAGAGATTAAGAGCGATGTACGCCAGAGAATTATATGTCTCAGGAGATGATGAGGATATTAATGAGGGAGCAGCGTATTTTTATGATGCCCTTATGAATGGCGCCCTAAAGGACGACGAGATTAAGATGGCAGAGTCGATTATTGCGAAGTCTGGAAGGATTAACAATGACTTGGTTAAGCTTATGACCATGAGCCTTCACAATGTTGCAGACGGTAAAGCGTCAAGTGAAGTGTGTTATGAGTTGGGGCTGTATTACATGAGCATAAGTGACTATAACGAAGCATTTTTGTGGTTCTATAATGCAGTTTATGAGACAGAACCTGAACTTTCTATCCATGTTCATACAGATTGGTCACTAAAGAATATGGCTGATTGTATGAAGGAGTTAAACGATATAGACAGCTACAATCAGTATATGGCTCTTTATGATGAGGCGTTGAAGGATCAAGGGGAATATTAATTTTGTATAACCATTTGCAAATGTAAAGATTTTGTGATAGAATATTAAAACAGTTTCATTATTTATGTTTTGTAACATGTATTGCATATTTGGGATAGGAGTCTTGTAAAATGAGGGACAGAATTGTATTGAGTTATAATAGCTTAAAGTGTGTAAGAAGGCTTATGGCCTTCTTACTTGTATTTATTATGGCTTTTGAGACTACATATAACACCAATTTATCTGCTAAAGCTACCAATACTCATGTTGGAGGAGAGGTAGCGTCTTCTGATGCGACAGCTTCTATTCCTGCTACTAGTGAAACAGCACAGAACGCAACAACTGAAGTGCCTGCATCTACTACTGAAGATGATGTTTTGGGTGATGAAAACAAATCAGATTTTTATACCATGTCTTATTGGAAGAATCACATGTTTTCTATAGCAAGCGGAGATATTGAGATTTCCGGGGTGAACGTATATCTTAATGGTAACTCATGCGTTGTTGAGAATGTTGGGGATAATACTGTCCTATACAATGATCTTGACTCTGATGGGGAGGTAGATGATGAGGATCAAGTTGTATCTGAAGATATTACGGGAAAGAACATATATGGACTTTACAATCAAAGCAGTGATAAAAACCTTACCATCACAATCAGAGGTGGTAAGGTTTTAAATATTTACGGCGGATATAATGCTACTACGAAGAGAGATATCAGTATTGATATAACCGAAGGAGAAGCTTCATATGTGTATGGAGTTTATAACGGAATGTGTAGGAATCTTGATATTAAAGTATCTGATAATAGTAGTTGTAAAGAGGTAAACGGGCTGTATGGTAATTCAGCATCCAAAAATGTAGATGTATCTATTGTCAACTCCTCAATCCAATATTCTTTGTATGCTGTAAGACCATATTATAATTTGACGATGCCTGCAAATGTAACACACGATGTGAGTATTGAAATTAGCGGGGATGCGAATATGTCCAATGTATACGGCTTTTATGCGTACTATGCCCCTGTTATAGTTGGAGGGGATTATAGCGTAAGTGGTAATGCATTTTCTTGTAGCTGTTTTTATGGATGCAGTGGCTCTTCTGATAGAATGGTAACAATTAAAGGTGATGTGGATGTATCAATTATAGGATCAATAAGCAGTTGCTTGTATTGTATTTATTATGGAGATGTACAAGGAGATTATAATTCTGAGATTGAGCTTATTGATTCTGATGCTGGGGTTTATAATATTTATTATTCACACGTTAAAGGTGATGCTAGCATACATGTAATAGCAGGAGAAAAGACAAGATTTGATTATCTATATTGCGTATATAATTCATCTATAGAAGGCAATGCGGACATATATGTCAGTTCGGCTAGCAGTCTTGATTCAAGTTATACATATTTTGTGTATTATTCTTCTGTTTTAAAAGACGTTAGTATAAAGATGTATGGATTTAATTCTAACAGTTATGTGTTTTGTATTGCTAACTGCTCTGTTGGTGGAAGTGTTAAGATTGATTCTCGAGGTGGCAAAGCCAATTCGTTTTATCCGGTTTCCTATACTTCGATAAAAGGAGAACTTGAATTGGCATCTTACGGTGTCTGTATGAATTATTTTTACTTTTATTCGGCTAATGTTGAAGGTGACGCTAGAGTAGACCTTAGAGGTATAGGTAGTAATACGTATATGAGTTTTGGTGGTCAGATCAACAAAGATTTTGAATTCTACATAAACGGTTCTAGCAATAGTTATTTATATTTGTATGACTCGTTAAATGTAGTGGGCAATGCCAACATAACTATAAATGGATTGTATGCATCCGAATCTATTAATATATCACCTAAGGTTTTAAAAGATCTAAATATAAGTGTTAACGACGTTTGCTGCAACGGTAATAATAATTTTGGCGGTTCTGTAGGTGGAGACTACAGTATTAGTTTTAACGGTAATTGTAATCTTTCTTCTACGTCTATTTATCCTTCCGGATGTAAGAGTTTTAATGCTACAGTTAATGGCGGGTATTATGATAAGTATTTTAATGCATCCCCTTCAAATGTTAAGTGCAATATAGTCACAATGACTATAAATGGTGGTACGTTTCGCCAGAATAATTCATCGACATACACCGGAACTTTTGGCTTTTGTAACGCAAGTGTACCTACCAGGATTATAGTTCCTGATGAATCAACCGCTGTCTTCTTAGATAACATAGAGCTCAGC
>CAMVPR010000052.1 GCA_947169385.1 uncultured Lachnospiraceae bacterium | reverse complement strand
AACGAGCTCAGTAGAATTTAGTCTTGCACTGGAATTTACTATTTCAATTTACCATACTAAAAAAGGTCAGGAAACCCCGACCTTAAATCATCGTTATAATCAAGCAGTCACAAGATTGGCTTTTACAAGCGCAACTTTAAGCGAACAGCCCAAAGCAACCCATGCAGTTAACAAGGTTGACAATTATAAATTCTCTGTCTCATTCCTCATTTCATTGATAAGGCTTTCCTTAAAATAGTTCTCAAGATTCTCTAAAAGCTCATCTTTACTGATGGTTTTAAGAAGATAAGCCTCAGGGTGAAGGTCAAGAACCTTCATAACGCTGTCTCTGTCTCCGCGCCCGGTTAAGAACATCACCGGTATGTCCTTTGTCTCTTCGTCGCTTCTAAGCATCTCTAATATATGAGGTCCGCTGGTCACCGGCATCTCGTGGTCAAGAAGAATAAGGTCCACCTTGTTCTTGCCAAGCCACTTGATTGCACGAAGTCCCGAATTGACAGCCGATACCTTGTAATCGTCCGCAAGCCACGCACTCACGGTTCTAAGATATACCGGGTCGTCATCAACTATCAATATCCTCTTCTTAAACTCACCGAGCTCAACCTTGGTAAAGTAATCATTGACAGTATCCGTAAAATGCTCAGTGTCAACCGGATTGGGAAATACACCGCTTATCAGCTCTGTGGGAATAGAATCCTTGATGCTTGTTATATACTTGCTCTCACCCGCTAAGATAAGCTTAAGATCCTTCTCCTTCATCTTCTCGGTAAGAAAATAAATAACCTCATCTCTGATTTTGACCTCGTCAACATAAAGCACAACAAACGGCAAACGATATAATCCTTCATTGATATCATCTATTCTAAGTGGAACATATAAGCATTCTGCTCCGGCTTCTTCGGCCTTCTTTATGATGGCTCTGACCGAGAATATCTCCCGACTGCCTATAACTATCATTCGTTTATCCAAGCGAATACTCTCCTTCCATAACCGACACATTATCAATGTAATTATATCAGAAGAATTGACGCGGGGCAATATTATGCCGCATTCACATATGAAATATATTCATTGCCGACACCTTCGGCTTCCCATCCCTTTGAAACCTTATAACCTATAGGCGAGAACAAAGCCTCTAAGGCAAGCTCAAGAACCATGGATGTGGTGGAACAGATTAAAACCTGAGTCATATTCCAGCCGAAAAATGTATGGGATACAAGGAAGGTAAATACAAGATTGTCAACCCACTGTCCGATAGCGGTTGATGTAAAGCTTCTGAAGGCAAATCCGCCATAACCACCCTTGTCATGCTGCCTTCCGATTATAACATTGGTAATGGAATTGACAATTGCGGATATAACCATCGCTATTGCAGAACCCAAAACTACATACCATGCCCCGCCAAAAGTTGCATTAAGACCGGCATTGACATATTCGGCGGTATTAGGGTCCGGTGCCGAAAAATACTCTGCCCAATGTCCAGGAGTCATTGATAAAAGTTTAAATACAATAACTGTCAGTACATTAACAAACATAGCAAGTATGGAAATCTTGATGGAAGCCTTGGCTCCGAATCTCTTGCATATACAGTCCATACAAAAGAACGGAATCCACGATATGACCTGCCCGCAGTCGATACAGAAGTAATCCGAACGATACATCTCCTTGTTGGCCATAAGATTCATGGCTACAACAGACAGGATAAACATGGAAATAATCATAGAAGGTACACTGTTAAGAAGGATTTTGTAATCCTTCAGCTCGCGTTTAATGGTATTCATAATAATTCTCCTTTGGTTTTAGTATTTTACAAGCAGGATATCGGACCCGAACTGCTTGGCATTAGTAACCTCTCCTAATGCGAAGTTGATTATAGATTAAATGCTGATAAAAATCAAGTGATTTATGGCATTTTATTAAGAACAATTCCTGCTTACCTTTACTTTTTAAGCATTTTCTTATATAATGGTGGCAAATTCTTTGTTTAGGAGGCTATTATGAGCAAGATTACCATGACTACGCCGTTAGTCGAGATGGACGGCGACGAGATGACCAGAATCCTCTGGCAGTTTATCAAGGACGATTTGATTCTTCCTTATGTTGACCTTAAGACCGAGTACTACGATTTGGGACTCAAGTACAGAAATGAAACCGACGACCAGGTTACAATCGATTCAGCTAATGCTACCAAGAAGTACGGAGTAGCTGTTAAGTGTGCAACTATCACACCTAACGCTGCAAGAATGGATGAGTACAACTTAAAACAGATGTGGAAGAGCCCTAACGGAACAATAAGAGCAATGCTTGACGGTACAGTATTTAGAGCACCTATCGTTGTTAAGGGTATTGAGCCTTGTGTCAAGAACTGGGAGAAACCTATCACTTTGGCTCGTCACGCTTATGGTGATGTATATAAGAACGCAGAGATCAAGGTTCCCGGTGCAGGTAAGGCAGAGCTTGTTTATACTGCAGCTGATGGAACAGAGACCAGAGAGCTTATTCATGAATTTGACGGACCTGGTATCATCCAGGGTATCCATAACACCGAGAAGTCTATCGAGAGTTTCGCAAGAGCTTGTTTCAACTATGCTATCGATACCAAGCAGGATATCTGGTTTGCAACCAAAGACACCATTTCTAAGAAGTATGATCACACTTTCAAGGATATCATGCAGGATATCTACGATAAGGAATATGATGCCAAGTTCAAAGAATTAGGCATCGAGTATTTCTACACATTGATTGATGATGCAGTTGCTCGTGTTATGAAAGCAAAAGGCGGATTCATCTGGGCATGTAAGAACTACGACGGAGATGTAATGAGTGATATGGTTTCTTCTGCATTCGGTTCACTCGCTATGATGACTTCTGTTCTTGTAAGTCCTGACGGCAACTACGAGTACGAAGCTGCTCACGGAACTGTAATGAGACATTACTACAAGCATTTGAAAGGTGAAGAGACATCTACCAACTCTGTAGCAACAATCTTCGCTTGGACCGGAGCATTAAGAAAGAGAGGCGAGCTTGATAACCTCCCTGACCTTATGGCATTTGCCGACAAGTTAGAGAAGGCAACTCTTAAGACTATCGAGGATGGCAAGATGACCAAGGATCTCGCACTCATAACCTCACTTGACAATGTAACTGTTCTTAACAGCAGAGATTTTATAAAAGCTATAAAAGAAACTTTAGATAATATGTAATATACTAAAATCCTCCGGCATATGCCGGAGGGTTTGCTATTTAGTATGTTCTTAGCTTAGTATTCTTAGCTATCTTACTGTTCTTTAAGAGTATATGATATGGTTTGTAATACTCGTCAGGCATCTTGATGATAGCATTTTTCTTGATCTTAGAAAATGAATACTTACCTATTGATGTTATGGTATTGGTTGTAATATTGGTGTTCTTAAGGCTGCTATCCTTATAGAATACATAAGTCCCGATGGAACTAACCTTACCACCTATCTTAAGAGTATTGAGCTTGGTACAATTCATAAAAGCCTTACTCTCAACACTTCTTAAGCCGCCACCCAAAGTGACCTTGGTAAGCTTCTTGCAACCGTATACAGCTTGTTTACCTATAGCCTTACAGTTGGTCTTATTACAGGTAAATGTCTTAAGCTTCTTGCAGCCCTTAAATGCGTAATTAGCAACTCTTGTAACCTTATATGTAACTATTCCGAATTCAACCGTATTAGGCACATTAACCGTAGTTATATTAGCGCTCTTAGGTCTATAAAGAGTAACCTCTCCCTTGGTGTCAGATGATAATGTAACTTTATACTTATACTTGCCAACTGTAAAATACGAATTGACAGGTAACGCATATTCAACGACAGGCTCTATCACCGTAGGGTTAGATGGAGTAGCATTACCGCTTGAAACAGGGAACTTCCTGTTATATATAGCTTCTATCATAACAAGTTTCTGATACTCTGCATCTCCAACCAACGCTTTCTGCGCGTCTGTTAATGCGTTATATGCGGCTCGCGCTGCCTGTATAGATGACGCCATACCCTTAATAATATAGGCGTCACTAACATTTCCGTTGTCAGTATTGACTTCTATCAAGGCGATACACTCTGCTGCTAACTGCTTGTCCGACTTGACTTTCGGTGTACCATCCTCGGAAACTGCATCCTCTGACGCAACATCCTCCTCCGAAGAAGTTCCTCCATCTTTCATCCATTGCGCATAAAGTGTAGTATCCGATGTAGGTGTAAACTTCTCTCCCGGAACATAATCAGTTCCTCTTCCGCTTGATGCTGTGTTCCATTTGACGAACTTATATCCAACCCTTGCAAAATAGCATTTCTGAATCTCAACTTGAGTTCCTGCTACATATGCAGCGTCAAATGAAGCCATACTTCCGATACCGCCGGTACCGTTATAATTAACCTTGTATCTTGTAAGCTCTTGAACCGTGTAGGTAGCACGTCCCCACTTAGCTGTATTCTCCGTAGATGTAGCTGTAACCACAAGCTTAGAGGTACTGGTGCTTGCAGGCTCATTTTCACTAATGTATAACTTAGCGCTCTTGCCATCTTCGCCCGGAACAATACGCGTCTTAGTGTTGTAATCCGGATCTGTCGGCTCGCCAATATCAACCGCTCCGGAAAGACTCCATGTAACAGTTCCCGTTGCCGGAGTACCGGTTACAGAAACCGTTAAATCTAATACGTCTCCCTGGTTAATTATCTTATCACTCGGCTTAACATAAACCTTATCAATACTGACATTGACAATCCACTGTGCATATAATGTAACATCTGATTTCAATGTAAATGTATCACCAGGCTGGTATGCTGTTCCGCTTCCATTCTTAGCAGTGTTCCATCCGTTAAATGTATATCCATTACACTTAATTACAGTTGTTCCCTCATTCTTAACAACCGTAACTGATGCGCTCTCCGCGTCTCTCTCTACACTCTGAATAGAACCTGTTACCGTCTTATTGGTTGGAGCATTCTTGTCATAGGTGAGAACGTATTTAATACCGATAGGCATATCGATAAAATCTGTTTTGTTAGGATCTTCCATTGATATCGCCTTTATAATAAGTGAAGGGGCTGTTTCATTGGCAGCAACCGATAATACTCCGGATGGAGTGATAGAAGTTGCTCCGCTCTCATTACCATCAACTTCCCATGTCACTCTCGTTCCTGTGTTGGATCCTTGAGCTACTGTAACTGTTGCTTTAAAATTGGCCGTATATCCCTTATAAAGCTTAGTAAGCGACTCATCTTCAGGTGATACCTCAACGTCATCTACTCTGACCACATGTATGATATAAGTAACTACTTCACTGTCAGTATATCCGTTGCATCGAGCAAATGTCTTAATTGTAGTATCTGTCGCTCCTAAGCCTACTATAATTCCTTCGCTGGTATATGTCAGCTTACTTGCATTAACTCCGCTCGGATCAATGCCGTTTCTTGTGTAATAAATATCAGGAGGAGTATCACTGTCTCCCGCACTTGATGAAAGAAATACTGTAGTACTGGTCTCAGCTCCACTCAGTGCAATGCTCAATCGCGTTGACGACTCTGTATCAGTTCTGTTTATAATCTGATGATCCTGGCATGTAATATCCGGCTCAGAACACTTACCGTCAGTAATCTTGGCTATAACCGTAACACTCTTTGTTACACGATAAGTCCCTGTTACCTTGATTTTGGAAGGTTGTCCGGCAGCGTTAGGAGCCTCTTCATACCATCCCTCAAAATTATGTCCCGCCTGCGTTCCGGTAACATTCGGAATAGTTGCCATAGACATGTTATGAACCACATCAATCGTTACAGAACGACTACTAATAGGATTGAAATTCTCACCATAGTCTGCGAGCACTCCTTCTCCTTCTTTGACTTGAAATGTCACCGTATGTCCATATCTTAAGAGCAATCGCTTCTCGATATTCATTGTACTCTTAACGACCTCGCAGCCGGCCTGATCCGGAATAATATAGTCAAATGTTGCTCCTGTATTGATGAGATCCCTAGTGTCTGCACCGGTTATCTCAACCATAGAACCGGGTTGTGATTCATCAACACCTGTCGGAGCTATCTGTGAATATACACCAATCTTGGAACCGGCCTGTAAGTCCTCTTCTAGGTGTATACCACCACCCTGTACTGAAGTTCCGGCAGCCATATAGTACACATTCTGAGGAGTCCTTGCAGCATCTCCCATAGAATTACCATAAATGTATGGTTTGCCCTTTAGGAACAAAGGCATTCTGCTCTGAAGATACACACCGGCACCATATCCAGACTTGCCGGGTTGAAGTGTATTACCGGTTATCGAACCACCATACATGTACATTCTACCTTCTTCAACAAATGCTCCTCCACCGGAAGCTGGGCTATTCTCAATTATAGCTCCATCGTTCATGTAGAATAAACCAAGATGTCCCGAAACAGAATCGACATATACGGTACCCGGACCGTTATTGGCCGTCTCAGGATTCTGAGCAGCACTTATCTCAGCGTTATTACAGTGAGTGAGTGTACTCTTAGAACCATTCATTGTAAAAGTTCCACCACCAATATACACAAGACAGTTAGAGGTACTTCCACCGTCAATCTTAATATTCTCTATGGTAAGCTTGCTCCCGGAGCCCACTCTAAACACCGTTATATTACTATTTCTGGAAATTACAGCCGCTTCTGTATCGCTACTTGACTTAACAGTAACATCCGCATTAACATTAATCGTGTCAGTAATCAGGCACTCAGTACCGCCATTAATTGTAATCTCAAATCTCGTATTACCGTTACCGGATGCGTTAGCAGATGCATTAGCTGACGCAACTGCCTCTGTAAGAGATGTCATGAAATATTCCTTCTCAGCCAGTGGCGTAACCTGTATCATTTTAAGTTTACAAACAGTATTATCCATCGCCTTGATAGATACAGCTCTAAGTCCCAATACCGTTGCCAGGGCAACTAATAATAGAACAAATGAAGCTATTCCCCGTCTTAATCTATTAACTCTATTACTATAAACACGAGCCATATAAACACCTCCGTATTTTCCTGTTAAGATCCTTCGGAACTTCGTTCCTCAGGATGACATGATACAATCTTAACGGAACACATTGTGCTCCACAAATGGCGAACAATGTTCGCCTCTACGTATAACAAACTTCGTGTCATTCTGAGCGCAGCGAAGAATCTTTTAAGCTCCTTCGGAACTTCGTTCCTCAGGATGACATATAAAATATATTCTAAATTATATCTCACAAAAATCAGAATCCTGTGATATATCACGATTCTGTAACATTTGCCGTCTTGGTATTGCCCTGATACTTCTTAATGACATCCTTGACACTAAGCGAAGCATCATCCATATAGTTGCTTCTAACAGCATGCTCGATAATATCAGCTACACCATCATACCCAAAAAGTGTCGAGTCAAGGCACATATGATAATTAGCCGCTGCCTTCCAATCTTCTCCCGTAAAATGTCTATAATAAACATCAACATCAGCATCCTGGTGTGTAATCATATCTATAGCCTTCTTAAAGCTTACATTGTATTTGTTCTCCATGTATACTATTCTGTGCTGCTCATCGGCAGTGATGTGCACATGAAGTGCTGAATCCATCTCTCTTAGAATATAATGACTGCAATGACCTACAATAATACAGCTCTGCTCGTTGGCAAGCTTTAGAATTGCAGATCTCTGCGCCTCATAAAGTCCCCTATAAACCTCCATATCCTCACTGACAAGCTTGTAGTTCTCCTTGATAAATGCCTCAATAGGATTGACATAAAGCTTCTCATTGTGCTTCGTAACATAATCAACAGAAAAATGTCCCTCGTCAGCTATCATTGTGATGAGTTCTTTATCGTACACAGGAATCTGAAGCTTATCTCCGAGCATTCTTGCAATAACTCTTCCTCCACTTCCGGACTCAGAAGTTACGGTAATAACAAGCTTCTTATTCTTGTCAGGCTTCCATACGGGACGATAATAAAAGCTTCCTTCGTTCTGAAAATAATGTCCGACAAATATAAGCTTAGAGGTAAATCTTCTGGAAATCGGACCAACTAATATTACTGCTATAAGCGTACCTTCTCTTACGGCAACGACCTCGCCCAGCAATGATAATGAAAGAACTATTGCAATCGCTGCCATAACTGCGTCCGCAGAAAGTTTAACGATTGAAAACTCGACATGAAAAACGTCAGATATGGCTTTGATGAACGCCTCCGTAGAAATCATAGCCACATCAGCAACAACCTGGCAAGTTATACCGAAAGCTCTAAAGACACATCCGATAAGCAACATCAGAAGCGACGAAGCATAATTACTAGGTGTTATAAACATCAATATCGCCATAGCTCCATCTAGTACAACTGAGAACGCAAGCGTCACCGGTACCTGAAGCAACATCTGACCGGTGAACTTCTTTCTAAGCAAAAGAATCTGTATAACAAGCAGAAACATATAGAATATAAACGTCCATGTACCAAATGTTATATTCTTAATGTAAAGACTTGCAACATAAGGTATGCAGGCAGTAGGTCCCGTTCCCAGTGCAGACTTGGTCATAAGAGCGAGTCCTATTGCATTTACACAGATTCCAAAAAGAAAGAGTGCATATCTCTTAATTAATTCTGATTTGTTTCTACTCTCTTTCATACGCAATCTACCTTGATTTAATATGATACCTCTCGTGGTGTTCCTTCTTGGCTTCATACATACGCTGATCCGCTAAAAGATAAGTTTGGTGAATGAAGTCCTCCTTACACTCAACCCTAAATCCATATCCATAAGATGTTGAGTAATCCCAAGGAACATCCTTAACAGTGTTGATAACCTCTAACTTGGCATCAAGCATTCTTAGTACCTGCTCGACCTCTTCGGTTCCGACCTTTCTCATGATGACCATGAACTCATCGCCACCGATACGACCGACCATCGCGTCATATCCTTCAAATACAGACTGAAGCGCCTTACCGAACACCTTAAGAAGCTCATCGCCTGCGTTGTGACCATAATTGTCATTAACCATCTTAAGTCCGTTTAAATCAAAACTTATAATACAGTAATTATCTTCGTTAGACTCCCACTCCTGAAGCTGAAGATTGAGCTTAGAACGATTATATAAACCGGTAAGTCCATCTGCGTATGCAAGATAAGCCAATGACTCAAACTCCATAGTTCTGGCGTATGCACCGGTCACGTTGATATAGAAGTTGACAAGCTGAAAATACGCAAACAAAAGCGCACCGATTGATACTAAATTACCACCGATATAAATAATTATAGAATTACTATCAATATTAAGATATCTGGTAAACATATTGATTAACGCAGATATAAACAAAAGAGAGCTAAGGGTAATAAGACCCGCAATCTGGAAAACATCACTGTCATCAAGCATACCCTTCTTCTTGTCTTTTATGTATTTGACAACTATTCCCACAAAACAAACCGGAAGGAACAGATATATTACCCATTTAGTGTAGTTAAATGTAATCATGCCCGAGTAATGAAGCATGTTGACGACAATAAACATTATGTTATAAGTTGCAATTATAGTATGTCTCTTCTCGTAAATCGATCCCTTGCAGATTTCGAAACACAACATAATCGAGAGCGGCATAATAGCAGCCATTGTCGTATACATAATAGGCTTAATCAGATCCATACTCATATATACGCCTGCACACTTGTAATATGTGTGCAAGAACACCCCAAGATCCATACATATACATGATTCTAAAATATTAACTTTAAGCCCATCAACCCATCCAAAAAGAATAAGCGAAATCATCAAGAATATAGCCCCATATAGAATGAGGAATAATCCCATGAACAACGGAAGTGCATTAGAGAATACATATCTCTTAAATAAATCAAGTCTATTGCCGACACTTATTGAAGATATTGGATTACCTACCAATAAACTGGTACTCTTTAAAACAATTCTGACATTCTTACCTGAAGCATTCTCAGGAAGAGAGATCAGATTGTGTCCTGACGATATATAAGCTTTTCTTTCAACCTTATCAAGATACTTCTGCTCAATTAATTCATCACCTACATACACCTCATAAGCACATTCATCAGTTGTGAATTCAAATGCAGGTATAACCATATTATGAGTATCTGGCAATTCAAATGATATCGTCAAATCATCACCCTTTTTAAGCCTTTTCCCAAGAACTCTTAAGTAATTACTTCCACTTACATCTACAGGCTCGTCACTGCCAAGAGTGACATTAACTGTTTCGATGTCTATCACGGGACAGACTGATTTGTCAGAATACCTCAAAAGAACGCCTAGAGTAAGAAAATATATCGCTACTAATGATCCAAGTATTATTAACTTCCTTCTATTCATGACATCACCTCCTGATTAGATAACTCTTTCATCAGTCTGTGATGCTCATCTTTCATTGCATACATTCTTGTATCTGCAAGCATGTACACATCCTTGACGCTGGATGAATCAACCTCATGGTTTCCTGCATAGCCCCATGAAGCCGAATATCTGAATTCTGATTCTTGTTCATTGGCAACAGCAATCTCTAACTTTAACTTACTAAGAAGCGACTCACATCTTGCGACATCATGCCCCTTCATAATAACTATAAACTCATCTCCGCCCATACGTCCCAACAGTTCGACATTACTGTAAACTTTCTTCAAAATAGCGGCAAAGCCTTTAATCATACGATCTCCAATCTGATGTCCAAGATTGTCGTTGACCTTCTTAAGTCCATCTAGATCGATACTGACAACGAGGCAAGGGACTTTCTTTCTGGTCATCCTCTCCATGACCTGCTCACAATGCGCACGGTTAGAAACATCAGTAAGCTCATCTCGATAAGCCAATCCCTCAAGATTATCTCTGATATTGTCCTCGTTGATATGTGCGATGTGGTGGAAGAAGTAGCTTAAAACCATACAGATAACAAGCTCTATCGCTCCAAAAAGTATAAACACTCCCTTAATAGAAGTCTGTGGAATCCTTCCCATGGAATTGCCGATATAATACGCAATTAAGTCTGCATAAGAAGTGACAAAGAAGATATTGACACCAATAACAATGATATACGAATACACCCTGTTGCCATATATCTCTGAAATCTCTCTTGAAGTTTTGATACATCTCACCAGATAAATGACACAGTACGTGCCTTGAAATGAAATAAGCGCATGAGTAAAAATAACCATCTCCTGGATATACTTCAATCCTAAGAAATGAATTAAAAGCACTATAACCGGAACCAAGAAATCAACGATCATAAAGAAGTATGTAAGCTTATTACGCTTAGCTCCATCGTTGAATATCATTGCACCCTGAACCAAAAACGGAAGGAATAATAGAGACGCATATTCAAGAAATGAAGCGCTGTAATTGTTGATAACAAAACCTAGCAGACTGTTGTATCCAAGAAAATACACACCCAAATCCATGAGCAGAAGGCCATGGAAAAGCATGCTTATAATCGCCGTCTGAACTCCTCTTAATATAGGAATTGTAATAAGAATAAAGAGTCCGAAAATACTGACAAAGACGCCAACAAAGAGCGGTAACCTTCTTCCTTCAACATAGAAATTGGTAATATCCGCACTGTCGCCATAATAGAAATAATTGAGATTGTATGTCGTAGAAATCGTGGCTTTAACAGTAACTGCAAGCACCCCGCCTTTAGACGCATTAGGGATAGCAACAAAGAGAGCTTTCTTAGGAACAAAGCTTCCGTGTTTCTCTTCGTTATTGCCATACTTAAATACATCTTCACCATTATATGTGACATCAACTTCGCAAAAATCAGAAATAAAAGAAAGAGTAGGACTTACATAATCATCACTTGGTAATATAGTAGAAAATGTCACTGACTCGCCTGCATTAAGATGACAACCTTTAAACGCTTCTCCTTCACCGGTGTCACCCTTAACAAAACTGGTAGAAAGGCGATACACCTCACTCTTCTTGATATTCTTGACCGGAACCGTCATCAACAAAGCGACAAACAAAAACACGCATGCCGCCATAATAATACCGCTTATTCTCTTCTTATATGTCATATCAAGTTTCATAATCGATTACCCTATAATCTAATCTTGAGTATATATTCATCTTAAATAAGGTCAGTATACCCTACCATATATTATATCGTATTTTACCTATAAATACTATACCCCAAGGTCAAATTTAAGCTGTGGATTGATTTTTTTGATCTCGTCTCTCGGGTAATCAACAATCTTGATATCATCAACGGTCATATCATAGAAATCTCTCTTGTCCGGATTAATCCAAACCTTCGGCTGACACTCGACCTCTGTTCTGTCAAGCATAATCTTGGCTTGCTCGATATGTCTGTCATAAAGCTGAATATTAGCAACCATCCATGTAAACTTACCCGCCGTAAGTCCCAAATGTCTTGCAACAAGCTCTAAGAAAATGCTGTACTGAAGCTGATTGATACATCCTGCCGTAGCGAAATCCGAACTTCTCTGAAAGAGACACATATCAAGGTAATTAACTCCGTCACTGCCATGTCTGACATTCCATACCGTCTGATATGCGCACGGCTTAAGCCCGTGAGGATTATTGAAATCATCCTCCTGCCACATATTGATTATATGTCTTCTTCCGTCAGGATCTCTGTTAATCCCTTCAAGAAGTCTCTTCATAAGGTTATGTCTCCTTATGGTCTCACCATAACAGCACCCTATCGTCCTGTCACCTATATCCCAGGAATCCCACCAGGTAACTCCGTACTTGTCTCTAAGCACATCAAGGCTGTTACTCTCATCCTGATAAATCCACAAAAGCTCACCGATAGAGCTCTTAACCGCGATAGGTCTCAGCGTAATTATCGGACTCTCGCCTTTAGAAAGGTCGTAGGTTACCATCGCATGATTAACCGAGTAGGTATGCGCCGGTGTGCCATCCTCGTAGTGTGGACGCGGATTATTATCAAGCTCACCCTCCTCTAAGATGCGCTTAAACATTTGCTTATGAAATATATCTCCCTTGGTCATAGTTAATCCTCTCTATTCTATACATAACTGCTCTTCGATAGCTGTCTTATAAGAGACCAAATCTCCCATATTGTCAATCTCTTTAGTCATCAACGATCTGTACTTGGACGCCCTTACACAGTCACCTGATGAGCTGAATACCTTGAACTGCAAAGCGTATTGATAGTACCTTGCAACCGCGAAACATTCCTGTCTCTCCTTATCATCAGTCTCAAGATTATCATTGGAGTTATAATAATCATTTAAAAGATTGTCAAAATCTTCTCTGGATAACTCACTCATAAGATTGCGGGTAGGAACCACGTGTACTTCTTCTCTTGACTTCATACCATAAATCTCAACAAATGCAACAAGTACCAGAGTAACTCCTAAGATTGCGATAATGATGCTTGTTATTATCATAAAAGGAGTCTTCTTGGCTTTCTTTTTCTGCTGTTTATTATTCATTTACCTCAGCCTCCTCAAATAACATTTCAATCCTGGCAGATGACATCTCCTCTAGCGAATACGCATCCTCTTCCGTAATTCCGTATATACCCATAGCCAAATCAGTAATATGCTCTGACATAACATTAAGGGCGTCAATCTCAAGCTGTTGATATTCCTTTGGAATATCACAATACTCCTTCTCAATTGCCTCGAGATATTCCTTCTTATACTTGAAGAAATTCGCTACGTGCTGACCTGCAGTCTTCTTGTTATCTTCGACATATTGCCCATAATCAAATGAAGAATAGTCATTATGCTTATCTTCATAAATGCTGCTGTATAAGTATCCCGTGTCCCTAAAAGCAGCCTGATATTCTGATAAACTGTTACAGAATCTACCATAACACTTATAAATATTAGTGCCATATATCATCAAATCATCATTGTCGATGTAATGATCCATCTCTATAAATTCCTCATTGGCAATGAATTCCTTGAACTTCTTGTCGTATTTGGCTTCATTTGCATTAATTTCTTTCTTTAGCTGGCTCCTATGAATGTCATATCTTATCTCATCCATATTACCTGCAATTGCTATCAAAATAATCAAAGCAAGAATAGCCGCTATTCTTATCGCACCTCTTAGCGCCCCTGAAGTTCGCTTATTAACCTCTTCTTTGGTCTCCTCGTACTCGCGCTCATACTGCTCCATATCAGCAATGTGTCTTACGGCAAATGAATTCGGCATGCCGCAGTTTTTACAGAACTTATCTTCAAAATCTATATCTGCTCCACAATGTTCGCACTTCATTGCTTATCCTCCTCGATTATCCCTTTCTTAACAAGGTAATCCTTGCAATCTGTATAACTAATATAACCACTGTCTTTCTTGGCCTTCTCCATCCACTCGTCAAGCTCTGCACTGGTTAACCCATACCTCAAAGTGGCATCATCTAAGTAAGTCTGTGCCTTCTCTTTAAGCATCTTCTTCTCTTGTTCGGTAAGACCGTATCCACAGTCAAATGCATAACATTTCATCTCATTGTAAAAAAGCTCAATATTCCAGTAATTGTCAACCGACTCATTGGAATCTACATATTTGTACGCAGTCTCGGCACTCTCAATCACACCTAAAGCATCGCAGAATGCTGCGTGTTTAAATCCATATACCGGTTTCTCATCGGCTTTGGCCGTGCGATATTCCACAAGAAGCGTATCATAATCTCCGTCATCATACAGTTGTTGAAACCTTGGATAGTTCACAACCGCCCACCTGGAATTGGCTTCTTCTTTAATCTTTTTCGGAACCACAAATATCAAAGCACACACACCAAGTATCGCCAAGACTATAATTATAAGAATCACTACCCTCTTGACAATACTCTTACTTTCAGCTACGGCAGCTTCCTCTCCGTCATCAGCCAATTCTTCGAGATTGTCCTTAATACCATCCAAAGTATTCATGTACTTGGCTTCTGCGTTCTCGGGCGTTATATAACCACAATAAGGACAGTTATAACTGCCCTCTTCATAGTACGCTCCACAATTAACACATCTAACCTCCACAGCTAATTCCTCCGCATCTGATTATGACTTCTTTACAGAATAACCAAAAGATCCAAGTTTCTCCCCCAAAGTGAAATACTCACCGTGAGAGTACGCTACTAGATCTGCATCATCAAGATGAAAAGCTCCCTTCTCGTCAAGAAGTTCCTCGTCCACCTGAACGTTAACAACCTCTGCAATAAACATATCGTGACTGCCAAGTTCAAGTATATCCTTGACTTTACACTCGATATTAACCGGACTCTCCACTACTATAGGAGCGTTGACAACCTCTGCCTCTCCCTTGGTAAGTTTAGATGTCGTCCACTTATCTTCCTTAGCGCCGCTCTTGACACCGCAGTAATCTGTTGCAAATGTCGTCGCTCTCGTTGTAAGGTTGATTACAAACTCGCCGCTCTCCTTAATCATATTGTATGAGTGGCGAGACTTTCTGATTGATATTGATACCATCGCAGGATCCGAGCAGATTGTACCCGTCCATGCGATAGTAAGTAAATTGTCATTGCCTTCTTTATCTCTGCAGCTTACCAATACTGCAGGCACCGGGTATAACATGTTGCCCGGCTTCCATGATTTCTTAGCCATAATATCCTCCTAATATAATAATGTATTGTTAATTGTAGCGGAGCACAGTGTGCTCCACTTATAGCGAACAACGTTCGCCACTATGAAGAATCTTTACACTAACGCCTTAACCAACTCATCGATTGCAGCCCTTGAATCGTCCTTCAACGTCCCCTTAACCGTCACCATCGGCTCAACAATCTCCACATTCTTAAACCCACTGACAGTCTCCTTCATAATGCGACCTGCAGTAGGTCCCCAGGCACCATTCTCAATGATACCAACCTTGCGGTTCTGATAATTCTTGATTCTAAGAATATTAAGAAAAGTAATCATCGGAGTGAACAAGTCCGCATCGTAAGAAGAAGCACATATAACCATTCTGTCATATCGGAACGCGTCTTCAACTCCCTCATGCATATCATCATTACATATATCAGTGACAGGCGCCTTGATACCCTTAGCCTCTAACTGTTCTGAAATATAATGAGCTGCCTGCTTGGTTCCCTGACCATGAATTGAAGCAAATATTACAGCAACTCCCTCATCCTCAGGCGTATAGGTAGACCACTTCTGATACTTGTCAAGATAGTAACCCAGTTCCTCATTCTGGGGAAGATATGGTCCGTGAAGAGCAAGAATCTTCTCGATGTCAAATGCAGCTACTTTCTTAAGAAGGTTCTGCACCTGAATACCGTACTTACCAACGATGTTGAAGTAATATCTTCTAGCCTCACATGCCCAATCATCAGGCTCTGACTCTCTTACGCCAAACTTACCGAATGCATCAGCAGAGAAAAGCACCTTAGCAGTCTTATCATAAGACATGATAACTTCAGGCCAATGCACCATAGGTGCAGCGACAAATGTAAGCTCGTGGCTACCAAGACTTAAAGCATCGCCTTCTTTAATAATATCAATCTTATCAGAATAATCCTCGTCAAAGAAATCTCCTATAAGCTTAGCTGCCTGTGCGCTGGTCTTAATCCTTATGTTAGGATAAGCCTTGATGATTGCATCTAGAGAACCTGAATGGTCAGGCTCCATATGCTGAACAACTATATAATCAATATCTCTTCCGTTAAGAGCCTCTTTAACATTGTTAAGCCACTCATCCTTAACATCGAGGTCCACCGAATCCATGAGACATACCTTCTCATCCATAATAAGATATGAATTGTACGCCATACCTTCAGGAAGCTCATATTGATTCTCAAACAACTTAATCTCAGGGTCATTAACACCCACTGCTAATATATCTTTAGTAATCTCTTCAAACATAACGTGCCCTCCTTTAAAGTCAATGTATGGTTAATATTTTAGCGTATCAGAGTAGTTATTACAAGAGTAAATATACAGCCGTAGCGGCGAACATTGTTCGCCACCGGATTATATGGAGCACAATGTGCTCCGC
>CAMVPR010000051.1 GCA_947169385.1 uncultured Lachnospiraceae bacterium | reverse complement strand
CCATGATAATAGATTTCTAATGGGATTAAAAGGCACGGGTTATGTACTACTTACCAGATAAACATTCACTTCTATATTACCGAGAGTCACTATCTATCAGACAATAAGAAAGAAAGGACATTCCCAGATTTCTCTGAAAATGTCCTATACATATCATTGATATTAGCGTTGCATGTGTGTCGCGTACCGTTTGAAATGGAGCACATCTGACAACAACCCACAACCTCTGTAACCCTTGTAATATCGGGCCTTTCCTGATTCTTTCGAATCGAAGATTTTCCGAATAATTATCTCTTGCTGAACTGTGGTGCTCTACGAGCCTTCTTAAGACCGTATTTCTTACGCTCCTTCATACGAGGATCACGAGTTAAGTAACCAGCCTTCTTAAGTACAGGACGATAATCCTGATCAGCCTCAGTTAAAGCTCTAGCGATACCATGACGAATAGCACCGGCCTGACCTGTGAATCCGCCACCCTTAACAGTAACGACGATATCATACTTGCCGTTAGTCTTAGTAAGCTCTAATGGCTGACGAACGATAATCTTTAAGGTCTCAAGTCCAAGATACTCATCAATATCTCTCTTGTTAATTGTAATCTTACCACTGCCACCCGGGATTAAGTAAACACGAGCGACGCTATTCTTTCTTCTACCTGTTCCGTAGTACTTCTCACTTGCCACGATAACTTCCTCCTTTATTAATACTTAATCTCAAGCTCTTTAGGCTGCTGTGCCTGCTGCTTATGCTCAGGTCCGGCATACACATGAAGCTTCTTAATCATCTGACGACCAAGAGGTCCTTTAGGAAGCATACCCTTGATTGCAAGATATAAAACATCCTCAGGCTTCTTAGCAAGCTTCTCTTTTAATGTCTGCTCTTTCATGCCTCCAACATAACCTGAGTAGTGACGATAAATCTTCTGATCCATCTTCTTACCGGTTACCTTAATCTGGTCAGCATTAACGATGACAACATAGTCACCTGTATCAATATGTGGGGTAAATGTTGGCTTGTTCTTACCTCTTAAGATAGAAGCAACCTCAGATGCCAAACGTCCCAATGTATGTCCTGTAGCATCAACTACATACCACTGTCTCTCAACTGTTGATGGACTAGCCATATAACTCTTCATGAGTCGTTCCTCCTTAAATCTCTTATCAAATGATATCAACCTCAAATGTCCGAAAAAGGTTAATACCTGTATTTACAAGCATAATCGTACTTAACGGGGCTATGTTATGCACAATCACACACTGTCACAGTTAGATATTATATTACAATGCTCACTCTATGTCAACAAGAAATTCAATGAATTCAAGCATTTTCTTTATCAGCAGGGTACTCTATACCTATCAGTGTCAATCCACACGCAGGCGCCTTAGGCCCTGCAATCTGCCTGTCAGTCGCCTCAAGAATAGTCTTCACTCTGTCGGGCTCATAAAGGCCTGTGCCTACTCTTCCTAGAGTTCCGGCTATTATTCTAACCATATTGTATAGAAAACCGTTGCCGGTAATTCTAAATATCACTTCATCTCCGTCCCTATACACCTTAAGGTCATATATCTCCCTTACGGTCGTAAGCTGCTGACCTTTAGTTGAGCAGAAGCTTTTAAAATCATGCTCGCCTATTAGGTAATTGGCTGCCTCTTGCATCTTGTCAACATTCATCGGATAGTAAACGAAATACGTGTAAAGCCTTCGTATCGGATCCGGGAACTTCCTGTTAAGATACCTGTATTCATAAGTCTTAATAGTATCCTGATATCTCGGGTGCCAATCATCAGTTACCGAATCAGATTTCTGAATCCTTATATCATCCGGCAAACGCTGATTAAGCGCGTAGCTGAACTTCTCGGCTGGAATTCTGCTGTTCGTGTCAAATACAGCAACATTCCCCAAAGCATGAACGCCCGAATCGGTACGACTCGCGCCTATAACCGCAATCTCTTCGTTGCACAGTTTAGACAAAGCCTGATTAATAACCTCTTCTATCGTTATTCCATTGTCCTGAATCTGCCAACCACAGTAATTAGTACCGTCGTAGGCGATAATCAAACGTACTCTTTGCATTTAAATACCTATCTTAAACTTGGCTATAACAACTCTAATTCCAATCATTAGTGCAAAATACAGTAACAACACCATGTATCCCACACCATCTCTTGCCGAATACTTAAGCGGGTAGAGTTTAGTTCTTCCATCGCCGCCTCTATAACACCTTGCTTCCATAGCAAGTGCTAAATCGTTAGCTCTCTTGATTGCAGCAACTAGAAGAGGAATAAGAATCGGAGCCATCGCTTTGGCCCTCTTTATAACATTTCCCTCGTTAAAAGTAGCACATCTCGCTTCCTGTGCTTTCATAATTCTGTCTAACTCCTCAGTTAGAATCGGAATAAACCTTAACGCAATTGACATCATCATCGCAAATTCATGTACCGGAACCTTGAACGCATTTAAAAACTTAAACCCTCTCTCAATTCCATCCGTAAGCTCCGCAGGCTTAGTCGTATACGTCAATATCGATGAACCAATGACCAACTCTGCAAGTCTTATTCCTAAGAATAACGCGCTCTTTATACCCTCTGTGGTTATAATAAGCGGCTTCTTATCAATAATTACTGTCCCTGTTCTCGTAAACAAAAGGTTCATTACACAGGTAAAGACAAGAAGCAGAAACACAGGTTTTAAGCCTTTAAGTATATATCTAATCGGTACTTTAGACAGCATTATCACTATTATGAGAAACAGCGTCGCTCCCGAATAGGTCAACACACTTCTCTTTATAAATAAGCTTATTATAAAGACAAATGTAGCCAATAGCTTAACCCTCGGGTCAAGCTTATGTATCACCGAATCCGTTCCGTAATACTGTCCGATTGTAATATCTCGTATCATAAATAATCACTCTAATCTATTATATAAACCATTTCTTGATACAATCTACAGCTTCGTTGACATCAAGAATATATGGGTTGGTCTTATAACCTAACTTAGCTAATCGACTCATAAAATCGCTGACATTGGGGACATCAAGCCCCATACTCTTGAGCTTATCGACATTTTGAAATACTCGCTTAGGCACGTCGTTATACTCAATAACTCCGTCATTTACCACAATCAATCTGTCAGCATATCTGGCAACATCATCCATACTGTGCGAAACCAAAATTACAGTAATGCCTCTCTCCTTATGAATACTGTCAATGAGCTCAAGTATATCGTCTCGCCCTTTAGGATCAAGGCCTGCTGTCGGTTCATCTAGAATAATGTAATCAGGTTCCATGGCAAGTACGCCCGCTAAACACACCCTTCTCTTCTGACCACCGGACATCTCTAAAGGCGACATGTCATAGCATTCATCGGAAAGGCCTACAGCCTTAATGGCTTTAAATGTATTACTGTCAACTTTCAGATTATCCCAGCCTAAGTTCTTCGGTCCAAAAGCTACATCCTCAACGACAGTATTGGCAAACAGCTGATGTTCAGGATACTGGAATGACATTCCAACTTTACTCCTGAGAAACTTTAAAGAATATCCTTCCTCTGATATGTCCTGCCCGTTAAAATATATTGCTCCTGATGTAGGCTTAAGCAAACCATTCAACATTTGAATAAGAGTTGACTTGCCTGAACCCGTATGACCTACAACACCAATAAATTCACCTTTAGTTATCGTAAGATTGGCATCAACAACGGCTTTCTTCTCATATATAGTCCCTTTCCCATACACATATTGAACGTGATCAAGAATTATCGATGACTTTCCATCAATCTCATTAATCGTAGGGCTAACATAAGGCTTGACTTCCTTAGGCTTCTCAAAACGCGAGTTAACCTTGTCTTTAGATATTCCCATTGACAAAATCAGCTTGTCAAGGGTGTTAACAAGTTCTTCATTATCAAGAACAGTTCGCTCAACCGGTATTCCGGCATCTGCCAATTCATTAGCCATCCTTGTTGCAAACGGTACATCAAGTCCTATACTCTTAAGCTTACCTACATTTGAATAAACTTCCCTAGGAGCCCCGCTTAATACGACTCTTCCTTTATCCATAACTATGATTCTGTCAGCACTAACAGTCTCTTCCATGTTGTGAGTTATAAGAAGAATAGTGATTCCTTTATTCTCATTAAGCCACTTAATCGTCTTGATAACGTCCTCCCTGCCCTTAGGATCAAGCATAGCAGTAGGTTCATCAAGAACTATGCACTTAGGCTCCATTGCAAGCACGCCCGCAATAGCCACCCTCTGCTTCTGACCACCTGATAGCTTACTAGGATTATCTAGTCTTCTGTGCTCCATATTGACATACCCTAAAGCATCATCTACCCTGTTTTTAATCTCTTCGGTAGGTACACCAAGATTCTCCGGTCCAAATGCGACATCCTCTTCTACAACAGATGAAATAATCTGATTGTCGGGGTTCTGAAATACCATTCCCGCTCTCTGTCTTATTTCAAAAAGTCTGTCCAAATCATGTGTATTGATATCATCAACATACATCTCACCCTCACCCGGCGAGAATATGGCATTGACATGTTTGGCAAATGTAGACTTACCGGAACCATTATGTCCCAGTATAGCCACAAACTCACCCTTCTTGATAGTAACATTCACCTTGTCAAGAGCCGTCTCAATCTCCAGAACATTACCGTTTTCATCTCTTCTTATATATTCAAATGTTATGTTCTTGGCTTTAATCATAGCATGTTCTCCAAAAAAAGCGCCACACAATATGTGCGGCGCCCTAAATCTTAATTAAATGAACTCAATGATGACTTCCATTGCAGCATCACCCTTACGCTGACCTACCTTAACGATACGAGTGTATCCACCCTTACGATCTGCGTACTTAACTGCATACTCATCAAAAAGCTTCTGAGTCAAGTCAACCTTCTTAGTAGCTGCCTTACGACCCTGTGCCTCCTCAGGTACTTCAGTTACAGGATAAAGAACCTTAAGCATCTGACGTCTAGCATGAAGTCTTGAAGGCTGATCCTTCTTGATTTCCTTAGAAACTGTTGTGTACTCAGTTACCATCTTGCCGTCAACTTCCTTCTTAACGCGCTTACCGTCTTTGTCCTTTACAGGAACCTTAGCATCAACGGTTACTGTATCGAAGTTGTCCTTCTCCTTGATAGCTAATGTTACAAGTCCTTCAGCAATCTTTCTGATCTCCTTAGCCTTAGCCTCGGTTGTCTTAATCTTGCCATTGTAAATCAACTGTGTTACCTGATTTCTTAAAAGCGCCTTTCTCTGTGACGCTGTTCTGCTAAGCTTTCTATATTTAGCCATAGAAATGTCCTCCTATCTATATACACTATGCGGTGTATCTTCACTATGCTTACTATTATTCGGCTTTAGTGGAATAATTATTAAATATCTGTACGGAAGGATAATCCTAACTCTTTTAATTTCTCAATAACCTCTTCTAACGACTTGCGACCTAGGTTACGAACCTTCATCATCTCGTCTGAAGTCTTATTGGTCAGTTCCTCAACCGTATTAATACCAGCTCTCTTAAGACAGTTATATGAACGTACAGAGAGTTCCAAATCATCAATACTTAACTGAAGATTCTTCTCAACTCCATCCTCTTCCTGCTCTGCCATAATCTCTGCCTGCTTAGCATTCTCTGACAAATCAATGAACAGATTCAAATGCTCAGACATAACCTTAGCTGCTAAACTAACAGCCTCATCAGGAGCTAAAGTACCATTAGTAAATACATCAAGTGTAAGCTTGTCATAATCTGTAACCTGTCCTACACGAGTGTTCTCAACCTTAAGGTTAACTCTCTCAACAGGAGTATAGATAGAATCAACTGCGATAGCATCTACCGACAACTCACCAAGCTTATTCTTGTCTGCTCCGACATATCCTCTACCCTTAGTAATGGTAAGTTCCATGTCTAATTTAGCATCAGCTCCGCTAAGATTAGCAATAACAAGATCTGGATTCAAAATCTCGATCTCACTGTCTACGCTAATATCACCAGCAGTGACAACACCTTCGCCTTCCATCTCAATATAAGCGATCTTAGGCTCGTATGAAGCACTGTTATTCTTGATCTCAAGCGACTTGATATTCATAATGATCTCAGTAACATCTTCCTTAACACCCGGAATTGATGAGAATTCATGGAGAACTCCCTTAATTCTTACTGAGCTCACTGCCGATCCCGGAAGTGATGAAAGCATAATTCTTCTAAGAGAATTACCAAGTGTGGTACCAAAACCTCTCTCTAAAGGCTCAACAACGAAACGACCGAATCTCTCATCATCGGAAATCTCAGCTACCTTAATCTGCGGAGAGCGGAATTCAAATCTCTCTTTCTTGCTTACTACTTCTTCATTACTACTCATGTAAAACCTCCTTTAGTGTGGTTACCATGATACATCAAGTCACGGATTATTTAGAATACAACTCGACGATCAATGTCTCGTTAACAGGTACATCGATCTGATCACGCTGTGGAAGCTCTTTAACAGTACCTTTAAGGTTCTCTGTATCTGCCTCTAACCAATCAGGAACGATGCGTCTGCTTGTTGCCTCTAAAATATCCTTATATCTCTGAGAGCCCTTCTTGGTCTCTCTGATTTCGATAACATCACCAGCTTTGATAAGATATGAAGGGATGTTAACTAACTTGCCATTAACTGTAATCTGCTTATGATCAACAATCTGACGAGCCTCTCTACGAGTACGAGCGAAACCTAAACGGAATACTACGTTATCTAAACGAGACTCTAACATAATCATAAGGTTAGGACCTGTAAGTCCTCTCTGACGCTCAGCCTTAGCATAGTAATTACGGAAAGGCTTCTCTAATACACCGTAGATGAATTTAGCCTTCTGCTTCTCTCTAAGCTGAAGTCCATACTCACTAACCTTACGGTTGCTACGGGTTAATTTTCTTCTTGATTTTTTATTAATTCCTAAATATACCGGGTCCATCTGTAAGGATCTGCATCTCTTAAGGACCGGAGTTCTATCTACTGCCATTGATCTCTTACCTCCTTAATTAGACTCTTCTACGCTTTGGTGGACGGCATCCATTATGTGGAACAGGAGTTACGTCCTGAATAGAAAGAACATTGATACCGCATGCTGAAAGAGCACGGATAGCTGCCTCTCTACCTGAACCAGGTCCCTTAACGAATACATCTACCTCTGACAAACCGTGAATAGTAGCTGCCTTAGCTGCAGTCTCTGCTGCCATCTGAGCAGCATAAGGGGTTGATTTCTTAGATCCCTTGAAACCAAGACCACCGGCACTTGCCCATGAAAGAGCGTTGCCTTCTGCATCTGTTAATGTAACAATTGTATTATTGAAAGATGACTGAATGTGTGCCTGTCCTTTAGTGACATTCTTCTTAACACGCTTCTTACTCGTCTTTCTATCAACTTTCTTAGCCATTAAATGAAACCTCCTAAGTTATCTTGTATGATTACTTCTTCTTATTAGCTACGGTTCTCTTAGGACCCTTACGAGTTCTAGCGTTGGTCTTAGTCTTCTGACCACGTACCGGTAATCCCTTTCTATGACGGATTCCACGGTAACAACCGATCTCCTGAAGACGCTTAATGTTTAAAGCAACTTCACGACGTAAGTCACCCTCAACAACCTGTGTCTCGCCGATAACTTCTGCAATTCTCTTAACCTCATCATCTGTAAGGTCACGAACACGAGTGTCCGGGTTAACATTAGCATCTTTTAAAATTCTGATAGCGCTGGTTCTACCAATACCGTAGATATAGGTAAGGCCGATCTCAACGCGCTTCTCTCTAGGTAAATCTACACCTGCAATACGTGCCATGTGCCTTCGCACCTCCAAATTCTAAAAAATAATTCGTTAAGCAATCAATCCAGCGTATCCGCAGTACGGTGAAATGACATACGTGTCTCTCATGCTTATAAGTTCAATAATTATATAGTGATTAATGGTGTTTCACATCTAGTAGTGATAATGTGAACACCCAGCCGCTTATCATAATGATAAAGTAGTATACACTTATTCGGTAATTCAGCATATACTTAGGATGCACAAAAAACCAAGGCATAAATTAACCTTGTCTCTGTTTGTGCTTAGGGTTTTCGCAGATTATGCGAATCTTGCCTTTTCTTTTGATTACTTTGCATTTTTCGCAAATAGGCTTAACTGATGCTCTAACCTTCACCGCAATCTCTCCTTTCAAAAACATTCGGAAAATATTATATCATTCCTTATTATAAAATACAAGCATTTTTTGCTTGATATTTACAATTATTTAGCTCTCCAAACAATACGTCCTTTAGAAAGGTCATATGGAGACATCTCTAAGGTCACTGTATCTCCCGGTAATATCTTAATATAATTCATACGAAGCTTACCACTTATGTGACCTAAAACAATGTGTCCATTCTCAAGCTCAACCTTGAACATTGCATTAGGAAGCTTCTCTAAAACTGTACCTTCTACTTCTATAACGTCTGCCTTTGACATGTTATTACCTCCATATATTATTATGGTTATATTACTTACCTTAAGATTCTGAATGGTTAAACCTTCAACATTAGGCTGTGCTTAAAGGAAGGAATAAAACCACAATATAAAAAGCTCCCTGTCTTAAAAGGCAGGGAGCAATTCATTCTATAATCTGAATCGTTATGCCTCTAAAAGCTTAACTATATTATCAAATACCTCATTCATATCAACTGTACCATCAACCTCAGCGATAACGCCCTGCTTGGTGTAATAATCGATAAGAGGCTGTGTCTGCTCATGATATACGTCAAGACGCTTCTGAACAGTCTCTGGCTTATCGTCATCACGAAGGATGAGTTTCTCGCCACATTTGTCACATACATCCTCAACCTTAGGTGGATTGTACTTAATATGATAAGTTGCACCGCAACCTACACAAGCACGTCTTCCGCCCATACGGTTAACAATATTCTCGTCTGGAACCTCAACATTGATTGCATACTCTACTTTATCAGAAATCTTAGCAAGAGCATCGGTCAATGCCTCTGCCTGTGGGATAGTTCTTGGGAATCCGTCAAGAATGTATCCGTTCTTACAGTCATCCTGCTGAATTCTGTCTACAACCAAATCGCACACAAGCTCATCAGGAACTAAAAGTCCCTTATCCATATATTCCTTAGCCTTGGCACCAAGAGGAGTTCCCTCCTTGATATTGGCACGGAAAATATCTCCGGTTGAGATGTGTGGGATAGAATACTTATCTGCGATCATCTTAGCCTGAGTACCCTTGCCGGCACCAGGAGCACCTAACATAACAATCTTCATAATGTTACCTCCTCAATAAATGTCTATATGTAACAACAGTAAGCTGTAGCATAATACTACAGCTCACTGATTATGTCAACACTAAATGCACTTAGTCATTTAAGAATCCCTTATAATGACGTACTAACATGCGTGACTCAATCTGCTTGATGGTCTCTAATATAACACCTACAACGATGATGATTGATGTTCCACCAAATGAGACATTTGCCTTAAATACTCCTGAGAAGAAGATTGGAATAATTGCAACGATACATAAACCAATAGCTCCTATGAAGATTACATAGTTAAGAATTGTATTCATGTACTCTGCAGTTGGCTTACCAGGACGAATACCAGGTACAAAACCACCAGACTTCTTCATATTGTTAGCAACCTCGATTGGGTTGAACATAATAGAAGTATAGAAAAATGCAAACAACACGATAAGAACTAAATAAACAATCAAACCGATTGAACGAACAGGATGATTAGGATCACACCAGTTAGACTGGCTCAATACTCTAAGCACCTTGCCCCATGTTCCTGAATCATCTGCGCTGAAGAAGTTAGATAAGATTGAAGGAAATTCCATCAATGAAGCAGCGAAAATGATAGGAATAACGTTAGCCGTACTAACCTTGATAGGAATATAAGTAGACTGACCACCGATCATCTTGCGTCCTGCCATCTTCTTAGCATACTGAACAGGAATACGACGCTCTGCCTGATTGAATAAACAAACAAGCACTACAGTAAGTACTACTACTGCAACGATAATAACAGCTGCAACAACAGCACCACCAATTGATTTGCCCTGAACAAACTTCTGGTATAAACCATAGAAATCACCAGGCATTCTTGAAACAATGTTAATTAAAAGGATAATAGAAATACCATTACCTATACCCTTCTCTGTAATACACTCTCCAAGCCACATTACGAATACGCCACCGCATGTTAAAATGATTACCATCAAAGCTACGTTAAATGCATTGTACTCGTACATATAACCACCACGGCCGAATCCGATAGAGGTTCCAAGACCTTCTAAGATACCAAGAGCAACCGTAATATAACGGGTGATGGTATTCATCTTCTTACGTCCCTCTTCACCATCTCTGTGCATCTCCTCTAAAGCAGGAATTGCTATAGTTAAAAGCTGCATGATGATGGATGCTGTAATGTATGGGGTTACGTTAAGTGCAAGGATAGACATGTTCTCGAATGAACCACCTGTAAATGAATTCATTAAGCTGAACGAATCTCCGAGCGAATTTTTAAAATAATCAGAGATGGCTACATGATCAAGTCCCGGAACAGGGAGCTGACATCCTACTAAAACAACAAGTAGGACGCCAATTGTATACGCCATACGATTCCTTAAGTCTTTAACCTTCCAAATGTTACGAAGTGTTTCTAACATTAGATCACCTCTGCTTTTCCACCAAGAGCCTCAATCTTCTCCTTAGCTGATGCAGAAAATGCATTAGCTTTAACATTAAGTTTCTTAGTTAATACTCCATTCCCAAGAATTTTGATTCCGTCTTTCTCATTCTTAACGATTCCTGCTTCCTTGAGAGCCTCAATAGTAACGTCAGCACCATTATCAAATACTTCTAACTTAGAAATATTAATAGGAATAATCTCTTTAGTGTTAGGGTTCTTAAAACCTCTCTTAGGAATACGTCTGTATAATGGCATCTGGCCACCCTCGAAGCCAGGTCTTGTATGTCCTGAACGAGCAATCTGACCTTTATGACCTTTACCTGCAGTCTTGCCATTGCCTGAACCATGACCACGACCACGTCTGAAATCGCTCTGAGTCGCACCCTCGGCTGGCTTTAAATTAGATAAATCCATGACTTTTAACCTCCTGTTAGATTTCTTCGACCTTAACTAAGTGACGAACCTGCTGAATCATTCCCTTAACAGCGTCGTTATTAGGCATTTCAACAGTCTTATGCATCTTTCTAAGGCCCAATGCTTCAATCGTCTTTCTCTGCTTTGGAACTGCACCGATTGGAGACTTTACTAATGTGATTTTTAACTTATCTGCCATTTATAGTTACCTCCTAACCGATAATCTCGCTAACAGACTTGCCACGAAGCTTAGCGATCTGCTCCGGAGTCTTTAAGTTAGTCAAACCGTTAATAGTTGCAAGGACAACGTTCTGCTTGTTGTTTGAGCCTAAAGACTTAGTACGAATATTCTTGTATCCTGCAAGCTCTAAGACAGCACGAGCAGGACCACCAGCGATGATACCGGTACCCTCTGGAGAAGCCTTAAGAAGAACTCTTGCACTTCCGAACTCACCGATAAAATCATGTGGAATACTGTTATTATCATTAATAGGAACCTCTACCAACTTCTTAGTAGCATCCTCTTTACCCTTACGGATAGCTTCCGGAACCTCAGCAGCTTTGCCAAGTCCAACACCTACATGGCCATTCTTGTCGCCAACAACAACCAATGCAGCAAATCTCATGTTACGACCACCCTTAACAACCTTGGTTACACGCTTGATCGTTACTACATTATCTTCCAATTCTAACTGAGTTGGATCAATCATTGTACTCTTCATATTATATATGTCCTCCTTATTAGAATTCTAAGCCTGCTTCACGAGCTGCGTCTGCGAGTGCCTTAACTTTACCCTGGTAAATAAAACCACCACGGTCAAATACTACTGTCTTAATGCCCTTCTCTAATGCACGCTCTGCAACAATCTTACCTACGTAAGCAGCTGCATCGACATCATTGGTCTTGCTAAGTTCAGCCTTAACATCCTTCTGTAAGGTAGAAGCTGATACTAAAGTGTTACCAACTGTATCGTCGATAATCTGAGCATACATATGATTATTACTTCTATATACGGCTAAACGTGGTCTTTCTGCAGTGCCACTAAAGCGATTACGAACACGCATATGCTTCTTAACACGTACTTCTTTTCTTGATTTCTTGTTAATCATATCAATTCACTCCTTTACTTATTATTTTTTACCAGTCTTACCAACCTTACGACGGATAACCTCATCCTGATACTTGATACCCTTACCTTTATATGGCTCAGGTCCTCTCTTAGCACGAATCTCAGCTGCGTACTGACCAACCTTCTCTTTGTCAATACCACTTACAATGATAAGGTTCTGACCTTCCATTGTAACTTCGATTCCTTCAGGATCCTCCATCTCAACCGGATGTGAATAACCAAGTGAAAGAGTGAGCTTCTTGCCTTGCTTAGCTCCACGATAACCAACACCGTTGATCTCTAAAACTTTCTTATATCCTTCAGTTACACCAATAACCATATTGTTAAGAAGAGATCTTGTAAGACCATGAAGAGCTTTCATTCTCTTAAGATCGTTAGGTCTCTCAACAATAAGCTGATTGTTTTCGTTTTTGATTGTCATCTCAACTGGGAGCTCCTTAACGAGCTGTCCCTTAGGACCTTTAACAGTCACTTTGTTGTTCTCCTCAATCTTAATCTCAACACCTGCTGGGACGTCAATTGGAAGTCTTCCGATACGTGACATAATATACCTCCTTAAATTGTCAGGGTTTAACCCCGTTTTCTGGATTATTATAAATTACAAATGTATATTTTATCTGAAGTATTACCAAACATATGCCAAAACTTCTCCACCAACGTTAAGGTTTCTTGCTTCCTTATCGGTAACAACACCCTTGTTGGTAGAAACTATAGCGATACCTAAACCGCCAAGAACTTTAGGCATATCCTCAGCATTAGCATACACTCTAAGACCTGGTTTAGAAATACGCTTAATACCATTGATAATCTTCTCATTCTTGTTAGCACCATACTTCAATGTGATATGGATATTCTTGAAATTGCCATCATCAACAAGCTCATAAGACTTGATATATCCCTCGTTAACAAGGATCTCAGCAATAGAAATCTTCATTTTTGAAGCAGGTACATCTACTGTATCATGTTTTGCAGTGTTCGCATTACGAATTCTTGTAAGCATATCTGCAATTGGATCACTCATTGTCATTTGCTATGTCCTCCTTACTTTATATTACCAACTTGCCTTTTTAACACCAGGAATCTCGCCTTTGTAAGCCAACTCGCGGAAACAAATTCTGCAGATTCCATACTTTCTCAAGTAAGCATGTGGACGACCACAAATTCTGCAACGTGTGTACTCTCTGGTAGAATACTTCTGCTTACGTTGCTGCTTAACCTTCATAGATGTCTTAGCCATGAAAACCCTCCTAACTATTTGCTAAACGGCATGCCGAATAATCTCAACAATTCACGTGCTTCTTCATCGGTCTCAGCGGTGGTTACGAAAATGATATCCATACCTCTCACCTTATCAACCTTATCGTACTCGATCTCAGGGAAGATAAGCTGCTCCTTGATTCCAAGTGCGTAGTTACCTCTTCCGTCAAATGAGTTAGGGTTAACACCTCTAAAGTCACGTACACGAGGTAATGCTAAGTTAACTAAACGATCTGTGAACTCGTACATCTTGTCACCACGAAGAGTAACTTTAGCTCCGATTGCCTGACCTTCACGAAGTTTGAAATTAGCGACAGACTTCTTAGCCTTAGTTGTAACAGGTTTCTGACCTGCGATTGTCTCAAGATCACTAAGTGCAGCATCTAAAACCTTAGCATTCTCCTTAGCTTCACCAACACCCATGTTGATTACAACTTTCTCAAGTCTAGGGATCTGCATAACGTTCTTATAGCCAAATTTCTTGGTCATTGCATCTTTAATTTCTGTATTATATGTCTCTTTTAATCTACTACTCAATGTCGTATCCTCCTCTCTTTATTACTCAATTGACTCGCCGGTTGCTTTAGCATAACGAACTTTCTGCTCGCCATCCTTCTTAAAGCCGATACGTGTAGGCTCGCCATTGTGGAGGTACATTACGTTAGAAATATCAATCCATGCTTCCTGATCGATAATTCCACCCTGCTGATTGGATGCGCTTGGTTTAGCATGCTTCTTAACCATATTGATCCCTTCAACAAGTACCTTATGATTCTTAATATCCACGTCAAGGACCTTGCCGGAACGACCTTTATCCTTGCCGGTGATAACCTGAACCTGGTCATCTTTCTTAATCTTGCTACTTGCCATTAGTCGCTTCCTCCTTACAAAACTTCCGGAGCGAGTGAGATAATCTTCATGAACTTCTTATCTCTAAGCTCTCTAGCTACCGGTCCAAATATACGGGTTCCTCTTGGATTAAGATCATCCTTGATAATAACTGCTGCGTTCTCGTCGAACTTGATATAAGAACCGTCCTTACGACGAGCGCCCTTCTTAGTACGAACAACAACAGCCTTTACAACATCACCCTTTTTAACAACACCTCCGGGCGTTGCATCTTTGACCGAAGCAACAATAGTGTCACCAATATTAGCATATCTTCTGGTTGAACCTCCAACTACGCGGATGCAAAGTAACTCTTTAGCACCGGTGTTGTCAGCCACTTTCAATCTAGTTTCCTGTTGAACCATGGTGTTTCTCCTTCCTTCAAAAAGCTAAATTACTTAGCTCTCTCGATAACGTCAACCAATCTCCATCTCTTATCCTTAGACAAAGGTCTGGTCTCCATAACCTTAACACGATCACCAATCTTACATGTATTCTCCTCGTCATGAGCCTTAAGCTTGTAAGTTCTCTTAACGATCTTACCGTATAAAGGATGCTTTACGTTATCCTCGATTGCTACAACGATGGTCTTATCCATCTTGTCACTTACAACTCTACCAACACGAGTCTTTCTAAGATTTCTCTCTTCTGCCATCAGAATTCCTCCTTCCTAAACTACTGAGCCGCATTCTTCTCAGTGATAACGGTCTGAATTCTGGCAATGTTTCTACGAACTTCCTTAATTCTGCTCGTGTTATCTAACTGATTAGTTGCATTCTGGAATCTCAAGTTAAAAAGTTCTTTCTTAGCAGCTTCTAAGTCGAGTACCAACTCATCAGTGCTCTTTGTCTGTAATTCATCTGTATATATCTTACTTTTCACTGCTATCACCGCCTTCTAAATCTGCCTTAGAAACGATCTTACACTTTACAGGAAGCTTGTGGCTTGCCAAGCGAAGCGCCTCTCTAGCTGTTTCCTCAGGTACTCCGGCAATCTCAAACATTACACGACCTGGTTTAACTACTGCTACCCAAAACTCAACAGCACCTTTACCTTTACCCATACGAGTTCCTAAAGGTCTGTGTGTAACAGGCTTGTCAGGGAAAATCTTGATCCAAATCTTACCGCCACGCTTAACGTAACGAGTCATAGCAACACGGGCTGCCTCGATCTGGTTAGACTTGATCCAACATGGCTCTGTGGCTACGATACCAAACTCACCCTGAGAAATAGTATTGCCACGCATTGCCTTACCCTTCATAGATCCACGCATCTGCTTACGATGCTTTGTTCTCTTTGGCATTAACATTACTTATCTCTCCCTTCCTTCTTGTTACTCTTGGTAGGAAGTACTTCTCCTAAATAAATCCAAGTCTTAACGCCTACTTTACCATATGTGGTATCAGCCTCAGCGAAACCATAATCGATATTAGCACGAAGAGTCTGAAGAGGAATTGTTCCCTCACTGTAGAACTCTGTACGAGCCATATCTGCTCCACCAAGACGACCTGAAGCACAAGTCTTGATACCAAGAGCGCCTTCCTTCATAGTGTTACGCATAGCGCCCTTCATAGCACGTCTGAAACCTACACGGTTCTCTAACTGCTGTGCAATATTCTCTGCAACAAGCTGAGCGTCAAGATCAGGCTTTTTAATCTCCTTAACCTCGATGTTAAGCTTCTTGCCAGTCATCTTCTGAACATTATCTCTAGTCTTATTGATAGACTCACCGTTCTTACCGATAACAGCACCAGGCTTAGCGGTATAAACGATAACTTTAACTCGGTTAGATGCACGCTCGATCTCTACCTTAGAAACGCCAGCCTCTTTAAGCTCTTTCAAAAGGTACTTTCTGATCTTGTTATCTTCTACAAGATTATCAGCGAAATCTTTATCAGCATACCATCTGGAATCCCAGTCTTTAATAACTCCGACTCTTAAGCCGTGAGGATTAACTTTCTGTCCCATGATTACCTCCTATTATCTCTCATCAAGAACAATCGTGATGTGGCTTGTGCGCTTCTCGATACGATAAGCTCTACCCTGTGCACGAGGTCTGATTCTCTTCATTGTAGGTCCTTTATTCGCATAGCATTCTGCAATATACAAATCGTCTACATTAAGTCCTTTGTACTCAGCATTTGCAATTGCTGACTTAAGCAATTTCTCTATAACGCTTGATGCATATCTTGGATTATAAGCTAAGATAGCAAGCGCTGTCTGAACATCCTTACCTCTAATGGCATCCAATACGAAGCAAGCTTTCTGAACGGAAACACGAGCATAAGATAACTTAGCGCTAGGTCTTGTCTCTCTGTTCTCTTCATTTCTTGTCTTCTTTATCTGGGATCTATGTCCTTTAGCCATGGATGAACCCTCCTTTCAAATTAACGTACCTTACTCTTTTTATCATCTTTGCCGTGTCCACGGAAGGTTCTGGTCTGAACAAACTCACCGAGCTTATGTCCTACCATATCCTCTGTTACATAGACAGGCACATGTCTTCTTCCATCATGAACCGCAAATGTTAAACCTACGAAAGAAGGGAAGATTGTAGAACGACGTGACCAAGTCTTGATTACGTCCTTGCTACCGCCTGCAACAGCGGCATCAACCTTCTTAAGCAAGCTCTTATCTGCATAAGGTCCTTTCTTTAATGAACGAGCCATATTCGTACCTCCTTATTACTTGAAGTTCTTACCGTCACGACGGCGAACAATCATCTTGTTGGAATGCTTATTCTTCTTTCTGGTCTTAAGTCCAAGAGCTGGCTTACCCCAAGGAGTGCTAGGACCTGAACGTCCGATAGGAGCGCGGCCCTCACCACCACCATGTGGATGGTCATTAGGGTTC
>CAMVPR010000050.1 GCA_947169385.1 uncultured Lachnospiraceae bacterium | reverse complement strand
GTCTGGTAATCGTAACGTTATACTTCTTAACATCCCCGTTGCCTGCAGTACAGATAACAGTAACAACATTGTCTCCAACCTCAAGCGACTGACTTCCGGTACCGGTAACAGTAGCTCTTGTGCTTATAGAAGTAGCAGAAACATTGACCTTCTTAACACTGTTAGAAACAGTCAAAGAATAATCGGTAGTCGTATACTTAAATGCCTGATTAAGATTAAACGCCTTATTAGTGGTTGAAAGCACCTTCAAAGTCTTAAGGTAGCAGTTAGGATTGCCTGCAACCTTAGGAAGTGCACACGCCTTAGCAGGCATATCCTTATATACAGGAATTGCAAATGTAAACGCCTCGTCAAGAAGCTTGTTATTGTTGTACGCATTGTATTGCGACAAACTGTAACTGTTACTTGCGGTTACCGCAGTCATATACTGATGTAAGTAAAGCGAAGCCTTAACAACAACATTAAACTTCTGAGTGTACATAGTATTCTGACCAAGTGAAATGTACTGTGACGAAACATACTTAGCACCACCGACAATCGACTTATAAGGTGTTGTCCAAGGTCTCTCGTAAGTAGTACCTGACTTGGCATACTTAAGACCATTGTCCACCGCCTTACCGGCAGCACTGTCATTAGCACCTATATTAAAGAAGTTGTAATAACCTTTGTAATTGCCATATGTACCTGAAGTTGAGTTACTTCCGTTGTTACCAACCTCGTTCTTAACTCTTGAAACAAGATAATAAGGGCTCACATTAGAAAGCTTAGCCGCCGACATAAATGCGTCAAGGTAAGAACCCGTAACCTTCTTCTTGGTAAGAACATCGGTAACACTGTAGTTGCCCTTCATAAATGTATTGGCAAGCATAGTCTTGGTAACTGCTTCTGTGTGAGTACTCTCATAAGAAAGCGACTCAAACTGGAATATGCCCTTATCGTTAAGGAAATTCCTTGGATCCATGTAGTATGCAATAACCTTAGAATCTGCTCCGTACCAGTTGGTACCGTCCTTAACCTTGTAAGTATCTGTTGACCAATCGTAATCTCCGCTCTGCGTAGAGAGATATGAAAATGGGGCATTGTATGTGGTAACCGTACCACCCTGTGGAACAGTCGATTGAATCGTATTACGTCCGCTCTTGCTCTCATTTGCAATAACGTCAGACCACTTAAGCCCTGTCTCAACAGGCGTAAATACCCATGAAGGATGAGCTTTGTGAAGCTCTTTAAGCGACTCCTGATAACTCTCAGGGAAAAGCTTGAGATTCTGTTCAAATGTTACATCATCCGATAAAGTAACATACTTCGCTCTGATGTAGCCCGTTACATCCTTGTCATCCAGCTTAAATGTAACCTTATACCATTTCACAGAATTGACGGTAAACTTAGCAAGCACTGTAACGCTAGCTCCCTTAGTTGCAGTTCCCATGTTATCTGCTAAAAGTGACGCAATCTTACGAGCGTATGAATTCTTGTCTACGGTCGCTGCATAGTTAAGCTTGTCAGTAGTAGTCGCAGTCGTAACCTTGTATCTCTTGGTAAGCATATATCCCTCACCTAGAGATGTGTTGACCTTAGTCCAACTAACTCCGCCAACAGTCAAAGCACCGAGAACAATAACATCCTTGCTCTTAGCAATGTATCCGATTCTGGTATCGGTTGTGTTCGCAGTCTTATATAAACCTGACTTCTGAACTGTAATACCTAACTTATATGTATCAGATTTACAGGTCACAGCCTGAAAAGAAAGCTTGGATTTCTTGACATATCCGGTATAGTTAGTCTTAAGACCTACAGTAGTAACCTTATACCATGAAGAATCTTGTGAGAGCAAAGGAACTGATGCCTTGACAACAACTCCCTTAGAAACACTGGCAACAACGGTCCCCTTGGTATCGGTAGTCTTATAAATCTTAGTCTTGGACTTGATATTAGCATAAGACACAAGAGTAGGAACTTCGGTTGTAGCCGCTGCCTTCGTAGTCGCCTGAGCCTTAGTGGTCGCTGCTGCCTTCGTAGTAGCAGCCTGTTTGGTTGTAGCAGCTTCCTTGGTCGTAGCCTCGGCTTCCGTAGAAGTAACCGTAATATACTTGGCCATTACATAGCCGGAATATGATTTAGAATCGTATGTAAATGATACGTTGTACCACTCATCCCCCGAAGAGTCGGTAACATCTCCCTTGACAGTAACAGCAGTGCCTTTAGTAATAACAACTACAACGCTTGATGATGTAGACGCTTCGCTTCTAACATTAAGCTTGTTGGCGTTAACCGATCCCTTGCCTTTGGTAGTCGCATCAGCAGGTGTAATGTAATTAAAACTCATACCAAACACCAATGCAAACGCTAAGACAAACGCTACTATCCTGTTACTGAATCTGATAGTATTATGTCTAATCACAAAATGACCTCCCTATTAAAATAGTTATACATTGAATTGTAACTTAAAAATTTATCAATATTGTGAGAAAGCCAATTAAAAGCGATTAATTAGGATCTAACATCATTCTTGATATCACTGTTGTAAATCTCTTTCTTGAGCTCTTCAATTCTCTCAAGAAGTTTCTGATTCTCAGAGATTAATTCGCTCACATATGCGCCATAGTAATTAACCAAGCTGGCCGCTTCTTCGTAAGTCTTAGGGACCTGCTTAAGTGGCGAGTCATATGTGTTATACTTAGCATCTTCCTCAATCTTGATAACAACATTGTAATTCCTAATATCAGTAAGAATCTTATGATAGAATCCCTGGCCGCCCTTAACGATGTCATAAGTAAGAGCATCTTCTCTGGTCTGTCTGTGTCTGCCAAAACTACAAGTTCTAACATCCTCCTCATCGAAGCAGTCATAGAACTTCTTAGGTGCTCCTGCAAACTCAGACTTGAATCCAGGCCAGAATACATAAACTCCGGGCACTGCCTCTTCTTTAATTGACAGCCTAGTAAGGAGCTTAACACCAATATTCTCATATCCCGTGTAAACATGACAATATCTCCAGACAGTCTTGGTAAAATCAGAAACTCTGAACTGCCCAAGCCATCTCTCATCCATCAGTCCATCCTTGTCTTCCTCAGAAATGACAAACACAACCGGGAACCTTCGATCATCATCTAATATTAACATAATAAGCGCATCCATGTTGTCATCATCTCTTACAATCTTACGCTTAGAGTCTAATTTAACAACATCTATAACTCCTATATTGTCACATATCTCGCGATAAAACCTCGGGTAATTAAAATACGTAGCAGGATCGGTATAATGTCCTCCATCCGGCTCTGCATAAGTGTTGGTAACCGCAAGAATCAGTTTATCTTCATACTTACAAAGATTGACATTGGTAATCCACATTCTTCCGTTAATAACAAAATCAATATGTGAAGTCTGCGAATTAAAGACTAACTCTTCAGGCTCATAAATAGTCGCAACTCTGAACCCGTACTTTACGCAGTAAACTGTTGCCGGTTCTTTAGGCATATCGCTTACAACGCTGCCAAATCTTGAATACATCCAATCATATATATAATTAACCGCCTGGTTAAATGTCTCAACATATCCCTGTTTATCTGTGTCCAATATCACTTTAGACGAAAAAACCCTGTGGCTTAAGAGAGGCGTAAGCTCATAATTACTGCTGTTAGATGTTCTTCCATTGCTCATCCTGCCTTCGTTATAAACATCCTTCTCTTTAAAAATTCTGGTTAACTTGTCGTCGTGTAATTGGAATTCATTGACCAATGCCACTATGGTATTGACATTGACCGGTATACGATAATTACGCTTCATTAAAGCGTCTATAAGCCTCTTTCTAGGGCATTTGAATATCTGCTTGGCAAGATTGTTGGTCTCCTGACGATAACTCTCGACAAATCTCTCCTTAACCTCGTCGTAAAGAACAGCGTCACCCATCTTAAGTCGAAAATGAACCTGAATCATCTCCTGCCAGTGACCTTCCTTATAAAGATCGTGACCTAAATCGTTAAACAGAGTGATAAGCGACTTATCACAGAGCTCTAATGTTGCCAAAACACTGTTAAAATATCTCGAATACGCTATTCTATCGCTCCAGATATGCTCATTCTTATATCTAAAGTCGTGCTCAATCTCGTGCCAGCCCTCGAAAAACATGGTCTTTAACTGGACTTCAAATGTATCATCAATGCCCATCTCCCATGTCTCCTGGCTGATACGCTCCTTAACATAACCCGGAAGCCTAAAGATACCGTTAATCTTGGTAGCCTTAAACTCTTCCTCGTCGGCCTCAGTAGAAGCCCACTCAATAAACTCAAAAGACTTCTCCAAGATATCCTGACAAAGCTCAAGATCATCCTCAAAATACAGATTAACTCTGATACCTATAAGATCCTGAATCTTGTTAGTATCGTCATACACCTTAAAATCATACTTGTGCTCTAATGACACCGGTGACTTAATTCTAGAAAAAGTCCTGTGATAAAATGCGCACTGATCAAGCCTCTCCTCAACAATGCCTCTCAACTCAGTCTCGACATCTTTAGGAACGACAATCTTCTCAGCGATTTCTTCTCTTGTGTAATGATATCCCTCATTAATCTTACTCATATAATCTCCCCCCTAAATAGGTAAATGAACACTACGCGTAGGATTCATTTCTCCTTCTGTAACTCAACTGACCGCTATACTGCTCTAAGAGCGAGTGGTCCATAACATATCTGTTGTCCATAGTCTTCATGACATCCTGAACCTGAATCTCTTTATATGTATCAGGATCTGCGAGATTGTATACTCTATGACTGTTGAAATCAAGAACGATCGGACGCATAATGTCTTCTTTATTCTCCTCGATAACAAGTCCCCTAGCTCCATTGCTCATTGTTACGCATACACCGGGAACTAATACCTGTATAGCGGACATCAATCCCTCTAAGACATCGCTTCCAAACTCTTCCTCGTGCTTCTTAAGGTACTTGATAGCCTGAACAGAAGACATCGCCTCCTCATCACCCATCTTAATTGCTGTAATAAAATCATAAACCTCTGCAACACTTAATATCCTTGTGCCTCGCATCGTATTGCCAGATAAATCTCCGCCCTGCTCAAGTCTGGTAAACTGTGCAACCATGATTCTGGCATTTGGCGACATATCATAATCGGTAAGCATGGTATTGTAAGCCTCTTCCTTGCATTTGGCAAGAATTACTTCCTCCTCCGGACTAAGATTGTCTACATGATCGAGCACTTCCTTAGGAAGCAAGAGCTTGCCGACATCATGGAGAAGTCCCGCCATAATAACATCTAACTTCTCTCTCTTAGGAAGCTCCATAGCGCCCGCGATAAGTCCGCAAAGAATTGCTACATTCAAAGTGTGGCGATAAACATAATCCTGCTTACTTCTCAAATTCTGAACGAACTGCAACTTAGAGCGCTTAGATCCGTAATTCTCTAAGATTGTGTTAGCAAGCTTAAGAAGATCTCTAGAGTTGTTCTTCTCCAAAACAAGCTTAAGATTATCTCTCAAACTAAACACAGCCACAGTCTGGAATCTCTCAAACTCAATGTCCTCAGCTGTCATCGGTGGCAACGGCTCGGCAGGCTCTAAGACAAATATTCCTATAAGCTCAAAATTCCTGATACTATTGATACCCTGAGTAGTAAGCTTGCTGTTCCTATCATAAAGCATAACTCCGTTACGGTTGTATATAGGTTTGGCAAGTCGCATACCCTCTTTAAGATCATCTGTCTTGACAAATATCATAATAATCCTCCCTTATTGCACCGGTTTATAGCTTCTGCTTCTATCGTTCTTACGCTCTGAAAAGCATCTATCTCTAACTACCTCAAGAACAATTCCAAGCACTAAGCTTACTATTGCAAATGATATATAACTCCTTGTCACAATAAATGCGAAAATGAAAAATGTCATGCTAAGAAAACAAAGTATTGATAATATTCTTAGTAATACCCTCATGCTCTAAACCTCCGTAGCACATATATTACAATTCTACCACAGCATATAGTGGCTTGTAAATCACTTAAGCTCAAGCCCTATTATCCTACATCCTCTTGTTCCAAAGACAACCTTGTCTTCGTACGCGATAGGCGAAGCCTCAATTGTACCGCCTTCTAAAGGTCTGTAGGCAATCTGCTCTCCACTCTTACCATTCAAAAGATACATATCTCCGGCACTCGTGCCATAAAATACATGACCTGTGCCGTCTTCATTATATACACAAACAGGGGAAGACCAGGCGTAAGCCGACTTATGCTCCCATTTAACTTTACCGTTGCTCTTCTTGATGCAGGCAAGCACACCGTTGGCACCGCCACCGGTTCTTGACACTGTTACGTAAATGTATTTATCAAGATCATTCTTACCAACTGCAACAGTAGACTGAACTCCACCTGATACCCCCTCAACACTGCTGCATTCGTAATCCTTATGCCATACAATCTCACCGTTAGATGCATCAATCTTCCAGATAGGAATAGTTGCAGTAGAGCTGCTTCTCCATCCCAAGTGGAAAGAAGTACTTACGTACAAGTATAACTTACCATCCTCCATAGAAAGTACGGGAGTCGAGTTAGAATCATCAAGTATATCCTGAACCCAAACAAGCTTCATCTTGTTGACATCCAGGCACAAAAGGTTAGCACCGTTGTCTGCAATAAAAAGATAATTCTTGTACATTGCAGCACTGGTCTCCATACCCGGCCAATACTTATAAGTCGTGGTCCTCTTGCCATAATAACGCCATTTGATAGCTTTCTTAGGGTTGATTTTTAATTTGCCTTTGTCCTTATCGTACTTAGTGTTAAGCTTCATAAGATAAAGAACACCATTCTCACCCGGATAAATCAAAGTATCCGACTCAGCATCAACGAGTGGCGATGAATCGAAGAAACTTAAGTTACCTCTAAGTCCATACGGGTCATCATTACCAAATGTATGCATGACGCTTCCATCAAGCAAGTTGATTATGAATACTCTTGCACTACCCTTGCTTCTTGTGTATCCCCCTCCGACATAAAGAATCGGATAACCTCTCGGGTCAAGAGCTCCCGCTCCCTTAAATGTAAATCCAAGATTAATTGAAGGTCTTGTCTCCTTACCTGTCTCCAAATCCATGAAGTAGATATATCCATCCATACAAGCGTACACAACTTCGTGAAGATCATCTTTCTCTTTGGCCCAATCATGCATATTCATGTGCGCCTTCGTCTCGGCATCCCAAGTCATAACAAGCGGCTGACCTGTCCATCCGCTTCCGCTCCACGTGGCGTCACCGTATGTTAACGCACCCGTGTTGTTACGCCAATTCTCTGTAATCTCGCCCTTCTTGATATTGGCATATCCGTAGGTCGGATCATCCCTGAAGTTGTTACCCCTAAATGTTACTATGCCCTGTAAATCAGTGTACTTAGAACCGTTCTTCCAATCCATGTTGTACCATGGTTTAAAATTCTTAGGTGATACCTTCTCGTTGTTAACTATAATCTCCGCACTCTTTATCAGATTATCAGGTCTGGTTGATGAAGCCGCTTTGGCGCTGAATTCTATCTCCTCACCATCATCTTTAGGCAAATCATCAGAGCCATCCTCTACCGGCGCCTCGGTTGCATCCGCAACAAGAATCTCCTCTGTAGTAGTCTCCTTAGGATCTGCTGAAGCATAACTTCCCTCTTTATAATAAAGTCCCTTCTCCTCTAATATCTGACATACCTTATCATGACCCGGAATAGAAGACTCATTAACAGCAAGGAAAATGTATATTCCAAACAGAGTGAGTCCTATAATAATTGTCGCAATAAATGTCGTTAAAAATCCTCGTAAAGTTCTCATTTAATTCTCCTAAATCAATCATCATGAAAAGCGACACGCTTGAACTCTTCCATAGTAGTTATGCCCTTCTCCATCATCTCGATACAAGATTCCTTAAGAGTCTTCATGCCCTGATTGGCAATTGCGTACTCTTTAATCTCCTCGGTTGTAGCATGATTAGAGATAAGCTTTCTTATCGCTTTGTCAACCACCAGAATCTCGTGAATTGAAATACGGCCGCTATAGCCTGTGTTATTACACTTAGGGCATCCATGAGCCACCTTGATACCCGGAATATCGTGACCGATGTAATGAATCTCCTGCTCTGTAAGAGATCCTTCCGTGGAACAATATGGGCACACCTTTCTTACAAGACGCTGAGCAATAATACCGTCAAGCGCTGAAGAAAGCATATAAGGCTCAATACCCATATCAACAAGACGAATAACTGAAGATGCCGCGTCATTGGTATGGAGGGTCGAAAGCACCAGGTGACCTGTGATAGCCGCTCTGACAGAAATAGTCGCCGTCTCAGCATCACGAGTCTCTCCAACCATTATGATATCAGGGTCCTGACGAAGCAAGGCTCTTAATCCTACCTCAAATGTCAGTCCCGCAACCGGGTGAACCTGCATCTGATTGAGGCGAGGAAGATTCTTCTCGACCGGATCCTCGATAGTAGATATATTAACCGGCTTCTTAGAAAGCTCGGCAAGCATCATATAAAGAGTTGTAGACTTACCTGAACCTGTTGGTCCTGTAAGGTAAATAATACCGTTGAGTGAACGAAGCATCTGCTGCACCTTAGCGTAGTTCTCGTCATTCATACCAAAGGTATCTGAATAATCAATCTCTGAGTTATTGGCAAGAAGACGAAGAACCGCTTTCTCACCAAATGTTGTAGGTATAAGTGATACTCTGACATTACATCTCTGATCTCTTATACGCACTCTGAAATGTCCATCCTGAGGCACACGTCTCTCAGCAATATCAAGCTCTGACATAATCTTAATACGCGCGATTAAAGAAGCATGAATATTCTTCTGCAATGTAACATAATCAACCATGGTTCCATCTATACGCATACGCACCAAAGTATTCTTCTCAAAAGGCTCAATATGAATATCCGAAACATTATCAACGTAGGCTTTATCAAGAAGTGAATTGACAAGGTTGATGATAGGCGTGTCATCCGCACCGTCAGCCGTATCGATAATAAGCTCGTCAATGTCCTCGTCGCTTGTACTTTCATTGGCCGCGGTAACCGCTTTCTTGGCAGATACCTCCGCATAGTAATAATGAATAGCATTGGCAAGCGGACCCGACTCACAAAGAGCAATCTCAATACCCTTACCCATAGTCTGCCTGATATCTTCTATTCCGTAAAGATCAAGAGGATCGCTAACAACGAGAGTCACTCTCTCGTGCTCGTCAATAGCTATAGGGAGCATGTTATACTTAACTGCAAGCTGCTCAGGTACAAGTCTTACCGCCTCAATGTCGACCTTAATTCCCGACATATCGACAACCTGAAGATTAAGCTTCTCTGCAAGCGCACCAACCATCTGCTTCTCTGATATAAAACCGAGAGTTATAAGAATAGCACCTACACGCTCTCCTTTATGCTCCTTCTGATAAGCAAGCGCCTGTCCTAACTGCTCGTTGGTGATATAACCCATCTCAATAAGAGTGTCACCAAGTCGAAGTTTGCGCGCGTTAGATATATCCATAAATTCACCTGACTTTCTAAAATCTGTAAAATGTCATAACTATTCGGTAGCGTTATCCTCCGGAGGAATATACGATTCGGGATCGTACATCATAAGTGATAAGCTGATACTTAAAGCTTTAGATCCTTTCTTTGAATATAAACTTCCGTCCGAATTGAAGCCGATGATAGAATCTACATCATCACTCCATGAATATGAATTGACATGAATTGACTCATTGGCAGCCAACTCGTCAAGCAGCTTAACCGCTCCCTTCTCAGAGCCATATACATCAAGTCCCACATCCACGATATAAACACCCGAACCCGATGTATCAGTTGCCTCACCCGTTAAAGCATCAACGTCGAACTTGTTCTCCTCGACGACGTCTGTCTTCTCTGATTTAGCCTTCTTTTTGGATTTACTGTTCTCTTCTTCAAGCGCCTCTGCCGCTGCTGCTTCCGCCGCAGCCTCCTCGACACGCTTATCCTGTAACTGCTTAGAAAGCGAGTAAGGATATGGAAGGAAAAGCGCAGGTGCCTCAGGCATTGTAATCCTTAAATCTGCTATTGTAAGCTTGTTAGAAAGAGCATACTTGGTAAAGAGCCTGTCAACCTGAGACGCATCCATCATCTTGTAATATCTTGCCGACTTGGCATCAACATTTTTGTTGGCCTCTTCAACATATGTATTGACAACAGATGTGTACATAATCTTGGTCTGAATGATATCGTGTGTCTCCTGCTCTTCCTCTATCTTCTCATTTTTCTCGGCTATCGCCTTGTGAAGTGGTCTGATTCCTCCGATAAAGAACAAAGCGATGATGACAATGATACCAAGTCCGTATAATAACTTTTTGTCGCGTTCTGTAATATTAGTATTCATTATCACTCACCCCCTTCAGCGTTGGCATCCGCCGATGCCTGCTCTGCTGCCATAGCAGAATGCTCAGCCTTCTTGTCAGGATTGCCTGCATACTCCGACAATACACAAGATACGTGAGCTATCCATACATTCTTGACATCAGACTCTGTATATCCGTGATAATTAACCTTCTCAACGTATTCCTCATTCTGGAGAAGATCTATAAACTCGTTGACGGTATCCATGTCGGTAAAACTAGCGTTAATACCTAACGTTCCTGTAGATGCATCGTAACTATATACCTCAACATTACCCAAGTGCTTAGCAAGCTTATATATTCTTTTGACAATCTTAGAAGTCATAACAGGATAAGAATCCACGAACTCATCCATAAGGTCAAGTCCGGTGCTGTGCTGCGCCAACACCTCGGCTTCATGCACCATATTATCATACTTATAGGCAGTTGCGACATTCTCAATGTCGGTATTGTACGCCTTAAGTTCCTTAAGCTTCCTTCCCTTCTTAATATTGGTCGATATGTAAGAGGATGTGATGACAAGCATCACGCCGAATACAATAACATAAGGTATTGCCAGCCTGGCATACTTCTCATTTCTCTTATACTTCTCACCCGCGAGCTCTCTCTTAACCATCTTCATGATGTTCTCGGAATCCTCAAGCGGTGAAAGACCCGCAACCGGATAGAAAAGATTCTCCAAAGTAAAGTTAGGATGGGATACGCGAACTCCAACCAACTGATGAAGTGTCTGTACATGAATATCTGACGAATAAGTGTCCACCAAAACCGCACCTACAAAGTCTGTATCAGTCTCAGTCATACCTGTCAGATAAACGTGAGTAATCGGATCTTCAATCCTCTGGGACTTGGCGAACTGGTCAATCTGGTTAACCGTATTGGCAAGCTCTCTTGCAAACTCCTCTGTCCCGAGTGGATTAAACGTTCTGGTGGTTGTAGAATAGTAATACTCTCCGTCAACGAAGAAAATGCTGGTAATAGTCATGCCGTCTCGCATCATTACAACACAGTTCTTACCCTTCGCAAACATTGTAATGTTAAGCAGATTAACGGCAACACCGATACCACTGTTAAACTCGTCGACTTCTATTCCGGCTTCCTTAAATACCTGCTGGTATTCAGCGATAAATGAATTGTCACAAACCTCAGCACACACTTTAGAAACCTTCTCTTTCTTGTTGGAGCTGACCCTGAAGAAACCTACAGACTTGTCAGCATTTGCCGCAAATTCTCGTTTGAGATACTCAAGTGTCTTGGCCTTAGATAACAAAGGAACATCAATCAACCTTACCGAGAACTGCGGTGTATTAACAACAAGCCTTACACTCTTTCGCGGCAGCTTATTAAGCGTCCAACAATTCTTCAAAACATCAACTAATGTCGGCGGGTCTGTTATGACACCGTTAAGAAGCGTACCTTCCGGAATCGAGGCCGTATAAACACGCTTAGCAGTAACACTCTTGGACGTGTTGGTTCCTTCTACAACAATTATGTTGGTATTAGATAGATAAATAACTGTCTCCATGATAAAGTCCCCCTGGTTTTATGCAGCACCAATCTGTGAATATGATTGATAAATCGGCTGGATAACCGAAATCATTATGAATCCTACAATAACTGCCATAACAACAATCATAGCCGGTTCAAGATAGGCAACCATCTGATTGATTGCTCTCTCTGACTCAAACTCAAGATCATCCGCTGTAGTCTCAAGCATATCGTCAAGCGAGCCTGATTCTTCGCCGACTTTAATTGATGACATGAGCTTCAATGTGAAGCCGTCAACCTTGGCCAAAGCTTCACTCAAGTTAAGTCCGGCTTGAGTGTCTGCGATAACCTGATCAAACTGCTTCTCTATGTAGGCATTGCCTATTGTATTTCTCGCAATTCCTAAACTCGTGATAATAGGAATACCTGATGAATAAAGAGAACTTAAGGTTCTACAAAACCTTGCTGTATATATAATCTTAAACAACTTACCGAACTTAGGCATCCTAATCTTAATCTTGTCTATTACAAACAATACTTTTGGAATCTTCTTAAGAAAATAAAATACCAGATAGAGAACTCCGGCGCCTATAATCAGCGCATACCAGTATGTTTTTACGAAATTGCTTATCGCAATCATAACCTCCGTAGTCGGCGGAAGCGAATCCATACTTGCAAAAAGTGAATCAAACTGTGGCATTACGAATCCGAAAATGATAGCGACAACGATAACAATAAGTCCTGCCAATATCTTAGGATATGTGGTTGCACTCTTGACCTTGGCGGTAAGCTGTGCATCCTTGGTGTACTGATTGGCAACTCTTAACGCCGTGTGATCGAGGCCTCCCGACGTCTCAGCCGCCCTAAACATGTTAACAATCAGAGGTGGGAAGACTCCGTTAAGGTTCTCCATCGCGTCTGAAAGCGGCACACCCTGAGTAACCTGATGTCTCACCTCTCCGTATATCTTCCTCTCATACGGAGTGATTGACTCATCCTCCGAGAGAATCTCTAAAGCTCTAACCAACGTGATACCCGACCTAACCAAAGTACCAATCTGTCTTGCATACTCGGCAAGCGAAGTATCTTTAAGTCTCTTGTATGTCTGTGACTTGGCGACATCCTTAGATGAAAGAAGCATGAGATTATTGTTCTTCAGTCTTTCATGCAAGTCATTCTCATCTGATGCCAGCATAGTTCCGGTTACAACCTTGCCACCCGGACTCTGCGCTCTATATGAATAATTCGGCATATCTTACTCCTTTCATAGTAATCAACTTCAACTGTCCTTTAACTAACTCTGTCCTTTAACCAACTCTGTCATTTAGCTATCTCTGTCATTCTTAAGCGACGAAGAATCTTAACATCCCTCACACTACACATCCGACTTCATCCACGCAATATACTCTGTGTAAAGCCCGATGATGTCCTGTCCGCAAAACATCGCAACCACAAGTCCGATGCAAAGAAATGGACCAAATGCAAAATGTGCTTTCTTATCGTAATTCTTGACAGCCATGAGGTACATTCCGTAAAAGCCGCCAAGCAAAACACCAATCAAAAATCCCACCAGTGCAAGCTTCCATCCCACCATCAATCCGACGGCAGCCATCATCTTGATATCTCCTCCTCCAAATGCATTAGGAATGGCAAGAATGACAAGATACATCGGAAGCGCCACAACAATGATTCCTATAAGTCTCTCAACAATCGGAAGTCCCGGAACGGTAAATATCGAAATGATTGATATTACAAAAAGCACGATATTAAACCCGTCGGGGATAATCATCGAATCGTGGTCAACTAATGTAACCGCATCCATCATTGCGACAAATGCTACAATTGTGATGAGCCCGATTAACTTCATCGGAGTGAAATTAAGAGCTACATCAAGAACTTCATCAAGCTTAAACTTGTCCGCCATAGACGGGTTAAAACCAAATCTTAATGTTACAAGAACTGTTATAATTCCGCCAAATAACTCATTAAGAACATCTCTGCCTCTAAGTTCCGCTCCGCAGTATCTGCATCTTCCCTTAAGAAACAGATAACTGATAATCGGAATCGTCTCATAGAACTTGATATCATGTCCGCATGATTCGCAGTACATGTTGAGATTGAGTTTAGCTTCATTCTCAACTCTAAACGCTAATGTACTCATAAGCGAGAATATACACATTCCTGCGACAAATGCTAAAAATATCACTAATATATTAAGCCACATAACCATGGTTTCTGCCTTTCTGTATCAATAATCATACTCTGTCATTAAGGGTGTAATTGTAGCGGAGCACATTGTGCTCCACCACCTCTAATAACTAAGAACCTTGTATGTATAATACACCTTCCACTTATCATCATCCGAATTGGCGTTGTAATGAACAATATACTGATCCTTCTCATAAATAAACGCAGTCGGTTCATTCGCGGAATCATCCCAAGAAAGAAGGTTAATCCTACCATCAGCATCGCTGGCCGCAAGAACCGTCGCCTCTATACCTTCAGACAATCCGTTAGGCAATGCCGGATTAAACACCTTATCCGAAGAGCCATAACTCTCTACAGCCACCATGCGAAGCCCAATTCTGACATCCTTGGCTTCACGCATAACAGCCTTGCCTCCTGAATATATTCCGATAATCTTAAGCGCAAATGCACCTACGATAGCTAAGAATACAAGAGCAACAGCTATCTTGATAATCCTGATTCTGCGTTTCTTGATATATGTATCGAGATTATCCTTGCGATAATCAACCTCGTATTCATCAGTAGTTTTCATAAATTAAACTCCTTGTCAGCTAAGTACATAATCTGCCGGTAACTATAAAAATGGGCAGAAATCCCCACATTCTATATCATTGTATCACAAACCGCCGCTAATAACAATAAAATCAAGCAAAAAATAACCCTCTCCGTAAACGGAGAGGGAATATATTCTTAGGCGTTCTTTCGTCTGTTTCGCTGAACAGCAGCACACCTCATCGCCTTAATCATCGCCGGTGACAATTCCTCGCAATCTTTATCAAACACAATAGGATGCTTACTAGCCTCTTCTACTTCCTTTAACTGTTCTTCAGTAGGTCCTTGACCTTTAACTAAAGTATATGTCTTGATCATAATAAACCCTCCTCTCTGCTTCGGTCGCAAGTCTTGCAGATATGAGACGTACACTTTCTTTTCTCTCTGTAAATACAACAAACAAGATCTCTCCAACCTTGCCAATAGCTATAAATCTATCCTCATCAACACTGTGTTCAAAATCATACATCGTACTCCTCACTTATAAGTAAATTATACCATATTTTGCCCGTAATAACAATAAAAAAGGGCAAAAATTAACCCTCTCCGAGCGGGGAGAGGGTCAAAAGTTCTATTTAGTTTTATTGATATAGATGCTGGGGTTATCAAGGATTATTCTTCTTTAGGAGTAGTCCACGCACCGTCAGCTCCCATCTTTATCGTAACAGTCTTTGTGTTCTGTGACGTAAACTTAAGATCTAAAGTCTTTACCTGATATGCTTTCTTTCCCGTTGTACCAGCAAATGTAACAGCTGCTGACTTAACCTCAGTAGGATCAACCATTCCATTAACTTCTGTTAAAGCATCTCCACTTATACTTGCCAACGCTCCAGCACCCTTAGCATACTGCTCATCCTCAACTACCTGAATAGCTGTATAAATTGAATGTGCTTCCTCAAGATACTGACCATTTCTAGCCTTGTCAATATAACCTAAAAGTGCAGGTACTAAGATTGCAGCTAAGATAGCTAAGATAACCAATACTACAATCAACTCTACGAGTGTGAAACCACCCTGATTCTTCATAATTCTCTTCTTCATAAGCTTGTCCTCCTTAGGATAAAAATAATGTGTTACGACTTTACATGTTCTTAAATATCGTAAGCTACTATAAACCGCTCTCAGTCCCTCGCTAGTATAATAATTTTAACATAAAACGATATTCATTGTAAAGTCATCTTCTGATATATATTTCGACCCCATATATCATTTCCTTAACCCCAAAATCAACTTATTTTGCAAAGAAAATGTGAAATAAAAAAGAGACCTGAAATTCCTTAAATGTCCGGAATCCAAAGGGTCCGTCCCTCTAGTCTCAGTGTCATCCTGAGGAGCCGAGCGACGAAGGATCTTAAAAGATTCTTCGCTATCGCTCAGAATGACATGTATTGATATGTATTAGTGTGGTGAAATCTTATCTAAATAACATTCGTACTGTTCCCCTTTGTAGTTAGCGCATAAAAATAAGGAGACCCAATCTCTTGAGTCTCCTGAAAGTGATAACATTTGCATAATAAATATTAGTTGTTGATAAGCTTATCTTCGTCTGACCAGCTGTAAAGTGATCTAACTTCCTTACCAATAACCTCAACAGGATGCTCAGCAGCCTTCTGCCTCATAGCCTTGAAGTGTACCTGACGACCTGCATCGCTCATGTCAAGTAAGAACTCCTTAGCAAATGAACCATCCTGGATATCAGAAAGAACTTTCTTCATAGCCTTCTTGGTATCCTCTGTGATGATCTTAGGTCCTGTAATATAATCACCATACTCAGCTGTGTTAGAGATAGAATATCTCATTCCTGCGAAACCTGACTGATAGATAAGATCTACGATAAGCTTCATCTCATGTACACACTCGAAGTATGCATTTCTTGGATCGTAACCGGCCTCAACAAGAGTCTCGAAACCAGCCTGCATCAAAGCACATACACCACCGCAAAGAACTGCCTGCTCACCAAAGAGGTCAGTCTCAGTCTCTGTTCTGAATGTTGTCTCAAGGATACCTGCTCTAGCGCCACCGATACCTGCACCATAAGCTAAAGCCATATCAAGAGCCTTACCTGTTGCATCCTGATATACAGCAACAAGACAAGGAGTTCCCTTACCTGCCTGATACTCTGAACGTACAGTGTGTCCAGGAGCCTTAGGTGCGATCATTGTTACATCAACGTCTGCAGGTGGAACAATACAGTTGAAATGAATGTTGAAACCATGAGCAAACATAAGCATGTTACCGGCCTCAAGATTAGGCTCGATATCATTCTTGTACATATCTGCCTGCTTCTCATCATTGATAAGAATCATGATGATGTCTGCCTTCTTAGCAGCCTCAGCAGTTGTATAAACTTCAAATCCCTGCTCCTCAGCTCTCTTCCAGCTCTTAGAACCCTCATAAAGACCGATGATTACGTTAACACCACTCTCCTTAAGGTTAAGTGCGTGAGCATGACCCTGGCTACCATAACCGATGATTGCTACGGTCTTGCCATTAAGTAACTGAAGATTACAGTCTTCCTGATAATAAATCTTAGCGTCTGACATTATAAAATACCTCCTAAAATAAATAAAAATAATGGTTGTATTACAACTCATACGTAGTTGTCTGACAACCATAATAGTAGATTTATATGAAAATGTCAACAATTATTTTAATTTTGTTGCGTTTCTTCCGTAGCGGCGAACATTGTTCGCCATTATGGGGCACACCGTGCTCCGCTACGATTATATCCCTACGATATCGTTAATAACCTCGCCCGCTATAATAAGACCGCAGACAGCAGGTACAAATGCATTACTTCCGGGAATGGAGCGCTTAGTCGTCTCCTCCTTCGCCATCAAAGACTCAAGGAGCTCCTTGTCCGGTGCAACAGGCTTCTCTTTAGAATAGACAACCTTAAGCTTCTTAACCCCTCTCTTGCCTAACTCCTTCCTCATCACCCTACAAAGCGGACAAACAGAGGTCTTGGATATATCCGACACCATAAATCCCGAAGGGTCGGTCTTATTGCCGGCTCCCATAGCGCTTATTATCGGAGTGTTAGAAGCATTTGCCTTCATAACAAGAGATATCTTACCGCTTACGGTATCTA
>CAMVPR010000049.1 GCA_947169385.1 uncultured Lachnospiraceae bacterium | reverse complement strand
GGACGCGTTACTCACAGCACTCATACTATCGATAGAAAGTCTTCCGATGAAAATGCGGTCAATCAGCATTTGTACTTGTGAAATGATGTTGGCGAGCATGATAGGCACCGCGATTGCCAATATTCTTTTTACATTATATAATCTTCCGTTAGTTTCGTTCATCATCTTACTCCTCGACCAGAGGGACGAACCTTCTGGTTGGTAACCACAGGGACGGACCCTTTGGCTTCTTGACCAGGTGACCAGGGTAACCACAGGGACGGATCCCTTGGCTACAGACCACATTGCCACAGGGACGGACCCCTTGGCTACAGACCACAGGGACGGACCCTTTGGAAATCAATAGAAACCTACATTCTGTAGGCCCTACTTACTTCATTTCTGTTCTTCATTCCTGTCTTCTTTAACACATTAGACACATGAAAACGCACTGTATTCTCTGAAAGCTTAAGTATCTCTGCAATCTCACCGTTCGACCGCCCCTCAGAAAGAAACATAGCTATCTCTTCCTCGCGGCGTGTCAGTCCGTATAATTGGGCAAATGCAGCCCGCCGCTCTTCAGCACTTAATTCTTTCAACGGCTCGGACGAATGCTCAGAGGATTCGTACTGTCCCTTTACCATTAGTGAAAACAGCATTATCAACGGTATAAACAGCACGCTCATAAGAATGACAGAACCCAACTCACTTAAACCAATTTCAGTAATTAAAAGCACTACGACTGATTCGCAAACGCGCGCCACACCTAGTCCAAGCGGTGCAAGATAAAGCTTACCACTCTCTGCAGCCAGTGTCATAAATGACGCCGCGCGATACACCGCATAGAAACCTAAAATCGCATAAGACATCCCTATAATCAGAGCTACAAAGCCACTCTCGCGATAAATCATAATCAGTATCATCGGATATATCAGACTAACCACGGTGCAAACGCCACTCACAATACGATTCTTGTCAAATACAAGTCCTGCCGCTATCAACCCTACCGCATAAAAACAACGCTGCGCCAAAAGATCAAACTGCTGGCAGTACTCTAGATACAGATTATTGTTATTACCGATACTTGACATTGGAGCCATAATCGCTATAACAACGCACAAAAGAATCAGATTCTTCCTACATATATAAGTGTTAGGCGCGGTTTGAGATTCTTCTGTAGTAGTAGACTCCTCGCTGTTTTCATTTGCCAAAGCATCCTTGTACATAAGAACCGCAACCACAATTAACGCGATGATTATACTGTCAATGAAAATGATGCGGTAAGAAGTCATTATATCCTCACCAATTATTGAAATCAGCCACGTACCAAAAGCACCCACAGAGTACGCTAAACCATAACAAAAACCGAGACGTGATGTCGGCACATGTGCCGTCGCCAAAGTAAATGTAAATCCTGTGTGGAGCCCGACTATTACATTGAGAATAACAATTAAAACCATAAGTAGAATCGCCCCGGGCATTAGCAGTGAGAGTATAATTACAGGCACTTCAATCAAAAACAGTGCTACTTGAAACGCCCTTCTAGCAGAAATCTTGCTACGGGTCCTACATAGAAGCATAAAAAGCGCTACGCCTACTCCCTGCGCAAGATATGCCCATCCGGTAGAAACGGCAGCGATTGTTTTGGCGCTGTAAAAATTGTACATTAAATATAATTGTGAAAAAAATATCAATGAATCTAACAGATATACCACTGCTATAATCATACAACACATTATAAAATTCTTGTTTTGTGCTATGAACGCCTTCATTTATTTATTGTATGATGTATTCAAAATACACCACTTTCCCCTTTGTATTTTGCAATTTAATAATTACTAATTATATATCAAACCATGCTTGCTTGCAACAATTAAGCGTCTAAACAGGAACCTATACATATTCAAACACGTCTATTTTACCTAATCCTATCCATATTCAAACTTTTCAAACCAAGAAACTGTACATATACTGACTATGTTTTCTGCCGGATTAGTATTAAACTAGTATAGAAGTAGTTTTACTACATTTGGGCGAGACATTTTTCATTTGTCCAAAGATACATACCAAAAACAGGAGGTAACTAATATGAAAAGATTTTTTAAAATCGCATTTGCTTTTGTGCTTGTAATCTCTCTTTTATCAGTTGTGAGTTTTGTGCCTACAAATGCAGAATCACTCAAAGGGGTTGTTGCCCCATTAGTAGTTATCAACGATGATCAAGGTGGACCGATAGGACTCTCCTCAGTTTCAAGTTGGAATGAAGGAGGTATTTTCTCTCCGGATTTTAATTCTTATAAGCTTAGCGCGGATGTATATGTCCCTTGTTCTATATTTAGCAAGGAAGATACCGGCTCAGTTTTTATCGAGCCTCAGATTCAGTTCTGGTTTGATGATTTGGGCGTAAATGGCTATCTTGAGAGAGATTACGTTCTTCGTATAGGATATGATTTCGAGAATAATTGTCCTTTTTGGATGGGGCTCAGTGCAAATGACACGATAATTGATAACCCTCCATGCATAAATAACGTTAGTGTTGTCGATGACTTGATTAAAGTTGAGATTGTTGACGCTCAGGTAAATCCGGAATTCAAGACACAAGAGTGGGATGAAACAACCGGTTCTAACAAAGTTTGGACTGACCCTATCCCTACAACAGGAGATGTAGTTCCACAGATTAGGTTAGCTACCGATCGCCCTTATAGCGGCAAGTTTGTTGTCACAAATGCCTCAGTCAAGATTGGAGATAAGGAATACAAGACGGACTATAGCAAAAGCGGACCAATCGCCGGATTCTTCGGTGAAATAGATGGCGACTACGCTGAGCTTGCAGCTTCAACATTTAACACCTCATTGCTTACAGTCGCTAAGACTTCTGTCAAAGTTAAGAAAAAGAAATCAACTACCATTAAAGTGTCTACAATGTTTAGTAGCGACAAGGTTAGTGTTTCATCATCTTCTTCTAAGATTGCTAAAGCTACCTACAAGAGTGGCAAGGTTACTATCAAGGGCGTCAAGAAAGGTAAAGCAACCGTTTCTGTAAAAGCCAACGGCAAAACCAAGAAGATTAAAGTAACTGTAAAATAAGCTTTTAAACCATAAACCAGAGGACCCGTCCCTCTGGTTTTCTTTGTGTCCACGAGGTCCGTCCCAATGCCATTAAGATACGGAACTAAAAACCAGAGGGTCCGTCCCTATGGTATAATCACCTGTTCTTAATAATATTCTGCACTTGCCTGTTAGTCTTTTGGCTTCCCTTTATGCGATTACATTTCCAACAAAGCGTCTGAAGATTCTCAGGGTCTGAAGTACCACCGTTAGCTATAGACTTAATGTGATCAATCTCCAGCAACAAATACTCCCCAAGCCCCGGATATAATTCGTCACAAAACCCTTTAGATATTCCACATATCTGACACGTATAATTATCGCGTTCCATTATCATCTGCTTTAGCTTAGGCGTAACTCTCCTTCTTTTTGCTACTTCACGCTTTCTATCTCTATCTTTAGAATATTTATTGACAGCTGCTAGCAAATATCCAATTACAAATAAGCTAACAACAAGAATAATGAGAATAAAAGCATCCTTCATCATTTTATATCACCTCAAAATCAATAGATCCGTCCCCATGGAATCCTACGATACCCTAGTCAAACGCTTAATAATCCCTCGAGGAATACCTGTCAGTCGAGATATCTGTCTTATAGAGCATTTGTCTGAGCGCAGCATATTTATAACATCAAGTTTATGCTCGTCATCAAAAAATCTTACGTCCATAAGTACATTATCAGTATATTTACTCTCAAAAACACGTTTAGCGGTGCGGTCAGACGCGTATCTAGCTCCTTCACTGACGTCGGCACACACTTCATCTGTTCTCTCTTTTATAAATCTGATTGCCTCTTTCTTAGATACAATAGAACAAATATAAGAAATATTAGTAAAACAGGTATATCCCGATTCAAGTTCATGTGCCGAACTCCATTTATACTCAAAAGGATCAGCAACAATTCCTGCTTTAACAGGATTGCGCAAAATATACCTAAAAACAGTCATATAGTACTCGTCGTCCTCGATACACTCACTTTTATATCGCTCTTGAAACAAAGGTCCCAAGCGCTCGTACTTCCTATTAAAATACATTGCATACTTGACGTTAATCCTCTTCATCAATCGAGCCGGCGATTCCAAATTGTTAGTCTTAATGAGCAAATGATAATGATTATCCATAAGGCAGTAACAATGCACTTCCGCATTCTCCTCATTAGCAAATCTGTTCAAGCTTTCAAGAAAGAATTCGTAATCATAATCGTCGACAAATATATCCATCTTGTCAATTCCGCGAGATATCAAATGATAAATACCGCTATTACTTAATATTCTTGGTCCTCTTGACATATAATCGCCTCCTTAAAACACTTGTTCGTACTTTTCAATTATAATACACCTTTTCATTTCAAAAATCAATCATTTTTCGAACAAAGTTTTTGTGATAATCGTGTGTATTTTATCCACGAGGTCCGTCCCTCTGGTTTCACCCCAAACCAAAAGGTCCGCAAACCAAAAGGTCCGTCCCCATGGTCTGGCGTCCGCACATGGTCCGTACACACATGGTCCGTACAAAAGATTCTTTACGAAATTAATAATTTTTGGTAAAATTAGAGCCAGGAAAACTATTGACGAGTAGTAAATACTTTAAGGTGTTGGTTATGTCTATGCAGAAGAAAATCATAGCTCTGTGCACATCTCGCGCATATGAGCCTAAAAACCACAGTTTCATAGAAAAACTCAACATGCGTTTAAAAGATGAATGCATTCTTCTAATATTTGCAATTAATTCTGACATTTACTGGGAAGAGGACAGACAAGCTACAGAGAAATATGTTTACGACCTTATTCCATACGACCAAGTTGATTGCGTTGTCATTATGAATGAGAAGATTAAGAGCAAAATAATCGCCGATAAAATCGTCATGAACTCACACGCGCACAATGTTCCTGTCGTAATGACTGATGCTCATTATGACAACGTATCTTGTATTAATTTCGACTACGCATCCGGATTCGAAAAAGTTGTTCGACATATCATTGAAGACCACAATATCCAAAGGCCACACATGATGGCAGGTCAGCCTAATAATGCTTTTTCCAACCAGAGAATAGAAGTTTTCAAGAAAGTTCTTGAAGACAACAATTTATCATTTGACGAAGAAACCATGCTTAGTTATGGTTATTTTTGGGCGGATCCATGTCGCGAGACTATGAAAGAGATTCTTAAATGGGACACTCTTCCTGAAGCGATGATTTGTGCAAATGATATAATGGCGATAACTGTTTCTGAAATGCTTACCGATGCCGGATACCGCATTCCTGAAGACATAATTGTCAGCGGTTTTGACGGATACGACGAGATATATTTTACAACGCCTAAGATAACATCCGCTTCATGCGATGTTGTCTTTATGGCTGATGCTACTGCAGACGCAATTTTGCAGGCTATGTCTGACGGCCAGACTCACAGTCATAATATAATCCCAGAGTTCATTCCCAACGAGTCTTGCGGATGTCCTGAGTACTCTGAGCAGCACCAAGTGTTAAGAGATCTTTTTAACGAAAGTTTTGCAAGACACAATGACGACAACAGAGTTCTTCAACAAGTAGCATTTTCTATACAAATGAGTGAATCACTCGAGGAAATGGTTTCATATTTAGATTGCTATAAGACCGACAACCTTCTTTTAGCTGTTGACTCACACTGCCTTAATTCTGATATTAATTATTTCACAAGCGAGGACACTTATAACGATCCTAAAGATTTTGTAACGATTTACGACTCGGATAATAAGCATATGTACACTCCTGACACACTTGTCTTACCTAAACCATCGCCTAATAGCAGTGAAGATATATTCTCCGGCTCGCTAAAGTCACGAATTATTGAGCTGGGTCAACGCGGGTATCCGCTTATTTTCAATGCGCTTGACTACATGAATCGCCCGTTTGGATTTGCATGCTACTATTTAAAGAATAATGACATTTCCAATTATATGAATACTATGCTTGCGACAAATGCTTTAAGTATGGGAATCGGCGGTTACGTAATAGTTAGATACCAGACTTTACTACTTGACAAAATGGATAAAATGTATCGTCATGACGCATTAACTGGGCTTTATAACCGTGTCGGATTCCAAAAATTGCTCCAGAAAAAGATTAGCAACCCAGAATATATCGGCGGAAAAGTTACCGTCATTATGGCTGATCTTGATGGATTGAAGTACATCAACGATACTTTTGGCCACGCCGAGGGGGATAACGCTATTGCAGTAGTTGCTAAAGCATTGAATCTTGCAACTCCAGAATCTGCTCTTTCGGTAAGATTTGGTGGAGACGAGCTGTTCTCGGTTGTTTTTGGCGAATGCAAACCTGATGAGATTACTAATTCAATAGCTGATTACCTTGACGAATACAACAGATATTCCGGCAAGCCATATACAGTTTCGGCAAGCTGCGGATGCAAGACCGACATCTTCGACGCGGACTTTAACATAACACAGGCGTTAAAGGAAGCAGATGACAAAATGTACATCATTAAAAAGAACCGAAGGGGTAGACATAACTAAACCAGAGGGACAAACCAGAGGGACGAACCCTTTGGTTCAACATCACATTTTCATCACAATGCACAAAAACGGGCCAAAAGGCCCGCTCATGCTAATATCCATAACTCCATAAACTAAGAATCTGAGGGATAAGTGATTCTACATCCCACTTCTTGTTACTTTTTGTAGTGCTGTTTGGATCATTTACAGTGACTTTACCATTTTCATCTATATCAGTCAAAACTATAAAATGTCCACTTGATGTAAAATCCCCTTGCCCCATAATACATATAATAGGATGTCCTACACTTAGTTCAGCAGTAATTCCGTCAACGTCATTGCCGGGATAATACACCATAAGCCCAAGTTCTGATGCCATATCACTCATCATATTCCATGAAGTTCCACTTCCTGCTACGTAATAGCCCTCACTCTCAGCCTTTTGAGCTATTCTGTAAGGATTCATGTCCGTGTCACCTGTCAATCCACTGTAAACCATAGACAACGACGTAGGCCCACACCCGTTGATTGCCATCACTTCATTTCCGTATTTCTCATATCCCCATCTTTTATCCCATTGTAAAAACAAAGGGATACCACCTTCGGTTAAATCCTCAGTAATATCTATATCGAAATGTTTGTCCTTATACTTATCATAATTCTTTACAAAATCACGAGCGTCCGGATTCTGCTGATAGAGCTCCACTAGGCTTTCAGGGCAGTTATTCATAATCTTGCTATTAGTGCTAAAATTTAAGACATAGCCACTCTTATGTGCTTTATATAACCCCATACATGCAAATGAAACAAACATGAGTAATAGTACGATTAGGCGCTTAAGAACTGCCTTTCTTTTTCTCTTTTTACTTGCTAATCTCCTTTTATCGTTATAAATTTGCTTAACAATCATCGCTTGTTCATAAGTAAATTCATCGTTATATGCTTGCATGATTAGGCCTCCTTTTTTACTAATCCTGATTATGTAGCATATTTTTGAAAATACTCGATATTATTTCTTATGAAATTCTTAAGATTCAGAAACCAAAACCAAAGGGTCCGTCCCTATGGCTTCCGTCCCTGTGGCTTCCGTCCCTGTGGCTTCACAAACCAAAAGGTCCGTCCCTCTGGTCACATAGACCGGAGGGACGGACCCTTTATATTTGTATATTTTGATTTACTGTACCGGAACTACTGCTCCGTCATATGTTGCATTAATATAATCCTGAATATCCTGTGACTGAAGAACTTTAACAACCTCTTTAAGTGCTGCATCATCCTTATTCTCGCTCTTAACAACGATTACATTCTTATAAGTCTGAGCTGCAACTCCATCAGCAGCCTCAACAGCAAGCGCATCCTTAACCTTCAAGCCACCTTCAAGTGCATAGTTACCATTTATGATAGCATAGTCAAGATCAGGAAGAGATCTAACCAACTGCTCAGGAGCAATTTCCTTAATCTCAATGTTATGAGAATTCTCTTCGATATCCTGAACGGTCGCTGTGATATCTGCGCCTTCCTTGAGCTTAATGATACCTTCCTGCTGTAAAAGGAGCAAAGCTCTTGCTTCATTTGTCGAATTATTTGGAACTCCTATAATAGCGCCATCTTTAATGTTCTTAAGGTCAGTTGACTTGCCTGCATAAAGTCCAAATGGCTCATAGTGGGTAGCTCCGATAGACACAAGATCTGTGTTGTTTTCAGAATTAAAGCTGTCAAGGAAAGGAACGTGTTGGAAAAAGTTAGCATCTAAGCTTCCGTCAGCAACACCTGTATTAGGAGTTACAACGTCCTCAAGCTCAACAATATCAAGGTTTATTCCTTCTTTTGCTAGAATAGGCGCAGCCTCTCTCAAAAGTTCTGCATGTGGTGTTACGCTCGCGCCAATTTTGATAGTAACATTGTCAAATGTCTTCGCCTCTTCTCCGCCTTCAACAGCCTCGGTGTCATTCTTTGAACCCCCTTCATTTGCCTGATTATCTACTGAAGTCTTAGCATCTTTGCTTCCGCATCCTACGGCAAATGCCAAAGTGAGTGTAAGTGTTAAAATAAGTGCAACAATTTTCTGTATTTTCTTCATAATTAATCCTTCTTTCTTTCATATTGAACCAGAGGGACGGACCCTGTGCGGACCCTGTGGTTTACCTCTGAACCAGAGGGACGGACCCTGTGGTTTTCCTCTAGTTTCTAACTATGTCGTGCGCGGGAAGCAAGCTTTAATCCAAGCTCCTGCCCTGCCCAAACAATAACAACAAGTATGATTACAGTCACCATCAAGATGTCTGTTTTGTATCTGATAAATCCATGCTGGTAAGCAATAGCACCCAAACCGCCACCGCCTATGAATCCCGCCATGGCTGAATATCCTAAAATTGTCACGAAGTTGATTGCCGCTCCTTGAAGTAGCGATGGAAATGCCTCCGGCAGTATAAAATTCACGACCACTTCCCTTTTTTTAGCTCCCAATGCCAAAGCCGCTTCAACTATACCGTTTCCAACTTCCTCCAAAGACGCCTCAACCATTCTGGCAACAATAGGTATTGCGCCAAATGTCAACGGAACGATAGTCGCTTCCGTGCCAATGGACGTACCCACAATAAGTCTCGTAAGAGGTATCAAGACAACCAAGAATATTAAAAATGGAATCGACCTGCTTACATTTACAACAAATGCCAAAATATTGTAGAGTACCCTGTTAGGTGCAAGTCCGCCCTTCTTAGAAACAGACAAAATCACACCCAAAGGCAATCCAACTATATAGGCAAATATTGTCGAGACGACTACCATTTCCATCGTCTGCAAGAATCCTTCCCATATAAAATTCCAATCAATTCCTGCCATACTATCACCCTCTTTCACTAAGCCGAAATTGCATCTTTAGAATCATCTAATTCTTCGATTTCTTCTGCAAATACTCCGGCTTCTTTAAAATATTCAACAGCGACTTTAGCTTCATTTACGTCATTTGGCAAAGCCACTACCATTTGCCCAAAACCTACACCGCCTATACTCTTGGTATTAGCGTTTAAAATACTGACCGTAACGCCTTTCTTGGCTGCAAGCTCCGCAATTATCGGATGACTTGCCTCAGTACCGTCGAAAACGAGTCTTAAGCATTTTCTTCCTTCGCTGTCAAATGAATTTAGAGCAACGCTTTCAGGATAAACAAGCCGCCTTGTTATCTCCGACTTTGGATTTACAAATAGCTCTTTAACCGGGCCGTTTTCAACTATGCGTCCGCCGTTAAGGACTGCAACTTTATCACATATCGCCTCAACAACGCTCATTTCATGTGTGATTATGATAATCGTAACCTTAAATTCGCTGTTTATGCGCTTTAAAAGATCAAGAATCTCAGCAGTTATGTTAGGATCAAGAGCGCTAGTAGCTTCATCACAAAGTATAACTTTAGGATTGGTAGAAAGCGCTCTTGCAATTGCCACTCTCTGCTTCTGCCCACCTGAAAGCTGCGCAGGATATGCATACTTCTTGTCCTCTAAACCGACAATTTTAAGCATTTTGTCGACAATCTTGTCATGCTCACTTTTGGGAACATCAGCAATTTTTAGAGCAGTTTTTATATTCTTATCAACCGTTCTCTGATTAAGAAGGTTAAAGCCTTGAAATATCATTCCTATTCCTTGTCTGACATTTCTAAGTTCGCTTTTGTTAAGCGATTTGAGGTCTCTACCTTCAAAGAGAACAGCTCCCTCACTGACATCTTCTAAGCGATTCAAGGTTCTCACCAGCGTGCTTTTTCCTGCACCGCTCATACCAATAATACCGTAAATGTCGCCGCGATTTATCTGAAGACTTACGTTGTCAAGCGCTACAACCTTATTATCTCCTTCAAATACCTTAGTAACATTTTCGAGTTTAAATATTACATCATCATCTAATCTTTTATCGCTCATAAGCATTTTCCTTTTTATACTATGTTCTTCCTCCATGTTTGAGGTTTAAACTCATTAATAATAGGAAGAAGTCTCTGGTCAACGTCGATTTTAAATACCGAATTAAAGTTGTTGGTTGCTATCATTTGCCCACCAAATCCAACAATTACAACTAACTCTGCATCTGTAAAATGCTTCTTCAATCTTTCGAAAAGATCGTCTGAAACTGCTGTCGGATCCTTGACAATCTGATGGCCGAGCTCTATAAGTAGCTGCTCTTTCTCATCCGGATTAAGATTGTTAGGATCAAGTCCTAAGCCTTTGATATCACTAATAAAGAACAAAGAGCAAAGCTGGCATGAGTTCGTTGTTGAAATTGAGTGAGCGTAAAAAATAGCTGCCTCCTCGCCTACAACCTCAACAAGTCGGTTCCATGATGTGTACCATGCCATGAACGCGTCGTATGTTGCTGCGTCATTAAGAAGACCCTTCTTCATGTTCGTAACAGCATTTCTTCCTGCTAACTCCTCGTACCTTTCTCTCTCTGCGCCGCTTGTTTCCTCAAGCTCAAGTAATTTGATTCTTGCCATTTTAATTCACCTCTCTAAATTTATGTCCTATTCAGTAAATGTAGTCGCTAAACCATGGGGACGGACCTTCTGGTTGTGGCTGCTAGTGAACCATGGGGACGGACCCTTTGGTTTTGTATCCTACTTACTCGATAGGCTTAATATGTTTTGTTTACAGTGAACAATATACACCACATCAAAAGCCTTGTCTAATCTCTAAATCTTATTATTAGGTATAGGCTGTAACTATAACAAAACCGATTGAACCAGAGGGACGGACCCTCTGGTTAAATATCACATTTTTATCACGCAAAAAAAGACGGGCCAAAAGGTCCGTCCCCATGGTTTCCCATGGTTTAATCTACCTGCTTACCATCGCTGCAAGGGTTTTACCACACACTATTCCCACGATACAGCACAAAAAACTCAATACAACATACATACCTCCGGCTAAATAATGTTGATTATCAAAGAGGTTATACGCTTCAAGTGAAAATGTTGAAAATGTAGTAAATCCGCCACACACACCTGTTTTAAGAAACAGCACCATATTCTCGGACATTTTCTCATTTGCACTTGCAACACCCACTATAAAACCAATAAGTATAGCTCCGATAATATTGGTAACTAGGGTCAATATCGGGAATTCCGTCTTGACCGGGATAAGGCTAATGGCGTACCTGCCAACAGCTCCTAAAGCGCCTCCGAGCGCAACCATCAGAAAATTCATAAATATCTCCTTCATCTATCTAAGCAAATAGTCACGGTTTAAGCCAACCGACGCTTATAGCGTTATCAAGGTTATCAGAAATCCAGCTATATACCTCCGGCATAAATTCTTTAACAATCGCCATGCGTTTTTCAACAACTGCGCGATTGGTTCCACTTTCAACCCATGTATGCCCGTCTGTAAGCGTGTTATGAAGAAATGGCTGGATTCGATCCATGCACGCAGCATACTTGGCATCCGGTGTCTTAACATCGTCAAATTCTTCCCAGAGTTCCCTTATCATGGTTCCCTGATCATCAGGCAACCGTCCAAACAATCTGTACGCTGCCTCTTGCTCTCTCTCTTTCTTGTCAGCATTTGCCGCAATATCATACGCAAATGTATCTCCCGCGTATATCTCAACAAGATCGTGAACAACGCACATCATAACAGCTCTCTTCACATCCACCGGTTCGATAGCATACTCTTCAAAAAGCAGCGCCATCACTGCAATATGCCATGAATGCTCGGCATCATTCTCCCTTCTGCTCTTGTCGATAAGAAGCGTACGCCTTAAGATTCCGGTCATTTGGTCAATCTCGGCGGTAAACTTTAGTTGTTGATCTAACCTTACATTTCCACTTGAAACAAAGTCTTCAATTCCCATTTTAGCCTCCAAAAAATATTATAATTCGGCATTCATATCTTTAATCTTATTTATAATCACGTTAACGCCACCGGCGTTGATCAGCTTCTCGCCTAATTTCTTTGCATTATCTTTCATTTCACCAGAATTAACAATTCTCTCAAATGCTGCCCGAACAGTATTCGAATTAAAATCCTTATAATTCAACATAACTCCCGCTTTATTCGACTCCACGCCTGAAGCGTTGAATATTCTCTCAAAAACTTTGCCGGGCACAACAATCTCAGGAACCCCATAAATAAGCCCGTCAACTACACTGTTCTGTCCTCCGTGATTAATAAATACTCCCGCTTCTAAAAGCAACTCATCAAAATTCCATCTTGGTGCAACATGTACGTTACGATAATCGCCTTCTTTTAAATAGGACGATGCAATATATACGTCATATCCTGCAAATGCTTCTTTGGCGACCTTAAATACAGCATTTGCTGAAATAGTTCCATTGCCCATGTAGATAACTATTTTATCTCGATTGGCATTGGATAAATGAAAATCTTTCGGCTTATCTTTTAGCGCACCGCAATAAAACAGGTTGGGTTTGTCAATGTCCTCAAGCTCTTTTATACTCGGGCAGAATGACACATCAGCCCAATCAAACAATTGAAGTACCGATTCAACCCTTGGCAAATCAAGCTCACAAAGCAGCCTATTAAGATTCTTCGTCAACCGAGAATCATGGGCATACTCATGTTGAGTCGGATAACTTACAGTCGTAAACAGCTTAACTTTCTCTTTCTTAGCAGCAATAATCGCTGAAATGTTAAATTCTGAATAAACTATATCCGGTCTATACTCTTTTATAACATTTGCAATCGTACTGACACTCGTTTTAAGGTAATTATAATCAAGATTACCTGTAAATAATAATACTTGATCAAAACTATTGACTGTCTTTCTCGAGGTAATACCAAGTTTCTGTGCAATTGGGAATGACTTAGATGCGATAAACTTCGGCAAACCAAAAGGCATGGGAACCTCAAGGCGATAATTCTTTATACCATCTATGACCTTGTAATTAACATCCTCTGCTATACAAGTTGCAATATCCATATTCGCAGCCTTTAATCCCTTTGCAATTAATCTGCATCTCGAAAAAGGCCCTGATGTTTCAGCCATAGCTGCCATAGGAACAATCAAAACTCTCATTGATACGCGACACCACACAATCCTACCTCTATATTATTAGGAACATTATTATTATGAATCACTCGTAAAATGCTGTCAAGAAACAAAGAATATAAGCGTAGCTTGACGGCAAACAGCTCGAAACAACCGGACTGTTCACCAATCAAAATATCTTTAACACTCTCAGCTAAGCTCTACCACATCAACATCCACATGCGGATTAACTTTCGACAGACCGACTCTGACGATTCTTGCATTTATCGGTACAAATGAAGACCGCATTACCGTAAGGGCTTTTATCATCTGATCATCATTTAATTTCTTGGCAAATGTTACATGCGGCAGCCAACTGTCCGTTCTGTAATACTTGTTAATGCTTACATCAGGAACAGCGCTTATTATTTCATTTGCCTTAGCTGACATAGAAAGCAGGTATCTGCTAGGGACAGGCGCACAATATACAACATACGGAAACAGCGTTCCTATCGACGCAAGCATAACCTCCCCGGATTGAAGCTCATCGGCAAATGCTTTAAATCCTCTTACAAGCACATCAACATTAGGTGCCTCTACCGCACATATCGTGAGATGAGGCGGCACTTTATTGTCTATCATATAGGTGTTGGAAGAAGCCTTGGCTATAGTGTTTATATGTTTTTGAAGTGTAGCTTTGGTCTCATCATCAAAATACGCCGTAATTAGATACATATTTATTCTCTACCTCATACTTCGTTAGTTAAACCATATTACAATTATGTATTACTTATATCCCACTGTCAAGCCATACCACAGGGTCCGTCCCTATGGCTCCGTTTGTGAAGATAATGTGATAGGCGACCACAGGGTCCGTCCCTATGGTTTGTGGTTCTGGGCGACCACAGGGTCCGTCCCTATGGTTCCCTGGTTCACATCCCCCTGGCTTCTAGCTTTCCTTGAAAAAACGGGCGTTTAGTGGTATAATTGAAGGCAAGTCTAGTTGATTACACTTGATGAATGGGGTGGATATATGAATAGATTACTTAGGATTTTCAAGGAAGATGAAAATATCAAGAATAGAATTTATTACATAACTATCGCTGTTGCAATAGCCTCCCTTATCATTTCTTTGATTGCCGACGCATTTCAAGGCTTTGGCAATGCCGTACTTATGTCAGTAAGCATTGGAATAGTATTACTCATCGCTCTGTTTTTATTAAGTATGCATTTTCACATTGAAAACATAGGAGCCAACCTACTTATCTACTTTTTTAATGTTGTGCTTTTCCCCGAATTGTTCCTATATAGTGGCGGAGTGACTTGTGGTGTCCTCTTGGCATTTTTGGTATCACTTCTCATAATAGGTATACTGCTTGACGGCAAATCACGAATAATCGCATATTTGGTAAGCGTCGCGTCGATGGAATACACAATCTACTATTCATACACACATCCGGATTACGTCAAACTTCTAGAATACAAGGATTCAGTTGTTGACTATTCCGTAACTTTACTTGTTGTCAGCCTCACGATTATCTATATAGTTGGGCTTATGCTTAGAGCTTATAACGATGAACGAATCAAGTCCAAAGAGTTAACTGCCCGGCTGCAAGAGCTTTCTGTCAAGGATGAGCTTTCCGGTCTTTACAACAGACGCGAGCTTTTCAGACGCCTCAATTCGATTTATCATTCCGAGTCCGGAAGCCAGATTCCTGCCTCCAGACAAGGCTGCTATATCGCGATGTTTGACATAGACAATTTCAAAAATCTAAACGACACCTACGGACATCAATTTGGCGATAAGGTACTATCCACTATTGCTCATGTGTTAATGGATAGTGCAAATGAATCCAACGGCGAAATCGCTGCCAGATACGGCGGAGAAGAATTTGTAGCCGTTATTAGATCAGATTCCATAAATGAAGCAATAACCAGAGTTGACCAGATCCGCAAAGATATCGAGTCAATACGCTGGAATAATGTTCCGGATCTTGTAGTCACCGTAAGTGGCGGATTATCAAGTTGTGAAACATTTGAGGACGTTGACTTAGTTATTCAAGACGCCGACGAGCATTTATATAAAGCCAAGCACGAAGGTAAGAATCAGATTCAAGCATAAAACCAAAGGGACGGAGCCTGTGGATATCCAGATTCATTTATCAAACACAACAAGCCCTATATCAGTCGGATGGTCGATATAAATAGCATTTTCTGATGACTTGTTCTTTAACAACAGAATAATTACAAGGATATCTCCGCCTGCTGTTACTATCATAAGCAACCCGACAGCCAAGAGACCCATACTGCTGATTATAACTGCAATAACAGAAGGTATAATCCCTAATACAAGACACGGCATAATTGTTCCTGTAATATAGTGCGACTTTTTTAGCGGCTCCCTGCATGTGCAATAAGGAGTCAAGCTTGACAGCATAACACCCAAACTGATTGACTTATAGTGATTCGCGGCAAATATCCCCCAGGTTGCTCCATGAATTAACTCATGAATAACAATCAACACTAAGAATACTACTATAAATGCAGGGCTAAACATCAGCTTATCAAAATCGGTAAATTCCTTGGAACTGTCTCTCAACAAAGCAAATGCAACAATAAAAGGAATAGTTAACAGCACTCCATATAATACTCCTTCAATATTGGCTTTAAGCGCTGAAAATGTTAGGTCCTTCTTGTTATAGCCTGCATTTGTCAACTCTTCCTCTAATTTATTAAAGTATTCAAGTCGCTTCATCTCAGCATTGGTATACCGGCGTTCTTTTGACATAATAATCTCCTTTATAATTAATCTGCTTCCACATATAATACTGTCACTATATTAGACAGAATATAAGCCTATTATAGCATACTCCAACTTTAAATCAACCTTGTGCTAAAGTAAAAAACCTGACCATAAGGCCAGGCAGATGATGCTCATTATTTAAACTATAGAAAATATGTCATTCCGAGCGAAGCTTTAAAGTGTCCTTTTTATGAATATCTCCATATCCGCACAATTCCATATGCCGATTGGCATCTTACATTCTCTTTTGGCATACTCCTTAAATCCTGCCGATTCATAGCAATGCCTTGCACTCTCATTATTTTCAAATACTCCCAAATCAATTCTTGTGGCGGTCAGATTATCTTTTACATAATCTATCCCAAGGCTAATCAGTTCTTTTCCGTATCCTTTTCCCCTTAACGCCGGGTCAATTATTACAAACCCAAAACGAACAGAGCTGTCATCATCATCGCGAGGATACCTTATGATAAAATGTCCGACTACCTCTCCATTATCATCAATCGCAGTAAGCGGAATAAACCTACCCGTTTCAAGCTGTGGCGCATAATTCTCATTTATATCTTCACCTGAAAGAGGATACTTATTAAATCTGTCAGCAGACCACTTGTATAATTCTTCCTCTGATTGAAGCCATCCTGCTATAACAAATGCATCATTATCCGTGAATTCTCTAAGAGTCAACATTCTATTTCTCATGTTCTTCTCCTTTTTAATCTTGTAACCTTCATATCCTATACCATATTTTATTTACTACATTTGTAAACCTTATTACTCATTAAACCTTAACATATTTAAATTACTTAATCAATGATAAGCCGGATTTTGGTTAATATAATACTCTATGCCATTCTTCCGGCAGCTAAGAAAAATAAAACCCCCGGAAGCCTCCTGCTTCCGGGGAATTACTGATTACTTCTTAATCATAACCTTTGGTCCAAGACCTACAATCTTTCTCTTCCCTGTGGTTACTGTATTATTAGAGTTCTCTACCTTAGGCGCATCCGCTTTAGGTGCCTCCTGCTTAACCTCTACCTTACCACCGGATTTGATGTACTTAACCTCTTCCTTTCTGATATCCTTCATCTCTTTATCAGTAAGTCTGATAAGGTTCTCTACATAATCAAGTCTTGCCTTACCATTGTCGGTAAATGGTGAGAAGAATATTCCCTGTCTCTCCTTGTAGTACGAAAGTGCTGCCTTGTTAAGCTCGTTGATAGCTTCAGCACTTACACTGTCCTTGCCAACAACATTCTTTAACGCATTCATAAGTCTCTTCATGTACTTAGAAGGCTTCTTAGACTTGTTGATATCGGTTAATGCATCACGAACTTCCTCGTAGAAATCCCTCTTCTTCTTAGAAATGTCAACCTTAGTCTCCTTCATAAACTTCTCATGAAGTGCCTTCTTGTCAGCATTATCCAAATACTTCTTGTCTTCCTTCTTCTCCGCTGTAATCTTCTTGTTAATTTCCTTCTTAACATTGTTCTTATATACATCGAAGAATGACTTTCTGTCTACACGCTCAGATAAAGTATTCAAGAATACAGGGTCCTTAAGAATCGCTTCACGCATATCATTAACCTGATAGTCAAGAACACTGTTGAAAATGAATGCTCCCTCTTCGGTGTTAGCACCCAACTCAGAGTTAAGGTATGTCTTGTCAAATGTAGGTCCTGCAAATACCTTAGCAATGATGAAGTCACACGCTTCAATCTCATCTCTCTGGGTAAATACCTTATTCTTCCTGATAGATGCATCAATGATTGCGTTAACCTTGTCCTTAACCTGCTCCTTATTGGTTGTTGAATTGTCATATTCGATACTCTCAGCTTTCTTATCACCGAACATAACTTCAACTTTCTGATTCTCTCTTACCTGGCTGATTTCAAGCTGATATGCTTCCCATCCGCTTAAAAACGCATCCTTCTCAAATAACTTTACATCCCCCCTAGCAAGAACCTCATTGACATAACCTCTGAAATCACGATTGTCGGTAAGCTTCTTAATATCCTTTTCGATAGCCTTCTTCTCATCTACACATTTCTGATAAGAATAGTTACAGTTCCAAATCTCAATCTCATGGTCGACTAAAATAGCTGCTGCAGCCTTATACTCACCCAATGTGACATCAGGAGCTCCCCAATCTATCGAAAACATATCTATATCATTTTCGTTATATACCTTAGCTTTAAGAGAATCCAAATTCTTCTTGTATACATTTCTTCTAAGCTTCTCTTTATTATAAGCAAATGTCTCAAGACCCGGCTCATCTCCCGGAACAGGACTACCATTATTATCCCTGCCGGTTCCATGATTGTATTTTAAAATGTCATTATAATCATTAAGCATCAACTTCGCAGCTGCAATATAATCTTTTCTTCTGTCTGCATCAGGAGATACAAATGCGCGACGAAATGCATCGTAAACTTCCTGCTTTCCCAAGAACTCTCCACGACCTCTGTCAACAAGATCATCAAACAGCTCTTTAAGCTCCTGATTCTCTTCGATATTCTTCTTCATCTTCTCGAATTTCTCATCGCTTAACTGATGACCCAGAAATTCTAAGAAAAGACTTTTCTTGCTTGACTCCACACTTTTATTGCCCCACTTAGGGTTCATCCATAATGCGTGCTCTATTTCATCAAGTTGATACATACTTGTTAACAATTTGTCATAATCAGTAATTCTTGGCATAATCTCTACCTCCGTAATATAAATAATATAGTTTCGTAATCAAGTAACTAAATGCATTGTAACACACCAAAAGCAACAAAAGCGCAACAATATCAAAATAATTTATATTTCTATGGAAAACATGCTAAGTTTACATTGGGGTCTGTCCCAATGTCATTAAGATAAAGAATTTCATTACTAAAAATGTCATCCTGAGCGAAGCGAAGGATCTTTTTCCCGAACCTGTTCGGGAAAACAAAAATCCCCGGAAGCCACCTGCTCCCGGGGATTCATGTAATTTACACCGTAGCGGCGAACATTGTTCGCCACCGGATTATATGGAGCACAATGTGCTCCGC
>CAMVPR010000048.1 GCA_947169385.1 uncultured Lachnospiraceae bacterium | reverse complement strand
AACTTCTTAGTCTTCTTCGTCTTCTTCTTCGTTGTAATTGTAATAGTAGCTGTACCAGCCTTAAGAGCTGAATACTTTACAGTTGAAAGAGACTTCTTAGCAGCCTTAGCTGTCTTCTTAGCTGCCTTAGTTGTAATCTTACCAACTTTTACAACACTTGGGGCTGATGACTTAACAGTCACCTTTGCCATTGCTTTAGTTGCCTTCGTAGCACGAACACCAAACTTAGCAGTACCAGTCTGACCTACAGTAAGGGTAGCGGTCTTGCTAGTTAAATATAATGCCTTAACTTTAGCAGCAGCGTCAGCCTTAGTAGTAGCGCCAATGCTGTTGAAAGCTGTAGTCATTACAAGTGCGAATGCTAATACGAATGCGGAAATACGTTTTTGAAGAGAATACTTCATTATAAATTTCCTCCTTTAAATTAAATAATCATATTAGTATATTAATAGTTACCGTCCAATGTTCCAAGCGATTAAAAAGTCTCCCAAATCAAGTGATAAGAGTAAGGGAAGTAAGTAAAAAGGATCTCTTAAGACCTTCTTCAAGAGTCAGTTTACCCACCTAGTCTATTAGACATTTTGAATTGTAGCACCTAATTTGAAAAAAGTAAACATTTTTTTAGTGATATGTTTGTGAGATTTGCTATTTTGGGTGTTTTGACATAAAAAGCCTCCTATTTTGGAGGCTTGTTAGTAATTTTTATTAAAAACTGATGAATTTTATTGAAGTGTTTGTGAACTATATTCCGCCCGGAGGGCAGGAACAATAGGCATTAATTTCTATGATAGCGATTCGGCAAGGGCAAGAACCTCGGCTATTGGGAGGTTAGAGTATGTTGCAATCTGCTCTACAGTTAATTGTCCATCCTTAAGCATACTGGTTGCATTTTCATATCTGACTCTATAAGTTGTCTCTCGCTCTACTTCTCTTGCTACTTCATTTCTCATCTCTTCTATTGCTTTGCACATAGATTCCACTCCCTAGTCTTCCTTATAGTATCTTACTCCTATGCATTTTTCATCATATTACTATCCTAGTGTTAATTGTCTCCATAATGTGTTCTACATTGAGCAATTTCAATAGCATCTTCAACTATTCTGAAAACAAGCCTATCTTTTTTGTTGATGCGCACGCTCCAAAATCCAACTAAGTTCCCGGATAACGGTTCTGATTTGCCACTACAGTTGTATCCATTACGATCAATTTCTTTAATTAGACTATTGATTTTCTTTAGGGTCTTTTTGTCCTGCGTCTGCCAATAGAGGTAATCATCCCACGCGTCATCTGACCATACCTTCCTCATTCACCCACCTCTATTAATTCGTGATTAGTTCCGTGACCATCATTAAGCTGTTTAACGGAACGAGCAAGAACTTTCTGATTCTCTATATTGTAGAAAGGGTCAACTGATACTTCAAATGGAATTCTCATTTCATTACCGAGCTTTACAAGATAAAGGTTAATAGCTGAAGACATCGTTATTCCTAAAGCATTACACGCAATCTCTGCCCTCTCCTTTACCCCATCATCAATTCGCATACTAAATTGTGCCATATCATTCTCCTCCTTTAATTATACTAATTCTCTTTTATGTTAACTTCATTGTAATTCGTTGTATGGTCATTGTCAATACATTTTTGTTAATTTAAAATAATTGAAGATCCTTTGCTGCGCTCAGGATGACATGTGGAGGGGTTGGGATGACATACAATAAGCGATAGCGCGGTATAATGCTGATAAACTACAAAACGGCGCTGATGCGCCGTTTACTTTAATCCTGTGTATGCATGTGTTATTCAATATAACTTGCTACGAGAGCGATTCAGCAAGGGCTAGAACCTCGGCTATTGGGAGGTTAGAACAACTCGCTACCTGCTCTACAGTCAAGTCTGTATTCTTTAGCATATTAGTTGCATTTTCATATCTGACTCTATAAGTTGTCTCTCGCTCAACTTCATTTCTCATCTCTTCTATTGCTTTGCACATAGATTCCACTCCCTTCTCGTCTTCCTTATAGTATCTTACTCTTTCTGCCAATTCTTCATAATACATATCATCTGCACTTGTACAGGCAAAATCGTGCATCAAACGTCCAAGCTCCGTCTCTTGATTGGTAGCCTCTCCATTTACATATATTATGTGTTCTCCGTCATTGAACTGTCTACTTGAACCTTCTATAATTCTGTTGATAACATATATCGGTTCTCCTTCTCCGAATACATCATGCTCTGTTATGAATATCACGTAGGTTTCGGGGAGGTCTTTAAAGTTCTGTCCGGGTTTTAGCAAATGAGCATCTAAGATACTTGAGTGATATCTTGCTCTCTTTGGATCTGCTCCATAATCATCCCTTTGTATCTCGATGTCGTACTCTTTATTCTCACTGTCTGTTGCATCGATGTCTAGCTGGATATCTCGTCCAAGCAGATTCTTCATCAGTTTCTGTGAAATTACTTTAGTGACCCGAAGGTCAGGTTTGTTTAGAATGATTCTCAAGACCAGTTCTGTTGCTTCGACGTTGTCCTCAAAGCATACTTTCATGAAATCATCGTCCATTAGACGAAAGTTCCTTATCCTCTCGAGATCTTCTAAGTGTGATTTAGATTCATTATTCATATGTATTCCTTTCTGCTCTCCGGGCGCGAAGGATATACATGTATATGTTTATTATGGTTGATTAAGGGGGATTTGTCAAGGGAGAAGAATGTTGGCGTTATACTTATTAGGATAAGATCCTTCGCTGCTCTCAGGATGACAGCGAGGTGACTAAGTAAACCGTTAGTTGGACTCGGAGTGCAGTCTTAAGATCCTTCGCTTCGCTCAGGATGATATGTTGATGGGGGAATGACATACGATGAGCGATAGCGCAGCATGGAGTTGATATAAAATAAACGGCGCCGTGCGCCGTTTACCTTTAGTCTATTGTGTAACTAGTTGATACCCTGAGATTGTTATTGCTGCCGGGGTTGTTGATGGAGTAGGAGATAGGGTTAGTGTGTTACCTCTTCCTATCGCGGTTACTTTGGTAACTGCCTTCTCTCCGACAGATTTATATATGTAGCTTTCCGTGTCGGTGAACTTCGGCTCACTGAGACCTACTATATCATAAGTAAAATAATTCTTCTGAGCAGGAGTCCCAAAATCCTCATAAACCGCATCCTGTATGTAAATCTCGCTATTTGGCGTTATGTTGCCGACCACGTTATAATTGTTACCAGGATCTACAATCGATGCACCGTAGTACGCCGTATCAATAAGGTAAGTCTTCTCGATAGTCGACGGTTCGTACCCCTCTGCCGCTTCTTTGGTCACGCTCTCTTTATATAGTAGAGTTATGGTCTGGGTTACGTGCCTGCTTACCGGATTGCCGGCTGCATTTGTCGGATGAGCGTCAACCTTGCCGATGTATGCGGTTCTTCCATCCATAGATACCGCTGTGATATAAGGGTCGCTTGTCTCGGTTACTTCGTATTCTTTGACAAATGCCGTCGCATCGCAGTCTCCCTCATATTCTATTTCGTTTTCCCCGGTATATTCCTTCTTATTGTTATAGCAGTAGTACAAGATATCCAAATCTGAAATCGCTTCTTTTAGCGTTACCACGCCACCGGATACCGATTGAGGTTCGACTTTTAGAGCGCTGCTCGCCCCCATCACTTTAAATGTGTAGTCTAAAACCTTCTTGGCTCTCTTTAATAATGATACATTAGGCACAGGTGCGTAGTTGTCTAAGCCTGCGATTAATTCCGTGTCGCAGACATTTGCCAAATTATACGCTTCTATGTATTGATTGGTCAGGGTTTTGACCTCGGCAAATGTTGTCGGTGCGTTGTAAGTGTCTTCGCTTACCAGATTACTGAGCTTGCCTAGCGCTTCTGTTGCTTTGGCGCGCTTTATGTCGATGTCACTTGTCTCATTTAAAGAAACTATCTTGATATTTAGCGTAGTCTTTGAGTTACCGCTCTTTATTGTGACCTTGGTCTCACCCTCTTTGTTGGCGGTGGCGAGGCCGCTTTTGTTTATGCTTAGCGCGTTATTGCTCGTTTTGTAGCTTAGATTAGCTGTCTCTATATCGTCCGTCACAATGTAGTCCTTTATGTCGAACTTGGAATTATATGCAACCGTGAGAGTTGCAGTGTCCTTGCCGTTGTACAGCTCTGGCAAAGCGTCGATATCCTGGCTGGTTCTAGACTTGACTCTTAGGGTCACAGTGCCAAGAAGCTTGCCTTGCTCGTAGACTCTCATCTTGGTTGTACCTTTTTTGAGGGCGGTTATTGCGCCTGTTTTAGATACATTTGCAATCTTTGGGCTTACTACTTTGTACGTATAGGTAGCGTTCGGCGAACGGTACTTGATTACATCCTTATATGTCTTGGTTCCTGCTGTCATGGTGATTGTCTTCATCGATGACTTGATTGCGGCGGGCTTAACCGTTACTTTGACTTTGACGGTCGCAACTTGGTCGGTGGCGGTGACATTTGCCGAACCTGACTTAACGGCTGTAATTACGCCGGTTTGAGACACCTTGACCGCTTTGGTGTTGGACGACTTGAATGAATAAGTTGTCGTCGCGCGGTTGGTGGCCCTTATGGTCAGTGGCACTTGCTCGCCTACTGCAAGGGTAAGCTTAGACGGGTTGTCGAGGTGAATGTCACTCTCGACAACATTTGCCCTGATTTTATCGATTGTGATTGGGGTCTCTTCATACAAATCGTATGTGTAACCGCCGCCAGGCTGTGCCTGTTTGCTGAGCGTTGTCGTCTGATGCTTCAGCGCAATGTTGGCGATTCCGGGCTCTTTGGTACGATAGTCAAATGCGGTCGCACCCTCTATAAATGTCTTCACTATCGGGTCAGCGACCTTAGTGTTGTCGGATTCTATCATATATCGCGTGCCGTAGTAGAGACGGTCGATCTTGTCGGTGTCCTGATTGTAAAATGATATTGCACCGTTATAAGTAAAGGTCCCTGTTCTGCCGTCCGAAAGCAAATAAGGCTCACTGTCGACCTTGATGTCTGTTTCGGTTGTCAGTGGGAGACTCTTTACAGACGAGTCTTTTAGAATGGTTATTGCATCGTCGGTGACGCTTGGAGTTTTGGCGTAAATGTTATATGTTGTTGTGACCTTGGTTGCCGGGTCGTAGCGATGGTTGATACGCTCGATTGTGATTGTTGCCGGCTTCGCCGCTATTGGTGCGGTTGCTACAATATCTACATGGTTTATGTGTGTGTAGATTGCGCTTGGCTGGCTTGTTACGTCGTCTTTGGGATATATTGTTAAGGCGTCTGCATTGGCCTGATTAATCTCGTACTCTATGTATGGATTGGCAATCACAGCGCCACCCGATACTATGTAGTCTGAGTCTAAGGCTGCGTTCTCACCTGATTTTAAGTAGCCCTGTGGGGCGCGACGCGTCGTCGAAAGTGGGGTGTATGTAAGCTCGCTGTTGGTCTCTTGTGTAATAGTCTTGGGGGTCGCGAGCGGAAGGGTTAGGGTTTTGGAGTTGCTCGAAGTCTTTACGGTTTCAGCCGCCCTTGTCCGGTTAGTTTGGGGCGTGATTAAAACAGCGGTCATGATTATGGCCACTATTATTGCCGTTATTCGATTGGTTCTACGGCGTGATGACATAATTATTGCCCCTTTTTGGTATTATAGTTCGTACTTTAGCATATTTTAAGGGCGGGTTGGGGAATATCACGAAAATTTCAGAAATAAGTACTCAGTGGGGACAGTCCACTTTGGGTAGTTAATAAAAAAACCCGACCTTTCGGTCGGGTGGATGTTACTGATTACCTTTGCCTTCTCCACGATGCTTCTTGATTATCTCATCATAACGACGCTGAGATGCAATCATCTCCTCATCTTCTTCGATGTCTCCAAGCTCCTCATTAAGTGCATCAAGATCTGCAAATACATCTGACAAGTCGCCATCTTCAAAGAAATTCTTCTCTCCTAAAATCATATCGTAATCCTCCTTATAATATAGTCCGTTCTGCCTGTAGAGGCTATTCTGATTATATTATCTCTTATAGAAGATAGTTTGTCAAATGAAAGTTTATGCTAAGTACTCAATGGTGACTGTCCCCTTTGGGTAGTTATGGTATATAGTTTAGTATCTCGTGCGCTACTTCTTCTTTGGTTAAGAGTGGTAGCTGCTTATCATCATCATTTGTTATAAGAGTGACCACGTTGGTGTCAACGCCAAATCCCGCGCCTTCTACCTTGAGACTGTTGGCCACTATCATGTCTACATGCTTCTTCTCTAACTTCTTTCTTGAATTCTCAACAAGATTCTCCGTCTCCATCGAAAATCCGCATAGATACGGTTTCTTCGAACCCGCCTTTAGCTTCGCCTCGCCAAGTGTTCCCAGTATATCCTTGGTTCTTGACAAAGGAATATACATATCACCGTCTTTTTTCTTTATCTTATGATCTGCAACCTCACTCGGAGTGTAATCTGCCACAGCAGCTGAAAGTATAATTGCGTCTTGATTTGGCGCGTTCTTCGTAACTGCATCATACATGTCAGCAGCCGAAGTTACCTTGATTGCGGTGACATTTGCCGGAATAGGAAGTGATGTCGGGCCTGTTACCAATGTAACGTTGGCTCCGCGATACGCCGCTGCCCTAGCAATCTCGTACCCCATCTTGCCCGTCGAATGGTTGGTTATATAGCGAACCGGGTCAATCGCCTCCTCAGTCGGACCTGCATTTACAAGAATATTCTTGCCTGCTAAATCTTTGTCAAATGCTACCGCCTGCTTTATAACCTCTAAAAGCTGCTCCGGCTCCGGCATCTTGCCGATTCCGCTCGTTCCGCATGCCAAATACCCGGTTGCAGGATTGATTATGTGCATGCCGTAATTCTCGCAAATCTTAATATTGTCCTGAGTTATCGGATTCTCGTACATTGCGGTATTCATCGCAGGTGAAATGTAGATTGGCGCTTTGCAAGCAAGTGCAACCGTTGTAAGCATATCGTCAGCAATTCCGTGTGCGAGCTTGGCGATAACATTTGCCGTAGCAGGCGCTATAAGCATCATATCCGCCTTCTCGGCCAGAGAAATGTGGCCGACCTTGTACTCGAAATTCCTGTCAAATGTATCCACAACGCATTTGTTGTGAGTCAGCGTCTCGAAAGTGTACGGCGTTATGAAGTTAGTTGCGTTTGCGGTCATAATCACGTGCACGTCGGCATGCAGCTTAACAAGTGCGGATGCGAGATTCGCAATCTTATACGCTGCGATAGATCCGGTGACGCCAAGGACTATGGTTTTGGATTCTAGCATATATCCATCTCCTTTAGGGTAACATATTTACTAAAGATTCTTCGCTAACGCTCAGAATGACACTCTATATTCGTCATCCTGAGGAACAACGTGACGAAGGATCTTGAAAGATTCTTCGCTAACGCTCAGAATGACATGTTATAGTGTCAAATGTTCTTAGCATTTTATTCATCAATCAACTGGCCGTGCTTCTCATAGTGTGTCACTCGCTTAATCGAGTTGTCATCATTTACAAATACAACATTAGGCTTGTGATCTTTAAGTTCCTCTTCGGTGTAGTCCGCGTACGCCATTATTATAACCTTGTCACCTAACTGAGCTTTGTGAGCGGCTGCGCCGTTTAGGCAAATGATACCGCTGCCTCGTTCTCCAGCAATCGTATATGTAGTAAGCCTTTTGCCGTTGGTGACATTGGCAATCTGCACATACTCGTATTCCGCTATACCTGCTGCTTCAAGAAGATCCTCGTCAACCGTGATGCTTCCCACATAGTCGAGCCTAGCCTCTGTAACTGTAGCGCGGTGGATTTTGGCATGTAACATTTTTCTGATCATTTCTTTTCATCTCCTATAACTCCTAATGGGCAGTCTTCAAGCTGCACATCAACATTATCAAGCTTAGCTTCGTTGTCACTTAATACCTTAACACTAATCTTTGGGGCGAAAATCGCACCAATAATCACTCCAAGCCCAATAGCCGCAAGAATTTCAAAAAATAATGTCTTCTTGTTGGTTGTCACTTCGTAATCTAAGCTGTCTAAAAAGTTAGTAATCTTATTCATTTGTACCTCCTAAGTTCTCAATGGGGACTGTCCTCTTGGTAGTTAGTCTAAATAACAGTTGTCAATAAGTCTTGTCTTGCCGATGTAGACTGCGATTGCAAGCAATGCAGGGCGATCAACAGTCTCAATCTGCTGCATTGTAAGGCGGTCTACAATCTTCACATAGTCTATTTTAGCAAGTGGCTCGCTATTTATCAACTCAGTCATTTTATCGATTATAACTTTGGCATTTTTCTCGCCTGCGGCAAATGTTTCATTTCCAAGCTTAATTGACTTAGAAAGAATCAATGCAGCCTGTCTCTCATCTGCTGAAAGATAGGTATTTCTTGAACTCTTAGCAAGTCCGTCTTCCTCTCTTACGATTGGGCATCCGACAATCTTGATATCCATGTTAAGGTCGTCAACCATGTGCATTATGACTGCTAATTGCTGAGCGTCCTTCTGTCCGAAAAACGCATAATCAGGTGTAACAATGTTAAAAAGCTTGTTAACAACGGTGCAAACGCCTCTAAAATGTACCGGACGCGATAATCCGCAAAGCTCCTCTGTCAGCACGGTCATGTCGACAAATGAAGAAAATCCCTCATGATACATTTCTGACGGCTCCGGATGGAAGATAAGGTCTGCTCCTAAGCTCTCGCAAAATGCTGCATCCTTGTCTAAATCCCTTGGATAGCTCTCTAAATCCTCTGTCGGTCCAAACTGCATAGGGTTTACGAAGATTGAGACTACCACGAAATCTGTTGTCTCTCTTGCCTTGGTGATAAGACTTCCATGACCTTCATGAAGGTAACCCATTGTTGGAACCAAGCCTACAGTCTTGTCCTGTTTCTTGGCTTCTTTAACGTACTTTCTTACTTCTGCTACTGTTGATACAATTTTCATGATTATTGTCCTTTCTAATATATATCTTTTTAAGATCCTTCGTCGCTTCGCTCCTCAGGATGACATGTTGTAATCGTAGCGGAGCACATTGTGCTCCACATGGCGAACGATGTTCGCCGCTACGGACTGTCCCCATTGAGTACTTATCTCTCCTCTAACTTCGCCATAACCTCATCATCAATCTTAAAGGTGTGCTCCTTAGCCGGGAAAGTTCCCGCCTTGGTTTCATTTATATAATCAGCAATTCCCTGCTTCATAAGTTCACCGACCTGTGCGAATTGCTTGACAAATTTAGGCTTAAAATCGCTATAAATCGCAAGCGCGTCCTGATAAACAAGAACCTGTCCGTCGCAGCCAGCTCCCGCTCCGATTCCGATTGTCGGAATGTCAAGATGCTCTGTTATGTATGTCGCAAGCGCCTCCGGTACACATTCAAGAGTCACTGCAAATGCTCCCGCTTCCTGAACTATATACGCATCCTCAACTATCTGCCTGGCCTGTTCTAAACCCTTTCCCTGAACTTTGAATCCGCCAAATGCATTAACGCTCTGTGGAGTCATTCCAATATGCGCAACTACAGGTATCTGCGCATCTGTTATCGCCTTTATCTGTTTCTTAACTGTCGCTCCGCCCTCTAACTTAACGGCCTGAGCATGTCCTTCTTTGATAAGTCGTCCCGCGTTGTGCACCGCTTGTTCTGCGCTCTCGTGATATGACATAAACGGCATATCTCCGACAACAAGCGCATTCTTAGCGCCTCTTGCCACGCACGCTGTATGGTGAATCATGTCCTCCATGGTCACAGGAATCGTATCCTCGTATCCCATCATAACCATTCCAAGGCTGTCTCCAACGAGTATTGCGTTAATCCCCGCCTCATCCATAAGTTTCGCAGTCGAGTAATCGTATGCTGTAAGCATAGTAATCTTCTCGCCTGACTCTTTCATCTGCCTAAATGTAGCTACTGTATTCTTCATAATAATTCCTCCATTCCACTGTAATCGGCGTCTTCGTGCCTGATTTTACCAATATCAATAAGTGTCTTCGTCAAAGCCCTGTAGACCTCACTTTCCTGTTCGGTCAATTTAGTCAAATGCTTGCTCACCGTCTGACAATCATTTCTCTCGACAGGTCCCGTCAGCGCGTTAATACTTCCCTGTCTTAAAATATTGTCCGTCGTCCCTTTGATTAAAGGTGCCAGCGCTTTGGACGCCTCCTCATCGGTAAATCCGGTTCGCTTTAGCATTTGCTCGGCCATAAAGATTAATCCCACCGACATATTGCTTGCCACGACTGCGGCTGCGTGGTAAAGGATTTTGTCCTCGGGGCGAATGTCTACTACCGTATTGCCTGCATGAGTCATTGCGGACCTGATAGCATTTGCCTTAAGTAAATAGGTCTCGTCTGAACTATCACTTACTTCAATTGTAAATACTGCTGTGGATAATGTTTTGTGCGACTCGTAGCGATCGCTTACCGCGCACAGTGGATGAAGCGAGAAGCCGTAGGCTCCTGTATCGATTATACCTGAAAATAGGGCGCATGTTGATGCTCCACTCATATGGAGAACTGTCTTGCCCTTTAGATCACAAGCTCCCTTCATGCAATCCCACACACCGCTAATCTCTTTATCGGGAACGGTTATAAATAGGGTATCGCTGCTGTTTACAAGGTCGCGTATATTGTCAAATGCTTCCGCGCCTGTAAATGTTGCTGCTTGTTTCGCGGATTCTTGAGTCCTGCTGTAATAGCCTGATAGGTGTTCGTCGTTGTCGCTTAGGTACTTGCCAATTGAAAAGCCTACCTTGCCGGCGCCTATAATTCCTATAGCTCCTAACCCGCTTAAGTATGTGTCTTCTTTCATTGCATGCACCTCCTAAAAGGTGTATGGGGATAAAGAAAGCAATTCCCAGGTACAGTTCCGATTGCTCGAATACCATCCATGGAGAATATAGCATACGGGTAGGGCATTGGCAAGTATTTTATTAGGTACATTTAAACGCTAACTACCCAATGGGGACTGGCCCATTGGGTAGTTATTTAACATTCTGTAGAGGCGAACATCGTTCGCCATTGTGGAGCACAGTGTGCTCCGCTACGATTATAACATGTCATCCTGAGGAGACACATTCCGAAGGATATTATTTCACTGTTACCGGTATTACGAAATACCCGTAATTATTGTCTTTTCCTGTTGTCTTATATGTGTTATACACAACCAAAACATAGGTAGTTACATCAGTAATTATCGGCGTCTTGATTGTCACCTTGCTCTTACCGTCAGTAGTCTTAATGCTCGCCTTAATCTTGGCAATGGTTCCAACCGGCTTATTGGTAATCTTAACAACACCCTTGTTGTTAATGGTAAATCCATCAGCTGTTCCCATCATATATACTTTCGGCTTGTCCGTCATAGAGTCTGAATTACTTGAAAGTGTCGGTGTAATATCAACAGAAGTTGTAACCGTCTTAGTTGCATTTCCACTCGCATTTACAATGACAGGATACGAAAGATAGTTGCCTACCTCCGTTGTTCCGTTGACGATTTCGCTTACCCCGACTAATTCAACCTTGCTGTCGCCTTCCTTGAAGTCCGGAGCTCCCGTAACACAGTTCATGACATCCACATAAAATGTCGCCTTGCGCTTGTTCTGCACGCACTGTATTGAAACCTTCGCCTTGGTCTTCTTATGGTTCTTCAACCCTGTTGCCTTAACCCTAAACCCGTTATTGCCAATCGGTGTCACGGAAATGTAATTCTCCTGCCCCTTAGCCGGAACTGCAGTAAAATCAACTCCCTCGGTAATCTCATCTCCACCCTTAAAAGTTGACCTTACATAAAAGTTAGTGCTGTCGCCGATAGTGAGACCACTCTTTTTATATAAGCCGGAACTTATAACCGGATCCGTGTCATTATCTGTCAGTTTAATCTTATATGGAGCCCTAAGAACCGTCATCTTAACGCATCCGACATCAACCACCTCTGATTCGGCAAGCGAAATAACCCATACGTACGCCGTTCCCGAGTTCTTCTTAGTAACCAGCTTGATAGAGCCGTTCTTCTTTCTCGCGGCGGAAATGATATTCTTCGCCGTAGCATCCTTAGGGATCTTACTGCTTACCACAGTCGGCTCCTCAGGCGTTGAAGTCACACCGACAATAACCTTACCGGTCTTATTCTTGCCCTTAGAATCCTTATAAGTAACTGGCATAAGATCGCAGTAAAATGTTATACTCTTATAGCACTCCGTCACACCGGTCTCTTTATTCTTCTTGTTGGCACCGCCCGCATAAAGCACTGCGTCACTCTCTGTCACAATTTCGTTATAACCGCTATCAAGGTAAATGTGTCTTGCGCCGCCGGAATCAGTAACCGTAACACTACATGTGTCGCTTACATTTCCTGCCGCTGCCTTAGCTGTAATAACATACTCGCCGGCTCTCTTAAAAGTTATAGTCGTCGATTCTCCGATTGCATTTGCAAATGAACAAGACCCACCACTTGCCGACCAAACGATACTGTCATCGCTGTCTGCCGGTGCTATACTTGCCGTTAATGTCAGTTTCTCCTTAGCACAGTCTATCTCTGCCTCGTTCTTGTCCAACTTAACTTCGGTAGCTTTCTTGGTAACCCCGTAACTTCCCATGAATGCTGAAACAATCGCATATCCACCGGGATATCCTTCAACCGGCGTATATGAGTTAAGACCTAGCGTACGACAAGCGATAGTTACATCATCTTTCGTTTTACAAAGTATGTGAAAATACCTGCTGTTAGCGGGTATTGACAGGCTTGCTATCGCGTTAAGCATTGTTTCTGCTGATGCCTGGTCGGCAACATTTGCAAAATATGAACTATACTTAGCGTAATATGTGTAATTAAAGTCATCGGACATTTCCGGCAGATCATAAAGCCATCTTCCTGTCGACACCACACCTGTCGACTTAAATTCTGTGTGTTTCTTGCCAAAAAAAGTCTTAGGTGCCGAGAAATAAATGTATTTCTTGCCGTCTTTGACATCGTTACCTATATCGTCCCACGTTACATCGTAATAGTGATAGTATCCGTCCTCCAACTTAACTGCGTTCCAAGCGTGGTCGCCGCCTGCATTTCCTATTATGTAAATGTTCTCAATTCCAAGTTCCTGAAGAATCAGCTGAAATGTCTTGGCATAACCCTCGCAGACTATCTCGCAGGAATCCGCATAGTCAGGACGTGAGATGAATGCTCCACCTACTGAATGAGCCCAAATGTCATTAACCGCACCACTTGACGAAACTCCCGACTTAATGTACGCGTAATCCACCTGATCTATAATCATATCATGGACTACCTTAACTTTATTGTAGTTGCCACTAACCTTATTAGCTTCAGTCTTTATCCTATTAACTCCTGCCACAATTGCAGCTTCTGCTTCACTTCTCAAAGAAGCACTCTCAGCATAATAACTGTCTATCAATACCGTGTAGTTATAGTTGGCAGTCGTGTACTGGTAGAATTGATTAGATATCCAATAATACTCCGGGTTGTTGTTCCTGTATGTGAAATACACCTTCATTGCTTCATCTGCCGTGATTCCATACTCTGATATCTTCTTATCAAGTGAAAATGCATCATATGTCTTATGAGAAGAATCATATCCCGGCGAACTTGAATTATAATTTTGCTGCTTATACGCTGCACTGTTGACATACGCACTAAATGCCGCATCAAGGTCATCATACATGGCTTTCTGTCCATCAGACAATTCAGAATATCCGTACTTATCATATGCATTATCGCCTATTCCGCTCGAATTGATTGTCGTTGATCTGGTCTTGACTTCATTTTCTGAAATATCACTTATAAGGACTTCACTTGCCGCCTCTTTACTCTCCTTAGTGTACGGAACTTCCTCAAGTATTAGGTCTCCTGCCTTATCTTTAAGGGTTGAATCGTCCTCAGGCACTGCAGATGTTGATTCCTTAGCTGCATACGCATTTATGTCGTTAGTAAAAAGGTTATAGTTAATCGATGATAGAGTACAAGTTAGAACCAATCCCCACGCAACTAAATACTTACTTAATCGCATAAAATACCTCCTTACCAAAAAATAGTATACCTCATATATTATATCGGCATATCCTCCATATAAATTAACTACCCAAAAGGGCTGTCCCTATTGGGTAGTTATCATCATATCATGCTAAGTACCCAGTGGGGCTGTCCCCTTTGGGTACTTACAGTCTAAGCATGAGCTCTTTCTCGATAAGCTCGCCTTCTCTGTAATAATATCTTGGCACTCTCTTACTTACCGCACAAGTAAGTTCATACGGTATCGTTCCCGCGATTTCGGCTAATTCGTCAACTGAATTACGCTCTCCGAAGATCTCAACCTCGCTTCCGACGCCGACTTCAGGCATATCGGTAATGTCTATCATACACATATCCATACATATCTTGCCTCTTAGAGAAGCAGGTCCTGCCTCGGTCATTACGCTACATTTGTTAGACAGGCTCCTAAAGAATCCGTCGGCATATCCGTATGGAAGCACTCCGATTCTTGTCTTCTTGTCAGTCACATAGATTCCTCCGTAACTTATCGCAGTTCCTTCAGAATATATCTTAATGGTGCTGACAGTAGATTTAAGAGTCATGGCAGGGATTAGATTCATTTGCCTTGCAAATTCACCATATCCGTACAGCAATAGTCCCGGTCTTACCATATCCATATAGGTTTCAGGGAATCTTGCAACAGCACCTGTATTAGCGCAGTGGTGAATCTTAAACCGATGCCCTACATTTGCCTCAACCGCCTCTATTACTCTTTTAAGCAAATGAAACTGGTGCCTGGTGTACTCTAAATTCTCATCTCCCGGCTCATCTGAAACCGCAAAATGCGTAAATATTCCCTCTGCGTCAAGTCCCGGCATAGTACACGCCTCTGATATACCGTTAACGCCGGTCTCAAAATTCTTATCATCGCAAAGATATCCAAGCCTTGACATTCCGGTATCTACCTTAATATGAACCTTCAAAACACCGCCACATTTGAGTGCTTCTTCGTTGTATTCGTCTGCCTTAGCCTTACAGGTTATAGTCTGAGTTATATTGTGCTCAATAAGACGGGGAACCTGTTCTTTTGGAGTATGTCCAAGAATCAGAATCGGCATCGTTATGTTATTGACTCTGAGCTCTAACGCCTCATCAGCGCTACTTACCGCAAGATAATCCGCGCCTAACTCCTGCAAAAGCTTACTCACCTGAATACTTCCGTGACCGTAGGCATCAGCCTTCACAACACCTAGAAACTTGGTGCCGTCTCCTATCTTATTCCTTATTGTCTTATAATTATGAGCTATGGCGTCTAAGTTAACCTCTGCCCATGTTCTTCTAAGTGTAGATTCCATCTTATGTCTCCTTAAAATAATATATTATTTATTCTTTCTCTCATACATATAATCAATAAATCTTATTGCTTCATCAGCTCTTTTGACATTGTTAATAAATGAATCTTCTCCGTATATCCTGGTTCCTAAAATGTCTCTATCGTACATCTCCTTGCCCACGATATTCTTAACATAGAGATTATTTCTGTACATGTCAGCAAGTTCCTTATATGCATCCTTCTTCTTAGACTTCTCGGCTTTTGGCCTTTCTACAGGTTCAACATCAATACTATCGATAATTGACAATAAAACATCAACAAATGAGATATCCACCTGTTCTTCGCTTTCGTCCTTGACGATTGGAACATTTCTTTTTAACTTTTTGTACAGCTTTCTATCCATATCATATTGCAGATAATGTATGGCTTTATCCGTGAATTCGACTTGATTATCTATTGCATAATCAACAAGCATCTCGCTTAATTCTCTATCTTTCTTTCTAAAGTAGATTATTATATTATTGCTGGTGAGCTTAATATTCTGTCTAATCACATACTCAAAAAGCCTATATAGGGATTCTTCTTGTAAATAAAGACCTATGCTCTCAACTTCATCACCTGTGAAAATGACATTTGCATTAATAGAATAATTAATCAAATCATTCCTGACTTTATCCGGCACCTTAAAGATAACATCTCTAACTTGATTGCCGGATATAGGAAGCCCTTTATTGATTCCATTTACAACGAATTCTGAAGCTATTTCATCATTACCATCCCCGGCTAATTGAACTATTTCTTCAAATGATTCCACTTCGCTATAATTAATCTCGTTCAGAAGAAAACTTACATCCTTATCTCTAAAAGAACATGAAAGCTTAGATAATTCATCGTTACTGAACCTTCCACCTCTGTTTAGATAATTCATAATCATGTTCTTTAGAAAATCACTGCTGACATAATAACTCAATTTCATGATGTCATCGGCATGAAATACGTTATCTGCCTGATCTACGTCATTTATGATACGAAGCATCAGTTCTCTTCCTTCAACAAATGATACAAATATATCGACAAGCTCCTCACCGTTATACGGTTGGTCTGTCTTCATAATATCTAGAACTATGTTGTAATAGAACTCATCTTCAAGGTATCCGGCAAGCTCCTTTATATGTTCTCTTGTAAATATCATTCCGTGACTTGAAGCATATATAAAGAGGTTGGTGTAATAATCCTTATATCTTGGATAATGCTTAATTATCTCTACTATATCATCTTCACTAAGCTCTACACCATTACTTAAATGATATATTACAAAATCAAGATAATACTTATAATCGAGGTATGTCCATAATTCAATAACCTCTTCTCTCGTAAATATGACGCCGCACTCTATACACTTTTTTATTAGTAAAGTGTAGTTCTCCTCTGTCATATTATAACCCAAATCTAATACCTCTGTACTTGGTCCTATATTATTTAACTTGGAAATGTATTTATTTATTTTGCGATTGGTAATATTATCATCATTTACTACCTTATCTGCAAATTCTTCCCAATTCATAAACCCACCTCGCACCTAAGTACTTATCGTTCTAATTAACCGGCATATGGGAGATTATCAAAGACATCATTCTGGTCTATGCCATCAATCTTGATTCCGTATCCGTCCTTTTCTTTAGTTATATCAAAATTACCCTTCTCGCCGTCTTCTGTCTCAAATCCTACAATCGACTTACCGTCAGTATATGTTATATAAAGATTGGTTCCCTTCTTGAGAGTTGAATCCGTAAAGTTGTCCTCCTCTCCAATTCTCACCTTTATATCTTTTAGGACGGTAATCTTTCTGTACTCTTTGTACTTAGGATCAGAATCTTCAATAACATACATCTCGTCTATCGGCTCAAATTTATCATTATCGATAGCATATCTTCTGTCACAGCTATACGTTCCCAAAACATCAACTCTGTCTACTGCTGCAAATGAATGCTCGTTGATATTCTTAAATGAGCTGCCGTTCATCGTGTCAGCCAAGACTACCTTCTCGTCATCAACCTTATAAAGCTCGGTAATACTGTAGTCGTTGTCACCTGTCACCGTAACTATGATATAGTCGTCACCATTTTCATTTCTATAATGAATAACCTTGTAACTGTAGAAATAATCTCCGTCCAAAACCTTACATATCTTCTTGCCATTAACGGTCATTGAACCCGTCATCGAGTAACCGTCATCGTTATAGTTAATCTCAAGTCCAACCTTATGACCGTCTATATCAAATTCGGTGCTGCCTGTCGCCTCATATAATTCCTTGCCAACCGGCATATACTTAGAATCAATATTCTTAAGGTCTGCCAAAGGAACTGCTATAGCTACCTGGCCTGCCGCGTAAGGAGTTATCTCATAAGGGTTAAATATTATCATGAGCTTATCTCCGGTCAAGTACCAGGTCTGAAAATCACCGTTGAGATCATCATGAATTGTGGTCTTATACTCATCAAATACAGCATCTTTATAGTCGCTCTTCTTAATGAAATTAACAATATATTCCTCTAATTCATCAGTATCAATGCCGAGGTCCTTAAGAGCAAGCTCTTTACCCGTCTCACTGTCAAATGTTGCTCCGACCACTGAATAATAACCATGTGCACCACCGCTGTAAGACGAATTCTCAATACTTAGTGACACTACATGACTGTCAACTCTCGCCGGAGTGATAGTATTGTAATTACTTGAAATTGAGGTGTTAGAATCATCCGGGTCATAATATTCTTTAGCAGACTCAGCCAGATTATCACATTCCTTTTTAAAGCTTTCTAAAAGGTCATCGCTAAACGACTTAATAGCATCACCCAATGCTTTATATCCTGCATTCTCCTTCATCTCAATGGTACTTGAGCTTCCGTCAAAATACATATAACTATCATACGGACTACCATGATCCGATCCGTAATAGTAATTCCCAATACAAAGCTGAATCTCTTCCTTCGGAGCCTCCTCCTCGGTAGTTGCATCAGCTTCTTCCTCAGTAGTCTTCTCAACCTTCTCTTCTGTAGCGGAATCGCCCTTAGGAACAGACTCTTTCTTGCCGCATCCCACTGCATATGAAAGCGCAAGTGCAAGCACTAAAACTAATGCCAAATATTTCTTCTTCATAATTCGTTCTCCTTCCTTAATTATAACCATTTACATCATTTAAGTAATTATCATACATTTCTAAAGAAAATGCAATAAAAAAACACCACCCTATGGTGATGTTAGACAAATGCCTCGAGCCGGAATCGAACCAGCGACACAAGGATTTTCAGTCCTCTGCTCTACCAACTGAGCTATCGAGGCATGGCTTTCGCCGAAGTAGCGCCGACCGGACTTGAACCAGCAACCTTCGGGTTATGAGCCCGACGAGCTTCCAATTGCTCCACAGCGCGTCGTTATAACAAATGCAAGCTAAGCTTGCAAATGTGATTGGGTGATGGTGGATTCGAACCACCGAAGCAAAATGCAGCAGATTTACAGTCTGTCCCCTTTGGCCACTCGGGAAATCACCCTTGTTAATATGATTGACGCCGATCCGACTTCGCTAAACTCATACTGTGCTTCGCTTGCATTCGTTAAGCTACGCTGGATGGCTTCTCGCTAAATTCGTGCTTCACAAATGTGAAGCACTCATTAAGCGTTCAGCCGATAAACGGACTCGAACCGTTAACCTGCTGATTACAAATCAGCTGCTCTGCCAATTGAGCCATATCGGCTTAAAAAATGGAACCTACAGGGCTCGAACCTGTGACCCTCTGCTTGTAAGGCAGATGCTCTCCCAGCTGAGCTAAGATTCCATTCCTTAGAAGTACAATATTGAATTGTATCTAATACAGTCTCTGATGAAACTGAAGCGACCCGGATGGGGTTCGAACCCACGACCTCCGCCGTGACAGGGCGGCGCTCTAACCAGCTGAGCCACCAGGCCAAAAGTCATAACAACAAGAGTTATTATACCTTAAAAACTACATATAGTCAACACCTAATTTGCAAGATTCTAAACTTTTTAAGACAAGCCCTCGACCTATTAGTATGATTCAGCTCCATATGTTACCACACTT
>CAMVPR010000047.1 GCA_947169385.1 uncultured Lachnospiraceae bacterium | reverse complement strand
AAAGGGACTTGAACCCTCGACCCCTTCATTACGAGTGAAGTGCTCTACCAACTGAGCTATCGAAGCACAGTCGGTACCAAAGTACCGACGAAATATATTGTACATAAATTAAGAATAAAAATCAAGCAAAATCACAACAAAATGAACTATTATTCATATAGCGGCTCAACTCTCTCTTTAAAAGTCTTCTTAAGAAAGATAGTAACAAGTGAGAAACCTACAATTTCTGCAAGTGGAAATGACCACCACACCATATCAAGTCCACCAATCTTGCTAAAAATATAAGCAAGCGGAAGGATTGCAAAAAGCTGTCTGGTAATCGAAACCAGCATACTTCTAAAACCTTCTCCCAATGCCTGAAGCGTTGACATTCTTATGATGCTGAGCGCAGCAACAGGAAAATGAATACTGATTATCCTAAGTGCTAACGCACCGATAGCCACAGTCTTACTTGACTCTACGAACATCCCCATAATCTGACTCGGGAATATCTCAAAGAAGATTGTTCCAACAACCATTATAATCACGGCGTATATAGAACCCCATTTCATAGTCTCCTTGATTCTGGCTGGCTTTCTTGCACCATAGTTATATGCAACTATAGGAATAAGTCCATTGTTCATACCAAATACCGGCATAAATACAAAACTCTGAACTTTAAAATAAACACCAAATACAGCAATCGCCGACTGATATTGAGATAATATCTTGTTAAAACCAAGCACCATAACAGAACCGATTGATCCCATTATGATAGACGGTACACCGACAGTATATATACGCTTAACTATCTTGCCATCCATCTTGAAGCCCTTCATGTTAATATTAATCTCTTTATTAAACACAATATTGAAGAAGAACCCGAAGCACGCTGCTATACACTGCGCAATAACTGTAGCAATCGCCGCACCCTTCATCTCTAGTCTTGGCATTCCGAGTAAACCAAAGATAAGAATCGGATCAAGAATAATATTGATAATAGCACCAATAAGCTGAGTGTACATATTGTAAATGGTCTTACCGGTCGCCTGCATAAGTCGTTCCGTGGCAACCTGATAAAAAATACCGATAGACATCGTACAAATAACAGTCAGATAATCAACACCGTAATTAATTGTAGCATCACTTATAGTACTGCTCTTCTGTGCTTCAAAGAACGGTCTTACACCGACAAATCCGAATATGCATACTGCCAAAAAAGTAAGAAATGTCAACACCATATAAGTTCTTGCAACCTGATTGGCACGCTCAAACTTCTTCTCGCCAAGACTCTTAGACAAGACAGCATTGACACCGACGCCAGTACCCATTCCCAAAGCTATCATTACCTGTTGCACAGGAAACGCCAAAGATACCGCAGTCAATGCGTCCTCATTAATCTTAGCAACAAAAAAACTGTCGACAATGTTATACAAAGCTTGTACAAGCATCGAAATCATAAGAGGTAACGACATATCAATAATCAGCTTATTGATCTTCATTACACCCATCTTATTCTCAGAAAGCTCCTCCCCGTTTCGCGTAACGTTTTTATCACTTTCCATAATTTAAAAATCTCCCGGGATTATTACATTTCATTGCTTAAGTATTTCTGGATGCTATCTAACGCCTGAACCTCGTCCTCACCGTCAGCGCTGACCTCAACAGACTCACCACTTGTAAGCCCTAAGCCCATCATACCCATAATACTCTTAGCATTGATCTTGCGATTCTCAGACAAGAAATAAATCTTACTCTGATACTGACTTGCAACCTGTACTAACATTGCAACCGGTCTTGCCTCTAATCCTGATTCAAACTGAATCTCCATCGTTCTACTTGTCATGATATCCTCCTTTAATTATCGTTTGAACTTTGTCTAAGTTCGTCTGCTATGATACTTAATTTTCTTAATCTATGATACACACCGGTTTTGCCCACCGGTGGATTAAGCATTTGTCCTAAATCTGTGAGTGAAAGCTCAGGCTCTAAAAGCCTAAGCTCTGCAGTTTCTCTCAGATTGTCCTTAAGACTTCCAAGACCTGCATGCTCCTTGATATATCTGATATCTTCAATCTGCTTAACAGCAGCCGAAACAGTCTTATTGATATTGGCTGTCTCACAGTTAACTCTTCTGTTAACCTTATTCCTCATATCTCTTACAATCCGGATGTTCTCGAGTTCCATAAGCGACTTGTGAGCTTCCATAATATTAAGAACGTCAACAATATTGGCACCTTCCTTTACATATACAACATGATAATTCTTCCTTGCAGTTATCTTAGCACCCAAATCAAATCCATTCAAAATATCTCTAATCTGTTCTGCCTTATCAATATCATTTAATACAATCTCGTAATGATATTGTTTCTCAGGATCCGACATGGAACCTGTAGCTAAGAAGCTTCCCCTTATAAAAGCTCTTTTACAGCAGCTCCTCTGTATCAACACATTATCTACCAACGAGAGCGTCTCATTAATCTCTCCGTTATGATTCATAAGCTTAACCGCCTTAAGAATCTTAATAGCCTCATCGTTATCATCAATCGTCTGAATGTATATATGATGATCATGATTGGTAGAATGTCCTCTGACTAATACCCTCGGCGCAATATGAAAGCACCTTCTTACAAGCGCATTGAACTTAGATGCAACCGCCGAGTTCTCTGTTCTAACTTCTATCTCCACCGTGTTGTAAGTGGTGATATTAACTATTCCACAAATGCTTAAGATAGCCGCAATCTCAGAAAGCTGACAATGTCTCGCAGCAGGAATAACTGATTTAAGTTCATTCTTGACATCACGGTTAAATGACATCTCTTAATCACTTCCTTGAATCGTGTTTTTTGTCATCCTTTTCAATATCCCTATGCTCAATCTTAACGCTGTACCCGCTTGTTTTAAGGCTCTCATAAAGTGCATTGGCAAGTGTCACAGACCTATGCTTACCGCCCGTGCAACCGATGCTTATAACGAGCTGATACTTGCCTTCTTTGTGGTAATTAGGAATCAGAAAATCACACATATCAGAAAGCTTCTCTAAGAACTCTAATGACTCCTGATTCTTCATAACATAATCTCTTACCGGAGCATCGTTGCCACTTAAGTATTTAAGTTCCGGCACGTAATACGGATTCGGCAAAAACCTCACATCAAAAACCAAATCACTGTCAAGCGGTATACCATACTTAAAACCAAAGGATACAACTGTTATATATATATTCTTGTACTGCTCATCTTCAACAAATATCTTATCTATCTCTGCCTTAAGCTCTCTTGTGAGCATGGTGCTGGTATCGATAACATAAGTTGCATCCCTCTTAAGAAACTCTGTCTTCTCGCGCTCTCTCATAATGCCCTGTTCAACTCTGTCTTTAATAGCGAGCGGATGACGTCTTCTCGTCTCCTTGTATCTTCTTAAGAGCACACTGTCACTGCAATCAAGATACAAAAGCTCGTACTCATATCCCTCAGAAACGATACCATTTAAGATGTCCTCTAAATTCTCTAAGTCATCACCGCTTCTTATATCCACACCAATAGCCACTTTATTAAGCTCTGACTTACCGTGAAACGAAAGCTCCACAAAAGGCTTAATAAGACTGATTGGCAGGTTATCGATGCAATAATACGCCGCATCCTCTAAGAACCTTAAAACACTACTCTTGCCGGCCCCGGACATACCTGATACAACAACTAATCGCATATAAGCACCTCCCTGACTCAAAACTCCCCAATAAGTCTAACCTCTCTCTCAAGAGTGACTCCGAATTTATCCTTAACAATCTTAATAACTTCTTCGGTAAGATTGTAAATGTCTGCTGCAGTCGCATTCTGATCGTTGACCACAAATCCACAGTGCTTAGAAGATACCGAAGCTCCTCCGACTCTAAAGCCTTTAAGACCTGAATCCTCAATAAGCTTGCCTGCAAAATAACCTTCAGGACGCTTAAACGTCGAACCAGCGCTTGGGTATTCCAAAGGCTGCTTGTCGCGTCTCTTCTTGTTGAGTTCATCCGTAAGCACCTTAATCTCCTTAGAATCTCCCTCTTCTAAGACAAATGTAGCCGACAAAACATACGCTTCCTCGCTCATTAGAGCGCTGTGTCTGTACGAAAGATCTAAGCTATCTAAGTCTCTGACCTCGACATTGAGATCTTTGGTTAATACTGTAGCCTCCTTAAGGATATCCTTAATCTCGCCACCGTAAGCACCTGCATTCATATATACAGCACCACCGACAGATCCGGGGATGCCTGACGCCCAATGAAATCCTGCAATACCTTCCTTAAGAAGCATTGCGCCCACATTACTTAACAAGGCACCCGCCTCGACTGTAACCTCTATTCTATCTTCCAATCTGTTAATACTAATATCTGAGAAATCTTTACCAAGTTCAAATACTGCCCCTCGTATCCCCCTGTCTGAAACCAAAACATTACTTCCATTGCCAAGAATTGTAATTGAAATGTCATTGTCCTTTAGCAGACGAATACCTTTAACAAACTGATCAAGTGATGATACCTTAATATAATAATCCGCATTACCGCCAACCCTAAAAGTTGTATGCTTAGACATAGGTTCATCAAAGCTTACATAGTCCGCTCCACATGCATTAATAAGCTGTTCTCTGATATCCATAATAAGTTCCTCTATATCAATAAAAGTGCATAAGCGCACATAAATCCATTATCACTTTATTACTATACATTATCGAAATAACTCATTCAATGATAAAAACTCACGAAAAGACAAGAATAAAAGCGATTGTTTAAGTATTTTTTCACAATTAAAAAAGCCCGGACATTATATCCGGGCAAATGTAATCAATATTATTCTAATATAAGTTTAGCGCTTCCGTAGATTCCTGCATCATTACCCAATGTTGCAAGTGAGAACTCTGCGGTTCTGCACGCGTGGAATGCATCTCTTACGTAGTACTTCTGAATTGCGTCTATAAGAATCTGGCCGGCGCGACTCACACCGCCACCGATAACAAACACCTCAGGATCTGCAACACATGCTACATTAGCTAATGCACGTCCTAAGTACTTACCTAAAATGTTAACGCACTCAATTGCAAGCTCATCTCCGTCTTTGGCAAGATCGAATATCGCCTTACTTGTGAGCTCATCTAACTCTCTTAATCCGCTAGGATTGGTCTTGGTTCCTAATACCTTTCTTGCTATACGAACAATACCTGTAGCTGATGAGTACTGCTCAAGACATCCTGTCTTACCGCATCCGCAGACATCCAACTCCTCATCATTGACTTTCATGTGTCCTATCTCACCGCCGGCACCATGATTACCTGCAACCACCTTGCCGTTAATGATGATTCCGCCACCGACACCGGTTCCTAATGTAACCATAACTACATCGTCATGTCCCTTAGCACCACCTTGCCACATCTCACCTAAAGCGGCAACGTTGGCATCATTGGCAACCTTAACTCTCATACCTACAAGCTCACTTAGAGTTCCTGCAACATTGAACACACCCCATCCGAGATTAGCACACTTGATAACTGTTCCATCTTCCTTAACAGGTCCCGGAACTCCCATTCCAACACCTACAACCTCTTCTGTCTGGATATTCTTCTCATTGAGTTTATCCTTGATTGTATCTGCAATGTCAGGAAGAATCTGACTTCCTTCGTTGTCCTTAACTGTAGGAATCTCCCACTTCTCCAAGACTCTTCCGTTAACATCAAAAAGTCCAAGCTTGACCGTAGTTCCTCCTAAATCAACTCCTATTACGTATTGTGCCTCCATTAGTATAATCCTCCTTATTTGATATCTTCTAAATATTCTGCTCTTGTCTCTTCTTCAATCTCATTCTTGGCCATCTCCTGCTCCTTGGCACGAAGATTACCTGTAACACGGTTGTAGAGTTCTTGAGCTGCGTTATACCCCATCTTCTTCTGACGGTGATTAACCGCTGCCGACTCAACAATAACAGCTAAGTTACGACCCGGTCTGATAGGAATCGAATGACACACAACCTTGTTGCCAAGAATCTCTTCATATTCCTCTTCAAGGCCTAACCTGTCGTACTCTGCCTCTCTACTCCAGTCTTCAAGCTTAATAACAAGATCAATGCTCTGTGTCTCCTTAACGTGCTCGACACCGAAGAGAGTCTTGACATCGATAATTCCTATACCTCTAAGCTCAATAAAATGTCTCGTGATATCCGGTGAGGTTCCAATTAATGTAACCTCGCTTACACGCCTAATCTCAACTACATCATCGGAAACCAAACGGTGTCCACGCTTAATAAGCTCTAGGGCCGCCTCACTCTTACCGATACCACTCTCACCGGTAATAAGTACTCCCTCACCGTAAACATCGACCAACACTCCATGAATAGAAATCATAGGTGCAAGTTCTACATTAAGCCATCTGATAATCTCAGCCGAGAATTCAGAAGTTGCTCTCTTGGTAGTTAAGAGTGGCACACCGTATTTCTCTGCTGCATCGTAGAACTCACTTAATGGTTCTAAATCCCTACAGAATATAATACAAGGAAACTTGTAGCTCATAAGTTTATCCACAATATCATGCAGTTTCTTCTCATCACTCTGTCTCTGCATGTACGTGTATTCCACAAAACCAATAACCTGAACACGCCCCTTTTCAAAATGCTCAAAGAACCCTGTGAGCTGTAAGGCTGTACGATTGATATCTGCAGTCTCTATCATAATCTTGTCCGTATCGATATCCGGAGTGTGATTAGTTAGACTCAATCGCTCAATCAGATCCGTAACTGAAACACCTGACATAGTGCTTACCTCCGTAAAAAATGATGTTATAATTATATCGTATATCAAGCTTACTGTCTACCAAAAAGGATGGTCATTCTGCATAATCATTTGCCATAAATCAATCCCTAAAAAACCTATATATCTCTTCCGCTAAAGCCTCTGTAATGCCGTCAACTTCAGTAAGCTCTGAGACCTCCGCCTCTCTTATCTTGTCTATCTCCTTAAAATGCATCATCAGAGCTTTCCTTTTCTTAGGACCGATACCCTTGATATCATCAAGCACAGAATGAACCTGATCCTTGCTTCTTAGCGAACGATGGTACTCTATCGCAAATCTATGCGCCTCGTCCTGCATTCTGGTAATCATGTTAAATGCCTCAGAATTAGGAGGAAAATCTATCTCCTCGTTGTGAAAATACAATCCCCTTGTCCTATGATGATCATCCTTGACCATACCGCAGACCGGGATGTTAAGACCAAGCTCTTCAAGCACTCTCTCTGCGACATTTACCTGACCTTTACCACCGTCCATCATAAGCACGTCCGGGAACACCGAGAACCCTGTTATGTGCTCACCAAGCCCTTCTTCATACTTCGCTCTGTCCTCGATACCATGCCTAAATCTTCTTGTAAGAACCTCTTCCATACTCTTGTAGTCATCAGGTCCCTTGACGGTAGTAAGCCTAAAACGCCTGTAATCACTCTTCTTAGGTCTTCCGTTCTCCGTGACTACCATTGACGCAACCGTCTCCGTACCGCTTATATGTGAGATATCATAGGCTTCTAATCTTTTGAGACCGCTAAGTCCAATAAGGCTTTCGAGCTCTCTTAACGCGCCGATAGTTCTCGCTTCCTCGCGTTTAATCTTGTCGATATCAGCAGTAATCACAACTTCGGCATTTCTCTTAGCCAGCTCAACAAGCTTATGTTTCTCACCTCTTAAAGGATATCTAAACGACACCTTCCTACCTCTCTTCTCCGTAAGCCAGGCAGCAATAGCCTCTTCATCCTCTATAGGGACCTCGCACATAATCTCCTTAGGAAGATACGGAGTTCCAGCGTAGAACTGTTTTACAAATGCCGAAAGCATCTTAGAGTCATCCTCATCCTCCGTGTTCTTCATATGAAAATGCTCTCTGCCAAGAACCTTACCGTCTCTTACAAAGAATATGGCAACCACAGTTTCTTTGCCATCTCTTGCAAATGCTATAACGTCCCTGTCATCTCCGTCAACCGAGTTAACCTTCTGCTTCTCCTCAAGCTTTCTAACACTTCCAATCAAGTCACGGTATACAGCTGCATTTTCAAAATCAAGATTCTCTGATGCTGCTTCCATCTTCTCGGTTAATAATCCTATGACCCGACTGTAATCTCCGTTTAAAAATGTCAGAACTTCACCTACACTCTCTTTATAATCTTCCTTAGAAATCATCCCCTTACATGGTCCCGAGCATTGACCTATATGATAATAAAGACACAATCGGTCAGACTCCCTGACATTATCCATATTCTTGTTGCAATGTCTGATTTTAAATATCTTATGAATCAAATCAATTACATCTTTTACGGCAGTCGCGCTTGTGTAAGGTCCAAAATACCTTGCCTTATCTCTCTTCATAGAGCGTGCGAAAAGAACCCTTGGATAATCTTCATTTACCGTGACTTTAATATACGGATATGACTTATCGTCCTTAAGCATAGTATTGTACTTGGGGCGATGCTCTTTTATGAGATTACATTCCAAAACAAGAGCTTCCCTCTCGGAATCGGTAACTATATATTCAAAGTACTCAACCTGAGAAACCATACGACGAATCTTGGCCGTATGGTTTCTTGAACTTTGAAAATATTGTCTTACACGGTTTTTTAACACAACCGCTTTGCCAACGTAGATTATCTCATCCTTGGCATTGTGCATGATATATACTCCCGGCTTGTCCGGAAGCTTTTTAAGCTCTTCTTCAATATTAAACAATAGTGCCACTCTCCTAAAATCCCGCCCGGAATTCTATCCTTCTTCTTCAACTCTCCTAAAGATCTCCATGAACTGCTTGCCTGTTATGGTCTCCTCGCGGATTAGGTACTCAGCTATCGCATCTAGAGTACGCTCATGCTCCTTAAGGAGCTTAAGAGCTTTCTTGTATGACTTGTCAAGAATCTTCATGACCTCATCATCTATCTTAGCCGCTGTCTTGTCCGAACAATTAAGCACCGGTCTTCCGTCCAAGTATCTGTTCTCGACAGACTCCAAATTAACAAGCCCGAACTTATCCGACATTCCATACATCGTAATCATGGAGCGCGCAAGAGCTGTCGCCTTCTCTATATCGTTGGATGCACCGGTAGTAACCGTATCGAACTTAATCTGCTCCGCAGCCCTTCCACCAAGCAAAGACACGAGTTCCGCTTTCATCTCAGCCTCGGTCTGCATAAACTTCTCTTCCTCAGGAAACTGCATTACATATCCTAAAGAGCCCATAGTTCTAGGTACAATCGTAATCTTCTGAACAGGCTCCGCATCCTTTTGAAGAGCCATAATAAGTGCATGGCCGACTTCGTGATGAGCAACTATCGACTTCTCTTTCTCACCAAGTATTCTGTCTTTCTTCTCCTTACCGGCTATAACAAGTTCAACCGCCTCAAGCATATCGTTCTGTGTAACAACCTGTCTTCCCTGCTTGACAGCATTTAATGCAGCCTCATTAACCATGTTGGCAAGGTCGGAGCCCACTGCACCGGCAGTAGCAAGCGCTATCTCGTTAAAATCAACCGAATCGTCCATCAGCACACCCTTAGAGTGCACCTTAAGCGTGTCGACTCTGCCTTTCATATCCGGCTTCTCAACGATTACCCTTCTATCAAATCTTCCCGGGCGAAGCAAAGCCTTATCAAGAACCTCAGGCCTGTTGGTCGCTGCTAAAATCACAAGTCCCTTAGAGGAATCAAACCCATCCATCTCAGCCAAAAGCTGATTAAGGGTCTGCTCTCTCTCATCATTACCGCCACCGGCTCTGTCACTTGCTCTACTCTTACCTATGGCATCAATCTCATCTATGAAAATGATACAAGGCGCCATACTCTCCGCCTGTTTGAAAAGATCTCTTACGCGGCTCGCTCCGACTCCGACATACATCTCGACGAAAGATGAACCTGATAAACTAAAGAACGGAACGTTGGCTTCACCTGCAACCGCCTTGGCAAGAAGAGTCTTACCCGTTCCCGGAGGTCCTACAAGTAAAGCACCCTTAGGAAGCTTGGCACCAATCTTAACATACTTATCAGGGTTATGAAGAAAGTCAACCATCTCAGTCAATGATTCCTTAGCCTCATCCTGTCCCGCTACATCGTCAAATGTTACTCCCGTCTTTTTCTCAACATAGAGCTTGGCGTTGGACTTGCCAACACCCATAATACCTCCGCTCTTGGTGACATTCTTCATCATAAGAATTAAGAATGCCCAGAAGAGAACGAAAGGAATGACGTATAGAAGAATCTCACCCCAGTTACTCTCCGGCATTTGCTCAAATTCAACACCGGCATCATTGAGCCTGTCAACAATGTTGTAATCAGGAGGAAAGACCGTATAGTAAGTAACCTTGTTAAGCTGTCCCTCCCTCTCCTTAGGTATAATCGTAACCTTAGACGAAGTGAGCTTAACACTCGCAACTTCTTCATTGTCAAGCATCTTGATAAACTCCGAATACTTAATCTGCTTCATATCACCCTTCTGATATGAAGTAGCTACCATCTTGACAAGAAAAGTCAGAAGAAGCGCAATCGCAAGTGTCAACAAAAGTCCCGGAAGATTCTTGCCACCTTTATCTCCCTTGCCGTTGTTACCGCCACCATTGCCGGAGCCATTACCCGAACCGTTGGATCCGTTATCATACGGGGCTTTACCTTCCTCGAAACGCTCTGACTTGCCGTCATCATAGTCGGCCATATTATATACATTTGCATCGTTATATAAACCTAGTCTAAACATTAGATCTCCTTCAAATGTTAAAAATCCTACGCCAATGTGAATATTCCCCTAACTGCAAGTTCATTGAGCACACACATACCAAGGCAGATAATAATAGCGATTATAGCCCACACAGTTATAAGCTTTGGTTTAGGGAAAGTGCTCCTCTGCATTTTAGTGTCCTTAGAAAACAGGAACTTTATGTAATACCATCTGTTGTTAAGCTTGGCAATCAAGTAATAGAATAGATATGCAAATGCCCCGCCGACAGCAGCTATCGGTATAAATATCGCGATATACATAAGTATCTGACTCGGAGGAATACGGGTAGTGCTGTTAAACAACTCATCCATATCTATGTTGTTACCTGTGTACTGACTCATGTAATTATAAAACTTAGGCAGAGCCCAAAGAAGTATAACCGAATTAGCGTTAAAGCAAAAATGAAGAATCATGGTTGATATAATCGAACCTGTCGCTTCAAGAAGAAAACCCATAACAATTCCCAATACTGTCGCATACACGAACTGATTAAGATTCATATGCATAAGTCCGAACATAAAGCCCGAAAGCACGATAGCTCTTACCGGTCTGCATCCTCTAAGCGAACCATAGATAGCACCTCTAAACGATGTCTCTTCGACAAATGCAGGAAGAGCCGCAACTATCAAAAGTGATGAGAAAAGCCCCCCTGTAAGTATATCCTGAAGACTGTTACCGATTATGTTGGTTGAAAACAACTGACTTATAAGATTAAACAGACTCATAACCGGCAAAACCGCAATCATAAAAAGCGGAATCAAGAAAGCCGATCCTAAATGAAACTTCTTAAATCTCATAAACTTAAATGGATTGATCTTAAAAAGCGACATATAGATAAGTGCCGGAATCAACACCGAAAACTGTGTCACCAGAATTGATGTTGTCGTATCTTTAATATCGAGCAGAAATCCTTCTGCTATATGAAGCACAACCAAAAACAAAAAGAAGAAACTACCTGCAACTATCTTCTTTCTGTCTTGAACAGCGTACATATCAAGCTCTGCAACCGTCTCTGTTATGCCATCCGCACCAAAGTCAGCAATCTCGCCACCGTTATCAACTATCGGTTGACCTTGACTACCTGTAGCACCGGAGTACGGTCTCTCTTCTCTTTCTTCTATCATTATGATTAACCTCCTCACTAAATACTAATCGAGTAGGAAGAAACCCTCCTACTCGCAATAATCCTAATATCATCTCTTTCTTGCCAAGATGTTAACCCATGTCTGATTCTCGACATGAGCATCGTCATTGGTCCAGATATCAATATCCGTAAATCCGTTAACATCCTCAATGAGCTTTCTTAACTCCTCCGGCTCATAGTCTGCGTAAAATCTCTCCTGCCTAAAGCCTTCAAAATCGCCCTTCTTAACAGAGATATAAATCACACCTCCGCTCTTAAGAGCAGCATGAAGCTTGTTAAGCATGTCAGGCATATCGTCTTTAGGCAAATGCAAAAGCGACGCACAAGCCCAAATGCCGTCAAATACTCCCTCAAAATCTATCTCTCTCATATCCATGACGAGAGGCTCGACTCCTGTGTATATATCAGCTAACTCTGCAAGTTCAGACGATGCATCAAGAAGAGTAACCTCTAAATTGTTATCAAGCATAACTTTAGAATCTCTTCCGGAACCGCATCCAAGATCTAGTACGGTATCGCCCGAATCAAGCATGTTCATAAATCGATCAAGCTTCTCGCTCATATCGATCTCAACAGTTGAATCAAAATATGCATTGGAATATTTATTGTAATAATCCACCGAGTCCAAGTAATAATCCCTCCTAATCAAACCTTAAGCGCAATGGCTTCTATCTCAATAAGTACATCCTTAGGTAATCTTGCAACCTCTACACAAGATCTTGCAGGGCAATCCTTGGTAAAGAATGTAGAATACACTTCATTAACAGCACCAAAATCATCCATATTCTTGATAAATACAACAGTCTTAACTACATGATCGATATCGCTTCCTGAAGCCTCCAAAAGAGCCTTTAGGTTACCGATAGCCTGCTTAGCCTGAACCTTAACATCACCCTCAACCAATGTATTAGTAGCAGGATCAATAGGAATCATGCCCGAAGTAAATATAAAATCACCTGCCTCAATAGCCTGTGAATATGGTCCTATAGCCTGTGGTGCATCGTTAGTTGCAATAATCTTCTTATCCATGTTAAAAATCTCCTTTAGCTGTAATAGTCTCTTTATTAATGTTTATTAAGCCTTGCTTCAAAAGTCGCCCTACAGCCCTCTTAAAAGCAGCCTTAGAAATACCAAACTCTTCATCGATAACTGAAGGATCAGCCTTGTCGTTAAATGGAAGCTCACCGTCATAACTCATGATCGCATCCATAATCATTGCTGCATCCTTGTCCATCTGAACATATGCCTTCTCTTTAAGGCTTAGATCAACCTTGCCGTTATCTCTGACATTGACGATTCTGAATGTAAATGTATCTCCGACGCGTATCTTACCATGCATCTCCTTAAGTGGAAGGAGGCCTGTATACTCATAATCTAGCATTACATACGCACCGTGTTCATCAGAAATCTCGTAAACAACTCCCTCAATGTGATCATCCGAAGTATAAGGTGGATTGAGCTTCAATCTATGATAAAGCTTCATGGTCGCAGCCAGTCGCCCTGTCTTATCTACATAAAGACATACCGGATAGCTTCTTCCTGCCCTTACCTTGGTAGTCTGTTCTTTATACGGAAGGAGAAGATCTCTCTCAAGCCCCCAATCAAGAAAAGCTCCAATCTCTGTTACTTCCTTGACCTTAAGCATAGCGAACCCGCCGACTTCAATCTTAGGTGTATTGGTGGTTGCTATAATTCTATCCTTAGAGTCTCTATACAGGAACACCCTAAGCTTATCGCCTCTCTTAGTGCCACGTGGCACCTGCTTAATAGGGAGTAACACCTTGTCCTCACTATCAATCTCATCTGCTAAGTAGATTCCGAAATCCGTCTGCTTAACAACTATCAACTCTTGAAACTGCCCGAGTTCCATAATAAATACACCTCAATTACTATATCTTATAAGTATCTCTACTATTTTAACACAAACGCTCTAAAAAATACAGTATAAACAATCTTAAAAAATGTAAAAAAAGCCTTGCATTTTTATTTAGGTTCGTGTATAATACATTTTGTCGCTGATTAAGAGACATTGGGCTATCGCCAAATGGTAAGGCACTGGACTCTGACTCCAGCATTTCCAGGTTCGAGCCCTGGTAGCCCAGGAACAGATTGGGAACCCCCGAGAATAAAGCTTTCTCGGGGGTTTTTCTTTGATTTTTGGCGTTTGTAAAAATGACAAAATCTTATGAAAGCAGACCATTTTGATTTAGACATAAAAAATCCCGAGACGACTCTTCTCGGGATTAATCTTATAAACACAGTTCAAAATCATGCATCTTCAGGTTCTTCATCATCATCTGTATCGCTTGGGACATCATCCGAATCTACCTCTTCTTCAAAAGAGTTCTCCGGCTCGTTAGATAAATCCCCGTTAGCCTGTGCTTGTTCAAACTCTGACTGTGTCATGACATGTATGGTAACTTCATGTGCTGCATCTTCGTCATCCTTATAATAAGCTGAAACCTCAGACTCGCCATATCCTTTCAGGGTTAATACACCATTTGCATCAACATCTACAACACTGCTATTTTCAGAAGCAAAGACAAAGTCATTCATCTTAGCTGTAAAATTCTGAGTCTTGATATCATATTGGTGACCCTGTTCATCTGCATCTCCCGGTTTAACAGTTGAAGAAGATGTTCCCTCAGGAAGAATAAAGTAGAGATCAGAATACTTAAACAGCATATCGTAATCACTTTCAACTTCCACCGCGAGTTTTACTGATGCTTTCTTGTATTTCTTACTTTTGGTCGTTACTGTTATTTTAGCTTTACCCGGAGCTTTAGCGGTAACAACGCCTTGTTTGCTAACAGTAGCAACATCTGTATTATTTGAGGAATATGTATACTTTTGCAAAGCTTTCCTCTCTTTCTGCTTAATACCTTTAACAAAAGATGCCTTTACCTCAATCTTAAGCGTATTTCCAATATCCATGCCGTCAAAAGCAGTAGCATTCTTAACCTTGATATTATTAAATGCTTTACTCTTAGCGCTTCCCTTAGTCACCGGCGCAAAACCTACCACCAAGGCAAAAACCAGCATGAAAGCTGTAACTTTAGATACTATCTTCTTCATAAAAATCTCCCCTTTCTTACTTGAAACAAAAAAGAAAAAAACGTTAAAAACTAGTAGTAATTATACTATAAAATCAACAAAAAGTCAATTTAATGCACATCCCTCACCCACAGCATTTCAGCCAACAATAACCTCTACTCCATCCTCAACACACACAGTATACGTATACCTTCTGTCCGCAGTAAACGAAGTCCTAAACCTGACATTTTCACCTTTAACACCCATATTGGCATAATCAATGTCAAATGAGGCAAGCCCGTCAGCAATCCCTGTCCCTTTCCACTTAAGGTACGCCTCCTTCATAGTCCAAAACACTGTATAGAGTTCTTCTCTATTAGAACACAGCGTCTTTACACTCATCTCATCATCACTTATCCCATCAATAAAGAAATTATCGCTCTTAGAAAAGAACCTCCTAGCAATCTTTTCATTACATTTGCCACATTTTTCTATATCAATTCCAACCAAGGAAGAACCAACAGCGGTCATCACATAATCTCCGGAATGAGAGAGATTAAAATACACCCCTTTGTAATCCTCTGTATCAAGATACAGCTTGCCGTTCTCGTCTTCTTTTATATCAAGAATATCGATATCTTCATGAAAGGTGTCCTTAATGTAGCTCTTGATATCATCTTCCAAAAGAAAACCGGCAACCAAAGAATAGTCCGCTATGTGTTCCTTCTTTCTCAGCACTTTCTTTCGCCTATCTAGCGAAACGAGCGACAACATACGTTGCCGCTCGATATCTGTCATTAATTCTATCTTGTCGGAAATGCTATAGATATTGACTCTTATAGCATCACTCATATTAAGCCTCCAAGCCTTTAAGAACCTCGGTGAGGACTTCAATGTCAGCCTTCTTGGCATCGTCAAAGTACGCTCTAAATCTCTCTTTATCTTCGGTCTTACCTGAGATTGAGATACGGATAACAAGGTTTCTTGCAGCAAGGATATTCTCAACAACATCCCTCTGATACTTATCAATAAGCTCCTGATTCTCAGGAATAATGCCCTTGTCCATCAAGTACTTGATACGATTAGCCATAATTACATGATGATCGTACATAATATGAGTAGCTCGAATATCGAAATCACCCTTAGAAACTCGCGCCATAGTCTCGTTATATACTTCCTCGTATACATTAATACCGAAGACAGTGTCATCGAAACGATTACGCATCATACGGAAATGATCCTTGGTATCGGTTCCGTCGAGGTACTCGTGAATAGTTCTAGCAATAAGACCTGTATCAAGATCGTAGTAGGTTCTGTCAGTATTCTTCCAGATTACATAGAGACCTCTTACTCCCTTGTAATCGTCCTTAAACATGTGATCATCAGCAGGAGCGATAACGTTATATCCTCTCTCTACCTCGTCAAATGACACTGTTGTGTAGCTGTACTTCTCTGTAAATGTAAAGTCTCCAACGTGGAACACCTTCTCATCCTTGTCATAACCATAGATGAAAAGCTCGTGTGGGAACTTATAATCAAGCTCTACGTCACACAAAATACGTGCCTCATCAAATACACCGTACACATATCCACCAAGATCAATGGTCTTGGTAATAAAATCAATAACGTCTCCACCGCAATAACTGTCAATCTGTCCCTTAGTCATCAAAGAAGTAATGATGTATGGGCATTCCTTAAGTGAAGAACTACCAGGCATAATATCGGTAAATACCATATCATCACCTGTAAATATCTCAGTAATGTGGTAGCATCTAAGCTGAATATAGTTGCTGTAAAGCCACTTTAAAAAGTTCTCATCGTCACCTAATATCGAAAACAATGTTGCATGCCACTGCCACGATGTAATCATAGGATAATGTACCGGTAATATCTTCTTATCTGCCATGTTCAATATACCTCCTACTTATTAATCTTACTATCTATAGTATCAATAACATCATCAAAGGTCTCGTACCTAGAAAGCGCAAGCTCCTTGTCATCAAAAGATACCCCAAACTCATCCTCAGCAGCAACAATCAGCTGAATAAGCTGAATTGAATTGACATCGTAATCATCTACAAAATTCGCGCTGACATTAACATCCTCTATGTCAGTAAGGTTGTCGTTAATAACCTCAACGAACTTATCTTTAATCTCGTCTCTTTGCATATTACGCCTCCCAATAAAAAAGATTAGTGTGCAAGCATCACACTCATCAATTTTAATACTTTTTACGTATTTTTTCAATATCCTACGCACCATTTTTGGTAATTTTTATTAATTGTAAAGTTTTATGTAAACTCTAATCGCACTTCAGTTCGGATTACTCGTATAAAATGTATAATTACTATAATATTTTTTGAAAAAAATATATATTTTTTACATTTTTCTATTACAATTTCTAAACTAATGTGGTATAATGAATTAACAATTATGTAACATATCGTTTTTGAGGACTCCGGGGATTCTTTCTATTTGTTTATTATCACTATACTTTTTGTGCATTTTAACCATCGGATTCCGACTTTGTTTACTTCCATATACCTTCTCCTTTGGTACATGGTTGACACCTAAAAACTTTATTGATTTAAAGCCGGCGTGGTATCCGCCGGCTTTATTCGTTGCATATAGCAATTATCGCATAAATTAAGCCACCAAAATGGTGGCTTAAATCATTATTATCTCATTGATGCAGGTTTCTCAGGCTCTACAGGCTTCTCCATAGTTGACTTCTTACCAAAGCCTCTCTTAGACTTCTTCCACTGCTTCATAGCAAGCTCATATCTCTCCATATCAATCTTGTACTGTTCTTCAGGAGTAAGTGCTGAATTAGGTCCGTTGCCGGCCTTAGGCGCCTCAGGCTCCTTGTCAGATCCAGGCAAACCAAAGTAGATATTGTCTGTATCCTCAATACGGATAAGAATCTCATCCTTAATCATAGTGTTAAGAATACGAGTGATATCCATACGCCCAAGATCGACAAGTCCAGGAATTGACTGAAGCTCGCTAAGTGTAATCTTACCCTTGCCTGCGACGGTATCGTAGATAAGTGACTTCTCCTTGCCATTCTCTGTATTGTCAAAGTTAGGTTTAACAGGGGTCTCGTCCTTAACTTCCTCAACAACCTCTGCCTCTTCCTCTTCAACTATCTCTGCGTCAACAACCTCAAGATTGTCGTCGGTAGTCTCTACAACAGTCTTAACAGCAGTTGCAACTTCCTGCTCTGCCTTGTCAAGCATATCAAGTGCTTGTGCCTTAGCATCATCAACAGGTGTCTGTGCCTTCTCAGGCTTAATACCTTGAGCAGCCTCAAGCTGTGCTTTCTTAGCAGCCATCTTGGCCTCTTCTGCCTCATCCTCAGCCTTGAACCTGGCCATATCTCTGTTGACCTCTTCCTCTGTAGCTTCAAGAGGGAAGTTAGGATGAATAGATGATATGATATTCTTGGCAACTGTTGAAGAATTGTCAAATGCTGCATTGAACACAACGTCCATCATAACTGCCTTGTTATGCGATAATATAACAATAGCGTGATATGTCTTGTAGTCTGTCTCTGCCTCGTGAGAATAGAAAACCACATGTCTTCCGTTCACTTCTTCAAACGAAAAACTGAATCCATCTTCTCCGATATGCTTCTCTATACGTCTTCTGACCTCGTCTGTGAGCGGATCTCTGGCTAGGGTAGAAACCGTAATATAGCATACACTTGAATCATAATCCGGCGAATGCTTCTCATACAAAACTCTTCCCGGTCTTCCACTCTTACTAGTCCAATCACTGCCCTTAAAGCCTTTAGGTGCCTTAAGCGCAAAATCTCCATCTTGCATAATCTCGAGATCTAATCCAAAATCAGCCATATCAACACTCCTCGCTCTTATATAATTATATAATATGTGCAAAATGCACGAAAAACCTACGAAATTATTGTATCATATTGAGTTCACATTTTCAATGAAAATCTTACTAAAAGACACAAAATAAGACGCTTCGGCAACAAAAAAAGATCGAACTCATATGAGCCCGATCTGATGCGGGTAACAGGACTTGAACCTGCACGGTCTCCCACTAGAACCTAAATCTAGCGCGTCTGCCAATTCCGCCATACCCGCTTATATACAATATAAAGTTACTCTTCTACTCGATATAAGAGCTCGTCGTTAGCTGTCTTGAGTGTGTCATTCTCAGCATTGTACTCGTAACTCTTCTCACCGGCGTTGTTCTCGTACGTAATAGTAACAGTTCCGTCCTTAATCTTCCAAGTACCTTTAGCAGTTAACTGTCCCATATGAAGCTCTGCCTTGTTGCCGTCAAATGTTATAAATATAAGTCCGTCTCCAGGTGTATATGTACCCGATGGTCCCTTATCGCTAGAACATCCAACCATAACCATAGACATCATTACGCATACCAATAAGAATGCAACTGCCCTCTTCATATAGAATCACCTCATAAAAAAATGAGCGACTCAAAGTCGCTATGTTAAAAAATAAGAATGAGGCATCGGGGATTCGAACCCCGGACAACTTGATTAAAAGTCAAGTGCTCTACCGACTGAGCTAATACCCCATATGAATAAAATAAGAACGATAAGACGTTCTCTGACTGGGCCAGCTGGATTCGAACCAGCGAATGCAGGAGTCAAAGTCCTGTGCCTTACCGCTTGGCGAT
>CAMVPR010000046.1 GCA_947169385.1 uncultured Lachnospiraceae bacterium | reverse complement strand
AACTTCTTAGTCTTCTTCGTCTTCTTCTTCGTTAAGAAAACCATCTCTCTATTTACCGCATTTTTTACCTGTAAATGTAGGAACGGTGTAGGGACGCGAATCATCATCGTTTACTCCCTAAACTCCTATCCCTTTATAACAAACCGTTTTACCGCATTATAATAAACCAATAGCGGTGTATGAATGATGTAGGGTTATTTTTTCAAGTAAAATATCATGAGAATTCTGTGTGTTTTATGTGATTATTATGTGCGAAAAGTGTGAGAAATCGTCTTTTTCACCCTCTTGTACTTGTGAAGTTTATGTGAGTTATATGTGAGGTGCTTTCCTACTTGAAATATTATACGCTTTTTAGTAAAATTAGAAAAATTACGAAAAACTAGCATTTAAAAAGGAGGCATACTTTCGTGATCACTTCTTGTCCGGAATGCAATCATGTTCTTAGTGACAAGGCTTTTTTTTGCCCTAATTGTGGATATGTGACGCGGCTAGGGAAGACACACATGCCACAGACTACCATTTCATTTTCTAAGACCAAGCCTATGAAACTTCCTAATGGTTTTGGTCAGATCAGCAAGATTACCACCAAAAAGCTTCGAAATCCATATCGGGTAATGGTAACCGCAGCAAGGGAGATGGACGGCAAGCCTTTAGTTACCACATTGAAACCGCAAGCTTATTTTCCAACATATGCCGATGCCTATAAAGCTCTTCTGAAGTACAACGAGAATCCCTATGATGTAAGTAGTAATATAACTGTTTTGGAACTCTTTGAAAGATGGTTTGATCACTATAAAGACGCTCCGGGAAAAAGCAAATCATCCATAAATTCTATCATTTCCGTATGGAAGTATTGTTCTGCTCTATACGATTTTCCAGTTAGAGAACTTAAAATCCGACATGTCAGAAGCTTGATAGATAGTGCTGAAATAACAATCGGCGGCGTCACTAAGCCTGCGAGTCCTTACACCAAAACAAGAATTAAAAGTCTGTTCAATATGATGTTAGATTACGCTGTTGAATACGAGCTTATCGAGAAGAATTATGCAAGATACATGCAGCTTGATAACAAGATTTATCAACAATTAAAAGACGAGTACCATGATCATATTGCATTTACCGACGAAGAAATGGACATACTATGGAAGAATCTCGGAAAGATTGAATATGTAGATGTCTTGATTTTTCAGTGTTATTCCGGATGGAGGCCTACAGAGCTTGGGCTTATACGCGTGGAAAATGTTAACTTAAAAGACGGAATTATCAAAGGTGGTATCAAAACAAATGCAGGAACCAACAGGATAGTACCTATACATCCGCGAGTTATGCCTATTGTTAAAAAGTTCTATAAACAAGCCGTCACACATAACAGTGAGTTTTTAATCAATTGTCTCGACGGATATGTAAGCCGATCAGGAATACATCTTACTTATAGCAGGTATAAAGGTCGTTTCAACAAGATTATATCCAAGTTAAATCTTAATCCAGCCCACCGTCCGCATGACGGAAGAAAGCATTTTGTTACTCAAGCCAAAAAGTATCACGTCGATGAATATGCCATCAAATACATGGTTGGACACGTGATTTCAGATATTACCGAGAAGGTCTACACTACCCGAGAAATCTCGTGGCTCAAAGAAGAAATAAGAAAGATACAATAAAAAGGGTATGGCCGATAACCATACCCTTCATTTATGCAAATGATATTATTAAGCGAGCTGCTGTCCGCAATTACCGCAGAACTTAGCGCCGTTAGTTGGCTGTCCACAGTTAGGGCAGAACTTAGGTACTGCACCGCCTGTTGGAGCCTGCTGCTGAGGTGCCTGTTGCATTTGCTGATTAGGAGCCATACCCATCTGATTCATCATGTTGTTGGCCATGGTCATACCCATCATCATCTCAGTCATCTGACCCATGGTAGAATTGTTGCCAACCTTACCATCTGCCATAGCATCTGTCATAGAAATCTGCTGATATCTTCCAACATCGCCAACCATTGACTGAGCGGCGTTCTTGGTAATCATATCCTGAATCTCCTGAGGATAGTTGAAGCTGTTAACAGAGAAACCTGTGATGGTGATACCATCCTTAGAAATCTCCATATCAAGGTCTTCTTTAATTCCCTTGGAAATGTCAAATGCATTCGCCTGAAGGTTAAACATATCCTTACCTTCCTTAGAAATCCACTTCATAAGAAGCTGATCAAGAATGGTAGTTATACGAAGCTTGATATCATCAACCTTGTACTGCTGCTTAACACCTGCAATCTTCTCGATAAGAAGATCGTAATCAGACACCTTGAAATTAAATGTACCGTTGGCACGAATAGGCATACCACCTGGCATCTGAGGTGCAGGAATATTGATAGGTCCCTTAGTTCCCCACTTAACAGTGAATTCCTTGGTATTAACAAAGAGAACCTCTGCTCTCATACCTGAGTTAAATCCGAACTTAAAGCCCTTAAGTGTTGATAAAAATGGAATAATCTTCGACTCGATATCGTAGTCTCCGTCATCTGTGAAGATACCCTCTTTCTTACCGTTATAAAGGAAAATGGCATCCTGGCCAGGCTTGATAATAAGGCGTGAACCCTTCTTAATCTCCTTGTTGGTCCACTTCCAGAAGATCATATCGTCTGACCATTCTTCCCACTCAACAACGTTGGCAAACTGATTCATAAGTCCCATAAATCTACTCTCCTTTGCTTAAAATAAGTTAATAACAACTGAATACAATTTTACTAAAAATACAAAATATAGTCAATATCTAATACATTTGATAAGGATTCTTCGCTCCACTCTCTACCCCCAAAAATTTACCGGCTCGTAGTCCTTAAGTTCTGCCAAGAACCCTCTCTCCATCAACGCATCAAGTATCAAATCAAGATCCTCTTCGCTCTCTGCGGTAACCGTTAAGTAATGATAATTAGAAGTAACCGTCATCAAAAGCTCAGAGCTCCCCGACTCGATTGTCTCCATGAAGCGCTTCACATCGCGTCTTGACCTAATATTAAGCTCGCCTCTGACAACTCCGTAGACTCTGTGGTAGACAAATACGTCTTTGACTTTGCCGCCCAAATCAACAATTATATTAAACTTCTCTTCGGTTTCATTTACCTCATGATGAAGCTTGAAAACTCTAGAATGAAGGCTTGTATCGGAAACGCGAAGAACATAGCCTCTGTTAGTAGAAAGAATCTCGATACCATTTGCACGAAGAAGCGCAATGTCCTGAACTATGACTTGTCTGCTTACTGCAAATGTCTCCGACAGCTTCGCTCCCGAAACAGCCTCTTTGCCCGCGCTGCTTAACATATCCAGAAGCTTCTCTCGTCTCTCTTCTCCACTCAAAACAATCACCTCGCTTATTTATTGATCAGTTAAAATTAATGTCATTCTGAGCGTAGCGAAGAATGACATATTAAATAGTGTCATTTCCTAACTAGCTGATCACTTAGTCAACCCTATGAAGATTCTTTAGGGAAATGTCAAGGATTGGCGCAGAGTGTGTAAGCGCTCCGCTAGATACATAGTCAACCTTCAATCCTCTAAGTCTGTCAATTGACTCTGCGGTAACATTTCCGGAAACTTCAATCTCAGCTCTGCCATCTATGATATCAATTGCTTCCTTAAGAGTCTCAGTATCCATATTGTCGAGCATGATAATGTCAGCGCCCGCCTCAACAGCGTCCCTTACCATATCAAGATTCTCGACCTCAATCTCTATCTTTCTTACAAATGGAGCATACGCCTTGGCAAGCTTGATAGCCTCCTTAACGCCACCCGCTGCCCCAATGTGATTATCCTTTAAAAGCACTCCATCAGAAAGGTTGTAACGATGGTTGCTTCCGGTTCCGACAGTCACGGCATATTTTTCGAAAATGCGGTTGTTAGGTGTAGTCTTTCTTGTATCAAGAAGTGTAATCCCTGTGCCCTCAAGCATCCCGACCATCTTCTTGGTATAAGTTGCAATTCCGCTCATCCTCTGAAGATAGTTAAGCGCTGTTCTTTCACCCGAGAGAAGCACTCTGATATCGCCAGTGACCTTAGCCATAAGGTCTCCCTTCTTGACCTCATCGCCATCATTTGCATGAAAATCAACAACCGTGTTCTCATCCAAAAGCTTGAATACTCTCTCAAACACCGTAAGTCCGCAAATGATACCGTCCTCCTTGGCAATCAAATCAACCTCGCCCTTAACGGCTTCAGGCATAACAGCGTTGGTCGAAACATCCTCGCTCGTGATGTCCTCCTTGAGCGCGCTGATAATGAATGGATCTACATTTAATTTAAGTGTAACCGGATCTAACATAATATACCTCCTACATTTCTCTAATATCAATGCCGATGCCCTCTAAGCCCTCGGCTTCATTTACTCTGTCAATCTCGTTAAGAACCATCTCGCGGTAACGCTTTGAGAGGTCAACGTCTTTCAAATAATCGTCCATGTTAAGTGCCGCAGCAAGTTCTGCTCCCTTAGCTCTATCAGCAACTTTGTCGGGATTATTACTTATGTCAAATGCTGCCTGCTCACCCCAGACAAGGCTCTCCAAAAGCGAATTGCTCGCCAGCCTGTTGCGACCGTGAACACCGTTACAAGCGGTCTCTCCGATTGCGTAAAGACAATCACAAGATGTGTGCCCCTTCAAATCAACATCAATTCCGCCCATAAAATAGTGCTGCGCAGGCGCTACCGGAATGCATTCCTCCTCAGGATTGTATCCCGCTTCCTTACAGTGATTGACAATATAAGGAAAATGAGAGTTGAGCTCGTCGGCATCTATCGTCCTCATGTCCTCCCAGACATGCTTGGTACCGTCAATCTTCATTTGCTTTCGAATCTCAGCCGTCAGAACATCCCTCGGTGCAAGCTCGTCCGTAAAACGATTCATATTCTTGTCGTAAATCAAAGCGCCCTCGCCTCTCACCGACTCAGAAATCAGAAAAGTCCTGTCATAGGTGTCTTCTGTATAAAATGTTGTCGGATGCACCTGAATGTAATTGATGTGTTTAAGCTTGATGCCGTACTTCATAGAAATCGCAAGCGCGTCGCCTGTAAGATTGCGCCAGTTGGTCGACTGCTTGTAAAGGCCGCCGATACCACCACTTGCAAGCACGGTGACATCTGCAGTAATCGTGTCAAATGTCTTATCCGGCTTTCTGACGACAGCACCGTAGCAAATGTTATCTTCAACAATCAAGTCAACCATCTTGGTAAACTCACAAATCGTAACATTAGATAACTGTCTAACCTTCTCATAAAGCTTGGTTGTTATCTCGCGGCCGGTCTGATCCTCGTGGAAAACTATACGCTTCTCGCGATGTCCGCCCTCTCTCGTGTAATCAAGCGAACCATCATCATTCTTATGAAAATCTGCGCCATAGCTAATCAAATCTTCTAAAACCTTAGGCGATTCGAGTATCATCTGCTTAACGGCATCGGGGTCATTCTCATAATGTCCAGCCTTCATGGTGTCCTCGTAGTAAGACTCGTAGTCATCCTCGGACTTCATGACACACATTCCGCCCTGAGCCAGAAAGCTGTCTGACTTCTCAACCTCTCGCTTGGTAATAATTGTAATGTTCTTGTCTTTGGGCAGCTTCAAAGCACAGTATAGGCCCGCGCACCCGCTGCCGACGATTAATATATCTGTAGTCATAAGCATATTCGGAAAACGTAAACAGACTATCTATCGTTGTTTTCCGCTCCTTTTTGACGCATTATACCACAGCATTTTACAGTTGTCAACACAGGTGTCTTGTCAGTTGAAATTACATTAGCTAGATGATATAATATGAGCACTTATTACACCATAAGGAGATTACTATGCGTACTACAAAAGATATACAAGATGAGATTATGAGGCTCAAGAAGGAGAAGGATTTCTGCATCCTTGTTCACGCCTATCAGGCACATTCAATTGTCGAGATTGCTGATTTCACCGGCGATTCATACGGTCTTTCAGTCCAGGCTTCTAAGGTTCCCAACAAGAACGTTATCATGTGTGGAGTCAGATTTATGGCCGAGACCGTCAAGGTTTTGTCCCCTGACAAGACAGTCTATCTTGCCAATCCAAATGCAGGCTGCCCTATGGCAGACCAGATAGACATCCCTATTCTAAAGGGGCTTCAGGAGAAGTATCCCGGCTACGAGACCGTCGCTTACATCAACACTTCAACCGAGCTCAAGACTATCTGCGACACAATCGTTACCTCTTCTTCTGCTGACAAGATTATAGGTAACATTGAAAATGATAAGATTCTCTTTGTTCCAGACCCTAACCTCGGCGGCTGGATTGCCAAGCGTCATCCTGACAAAGATTTCAAGTTCTTCCAGGGAGGATGCCCTACTCATATGCGCATCACCAAAGATGAGGTACATGAAGCCAAGGCGGCACACCCTGACGCACTGTTTTTGGTACATCCTGAGTGTAGAGCCGAAGTCGTTGAACTTGCAGACTACGTCGGAAGCACAACAGGAATCATGGACTACGCCAAGAAATCTGACGCCAAAGAATTCATAATCGGAACCGAGGCCAGCATCGTTGAACATTTGCAGTACGAGTGTCCTGACAAGAAGTTCTATCCTCTGTCTGTCAGTCTCATTTGTCATAATATGAAAATGACAACGCTCGTTGATGTTCTTAACACCATGAACGGCACCGGTGGCGAGGAGATTACATTAACTGATGAAGTGATTAAGGGAGCCAAGAAATCTATCGACAGAATGATAGCTCTCGGTGGCTGATAAATACAGCAAACATCCTAATATTTTTGTTTACATTTTGTTCATAAAATAGTAAAATTATCTTGACGGTTTTGTTTTTTTATAGACGGGAGAGATAATATGAATGAAACAGAACGAGACAGTAACATTTGCCTTATAAGAGATAACCGTGGTATGTCCCTTGTGGAGCTACTTGTTGTTATCGCAATCATTGTGGTTTTAGCCGGTGCTTTGACGCCCGCTTTAATTAAATACATTGAGCATTCAAGGCAGTCTAGAGATGTTAAGATGATTGATAACATAAGAGATTCTTTGACTGACGCTCTTGCTGATCCTAATGTGGTTGACACAATTCCGGGCGGTACAGGCAGTTACATTGAGACTGTTCATGTCTTTACAGACCTTTTTGACACCTCCCAATCAGGATATAGTCAGAATCTTGACAAGGAGCTTAGGTCTTTATTGGCTATCAATCCCAACGACCCTCTCACCAGCATAGACGATCAGTTTAAGCCGACTTCTAAGGCTACCAGAGATCCATCAACCAACCAGCCTTATAAGATATATTTTTATATCGACAGAGATGACAGCGTTTCAGTTTGGATAGGTACAACAACTGCAGCTGTACATTCTAAAGTTACTGACAAGATATTCTTGGGTGGTTCTAAAGATCTTGATATTTCAGGCTGGGATGAGGAAGGCATACAACACTAAATTATAACGGACACGACAGGCAGGTATACGATATGAATTACGCTATTGCTATTGATGTCGGGGGGACTAATACTAGAGTTGCGCTTGTAGATTCGCGCATGAATATTGTTGACAGGAAGCAGTTCACTACGAATCCTATGCATCCTGATATTACTCTTGAAGAGATCGTTAAGATTATTGCGTCTTACGATTACTCTATCTGCGGAATCGGTATGTCATGTCCGGGACCGCTTGATTTAATTGAAGGCAAGGTTTTGACACCACCTAACTTAAGAGGTGAGTGGCATAACTATCCTATAACTAGTAAGCTCAATTCACAGACCGGTCTTCCTACATTTCTTAACAACGACGCTAATTTAGCCGCATTAGGAGAGGCCACTGTCGGAGCAGGAAGCAAGCATAATATCGTTCAATTCCTTACAATATCAACAGGCATCGGTGCCGGACTTGTCGTCAACAAGGAGATATTTATAGGAAGTCGCGGATATGCTATGGAAGTTGCCAATTGTATTGTTGAAGAAGGCGGTCCGACTCAGGGAACTCTTAAAGCCGGTGCTATTGAGGCGCTTTGCTCAGGAACTGCTATTACAGCCAGGGCTAAGAACGCCGGTCTTGACGTTAACCATGCCGGTGATGTTAATGAATTGGCACTTTCAGGCAATGCTAAAGCACTAAAGATTATGAACGAGGCTAAGATCTATCTTGCCAACTTTATCGCAACACTTTATGCGACTGTAGATCCCGGAATTGTTATCCTTGGTGGTTCTGTTGCACTTAAGATTGACGGATATGTTGAAGAGATTGAGAAGCTCGTCAAGAACAAGGTCTTCGAGGTCTTAAGACCATCTGTCAAGATTGTTAAGACAGCATTAGGCGAGGATTCAGGGCTCATTGGAGCTGCTTACCTTGCATTTGATAAGACGAAATAAATGTAAACAGGGTGGCATAAACCACCCTGTTTTTTTAACCCGTCTTGTCATCCTGAGCGTTAGCGAAGGATCTTTGACCTTCGAAGAAGGTCAATTTATATATTATAAACACATAACTATAATAACTATTCTCCCTCATTTCATTCGGGAGAAAGATTCTTCGCTTCGCTCAGAATGACGTTTATCTGGTATGTCTTTACATATCTAAAACGTAAGCTGCACACCTTCGAGCCGAGAGGCATCCCATAAAATATAATACTGCTCTTTATAATTACCCGCCTATCATCATCTTATATATCTCCCTCTTCCCGACTCCGCGGTCCTTAGCTACTCTCTTCATAGCTTCTTTCTTATCTAACCCCTCATTCATATACATCTCCATATGTTGATCGACCGACATTTCTTCCCACTTACTTATCTCTTCTTTCTCGATCTCTTTATAATCCTTGCCATCAATTACAAGAACATATTCCCCCTTAGGATCCTTCTCTTCATACAACATTAGAGCTTCGTCAAATGTTGTCTTCATCGACTTCTCATGTACTTTCGTAAGCTCCTTAACAATCGTAAGCGACCTTGTTCCACCAAGCACTTCTCTTAATTCTTTAAGAGTCTTCTTAAGATGATGCGGTGCTTCATAGACTATCATCGTCCTTGTTTCATTTGCAAGTTCAGAAAGAATCCTGGCTCGTTGCTTCTTGTCGGCAGGGAGAAAAGCTTCAAAAGCAAATCTTCTCGTAGGCTGTCCCGATATAGTAAGCGCAGTTATTGCAGCGCAGGCTCCCGGGAGTGAAGTCACGGTGACATTTGCCTCGATAGCCTGTCTAACCAATTCTTCTCCGGGATCAGATATAGCAGGAGTTCCTGCATCCGTAATAAGCGCAATGTCCTTGCCGTTAAGCAGCATATCAACCAATTCTCTGGCCTTCTCGACCTTATTGTACTCATGATAACTCGTCATATGAGTCTTGATATCAAAATGATTTAAAAGCTTAATACTGTTCCTCGTATCCTCAGCCGCAATGATATCAACCTCTTTTAGTATTCTAACTGCCCTAAATGTCATATCTTCAAGATTGCCAATCGGCGTTGCGCAAATGTATAAAGTACCCATATTATCACCTTAATCTCCGTAAATCTTACTAACCTCGTCAGTGTAAACACCCTTGTCCTTATAAAGAATCAGCGGCGCATCGACTCTCATCTCTTGGCCGCCACCCTTTAATCCTCCGATAAGCACAAGTATCGGCTCCTTATCGACGTAAGGGTGAATAAACCTCAAAGACTTCGGCTCAATCTTATATTCTCTCATCAGGCAAATGATTTCGGCTAGTCTGTGTGGCTTATGAATCATGTAGAATCTGCCTTTGTCCGCAAGACAGTAAGCTGCCGCCGATATAACATCCTGAAGCTTTAGAAATATCTCGTGTCTCGCTATCATTTTCGGCTCGTATTCTGTCTTTAGTCCCTTGCTATTTTCAATATATGGCGGGTTAACCGTCACAACCTGAAAAGAAGCCGCATTGTAATATTTAGCAGCTTCTTTGATGTCTCCTAAGATTATATCTACATCTAATGTTAAATCATTAAGCTCCACGCTTCGCTTAGCCATCTTAACAGACTCTTCCTGAAGTTCAATCGCATCATACTTCACATCAGGCATAGTCTCAGAATTAAGCGCATGCATAAGAATAGGGACAATACCTGTCCCCGTACACAAATCAAGGCATCTCTCATGAGGCTTAACCTTGGCGTAATGCGCAAGCATAACCGCATCAACACCAAAGCAAAACCTCTTAGGATCCTGAATAATCCGATAACCTCTTATCTGAAGGTCATCGACCCTCTCGCCTTCATTAATCTTCAATTCCATACTTTCTATCCTCATTATCAAGCTCGGCAAGCTCCGGATTGTTAGCCTGATTGTCCTTCTTAGGCTGAGCAGGCTTTCTCTTTCTAGGAGTGAATTTAAGATCGTCGACCTTGTACTCAACGATATCAAAATCTTCCTCACCGGTACGGATAATTGCTCTGACTGTCTCCCTCAAAACGTTGATATTCTTAACCTCTGCTACATCACCGTTAGGAGTGATAACTTCGTCTCCAACCTGTGGCATCTTAGCGTTAAGATACTCATAGGCTTTCTGCTCATTCTTAAGACAACACATCAATCTTCCGCAAACACCGCTTATCTTGGATGGTGTCATCGCAAGATTCTGCTCCTTGGCCATCTTAATAGAAACTCCACCGAAGTCCGAAAGAAATGTATGACAACACAGCTCTCTACCACAGATTCCAAGTCCTCCAAGAAGCCTTGTCTCATCCCTTACTCCTATCTGTCTAAGTTCGATACGAGTGTGGAATTCCGCAGCAAGGTCCTTAACCAACTCTCTAAAATCAACTCTACCTTCAGCAGCAAAATAGAATATCAACTTATTGCAGTCAAATGTATACTCAGTCTCAATAAGCTTCATCTCAAGACCATGCTTGTCAATCTTCTTAGCACAAATCTCCATGGCCTTAGCTGCCTTAATCTTGTTCTCTTCGTATTGCACGGCGTCGTCATCATTTGCAACACGCTTGATAGGCTTGATATCTCCGTTAAAGTCATCCGAACCTATCTCTCTATTGGAAAGCACGACAGTTCCGTACTCAACACCCCTTATTGTCTCAACAATAACGTGGTCATCAACAGAGAGCTTGTTACCCTCCGGTCTAAAATAATATATCTTCCCGTTATCTCTGAATCTAACTCCGATAATCTCAGTCATAATCTTACTCCTAATCAGTTATTTAACCCACTTAAGCTGTTCCTTTATTCTGAACAAAAGAAGCTCCAAAATTGTGGCAACATCAACATTAGAATCCAATCTAATCTTGGCATTGTCAAGCGCTTCAAGGACACTCTCTATTCCCTCATAAGAAACAACCTGAGCCTGTTTATTCATGACACTGTACATGTCCTTTAAAACAAGCTGATCAATATTCTTAGTGACCTTAAGCATCAAAACATCTCTAAACCACAGCTTCATTATATCAAAATAATCAAACAAATCTGTCTTATATTCCGCAGCAGCCTTGGCAGAAAATACCATATCAGGAATCTCCCACCTGTTAATATTCTTCAAGGCATTGATAACAATATCCTTAATCTCCTTAAATGTCTCACTCTCAACAGCCCTGATACCCTTGCCGATATTACCCTGCGCATAAGCAGTTGCAAATCTAAGCTCCTCCTCAGCAACTTCTGTTCCGTCGGAAAGAGTGCTGTAATTCTCTTTAAGATAATTGTAAACCTTCAAAGGATCAACCGGCTTGATAGTAAGCTTCACGCAACGGCTAAGAATAGTTGGAAGAAACTTGCCGGCATTGGTCGTAAGAAGCATAACTATACCATGTTCCGAAGGTTCCTCAATCGTCTTAAGAATCGCGTTCTGTGCCTGGTTCGTCATAAGCTCGGCATCTGGAACGATAAATATCTTGTAGCGGCTGTGATAAGGCTTAACGCCCATTTCATTTACCATCTGAGTTCTGAGCTCATCAACTCCAAAGTGCATAGGGGAGCTGTGAGTGACGGTTATGATATCAGGATGATTCATGCTCTCAGCCATGAGGCACGACTTACATTTGCCGCAAGCGCTCTCCTTGCCTTCTTCACATTGTAATAATTTGGCAAATGCATACGCAAGCATCTTCTTGCCTGCACCCTCTTCACCCTCTAAAACATAAGCGTGACTAACTGTGCCGCCTGAAACCGCCTGTCTAAAATAATCTATTATCTGCTCTTCTCCAATTACGTCGTTAAGTGTAACCATAGCTCTCCCCTCCTTAATCATGTTGAAATGTCAAGAAGCATTCCTCTAATGTCGTCAACCTTCTGCAATATTGCGATGTTGTCCTTCTCATCCTTAAGGAGCTCCTCGGCAAGCTCATCTAGTGTCTCGTCTACCTTTCTCACGATTCCGTACACCCTGTGACGGCCCCTTCTGTCAAGGAAATTCTCTCTTGAGAACTCGTGAGAATTGGCAGAAACTTCATTCATAAATTCCTTAATCTTGGCTCTATAGGCGCGCATATCCTTGATATCCATGTGCTTGGAGATTCTTTCGCCCTGCTCGGTAATCTCCTTCATAAGCTTGGTCAATCGCTCCTGAAGCTCGGACTTCTCGATATTGCCGACCAACGTAAACTTAAATGTTCCGTTGACATCCTGATTCTTAGGCTGTGCGGCCTGAGTCTGATTGACTTCTCTAGGTTCATTTACCTTAATATCCATATGCACACCTCCTTTATCAAATGTTATCGCAAACGTTTAATTACGTTTAATATCTCTTCTCTGACTTCTTCAACACTCTTGGTTGCGTCGATTGTGACGATACGCTCAGGAAACTTAGCTGCAAGCTCTCTATATCCTTCTGCAACCTTGCTGTGAAAATCGTCTCCGTTAAGCTCCATCCTGTCCATCTCGTGTTGTGATTTCTTTCTGGCAAGACCGACATCGGCCGGAAGATCCAAGTGAATTGTTAAATCTATCTTGACTCCGTTGAGTCCAATCTCGTTAACCTTGTAAACGGTATCGACACCAAGGCCTCTTGCAATCCCCTGATAAACGGCTGAGCTGTCGACAAATCTATCCATAATCACAACCTTATCAGCCTCAAGCGCAGGGCGTATAACCTCGTGCACAAGCTGGGCTCTGGCTGCAGCGTAGAGAAACATCTCGGCCCTGTAGTCCATATCCATGTTGTCTGTATCGAGGAGAATGTCCCTTATCTTCTCGCTAATCTTGGTACCGCCGGGCTCTCTCGCCACAACGACCTCGTAGCCTTCATCTGCAAAATAATCCTTCATATAGCCAATCTGAGTCGACTTGCCGCACCCATCAGGCCCTTCAAGGGAAATCAAAAAACCCATGTGTAATCCTCCGAAATGTATAGCTCATTACATTATAGCACATATTTCCGACATATGCACTCATATATTATATCGACCGATACATCCTGAAGATTAAGCTAAGTACCCAAAAACCACAGGGTCCGTCCCTCTGGCTAGGCATGTCATTCTAAAACCACAAGGTCCGTCCCTCTGGTCTATCTGTCATTCTGAGCGCAGCGAAGAATCTTTCTACATCAGAATCTTAACCTCATCCACGACTCCCTCAATGAGTTCAAGCACTTTAAGCGTAATCTTCTCACCCGACACAAGAATCGGCACTCCGGGCGGATACATCATCACGTATTCTCCCGCGACAAATGTTGTCGCACTCCCCATCATCGCTGACGTCTCTAACACTCCAATCTCGAGTTGCTTTTTTAATTTGTCAAATGCTACCGGAACCGCCTCCCTCTCTCTGGCCTCTAATATCTTCATCACCTGCTCCGGAATCACCAAACCAACGGGTCCGTCCCCCTGGTCATTTTTGTGAGATTCCTGTGAGAACGAACCACCAGGTCCGTCCCCCTGGTCACTTTCGTGAGATTCCTGTGAGAACGAACCACTAGGTCCGTCCCCTTGGTCGTCAACGAGTCTAAGTTTTACCTTCTCCTTCTTAGCGATTACAGGCTTGGTAACCACAACCTCCCTAACTCTGTTAACCTCGCCATCTATCTTAAAAACAGCATCCTTAAGCCTCTTAAATCCATCCTCGCTATCCATCACGCTCGTCATCAGAACCACATAAGATTCCGCTGCCATCTCGCACTCTATTCCCTTCTCCCTAAACCGCTTCATAACCTCGAACCCGTCTACGTCCGTCCCCGCGGTCAGAAATACTATCTTCCCCTCATCATAGGCAAATGCAGACACTTCCTCGCCTTCAAGAAGCTTAAGGTTCTTAAGCCCTCTAAAGTCTTCTCTATATCTCCTAACCAACTTTAGATACTCGTCAAATCTTCCCTCGTCAACAAAATCCTTGCACATATTAAAACACTCATCCATCGACGCCATAAGCACGTAAGAAGGACTTGTAGTCTGAAACTGCGGGATTGTCTCCTTTAACCTTTTCTCTAAATTAATGCTTCGTTTCTTGCCTTCATTTGTCAAATGAATAATCGCCGTCTGAGTAAATGAAGGAAGTGTCTTATGAAGACTCTGAATAACTATATCCGCACCTTTATTAATCGCAGACAACTTCTCATCAACAAAAGGCAAATGTGCGCCATGAGCCTCATCAACAATCAAAGTCATATTGTACTTATGAGCAACCTCTGCAATCGCCTTAATATCAAGGATTACACCCTCATAGGTCGGCGAAGTGACAACCAAAGCCGAAGCCTTAATCTCTTGTCTTGCCTGTCTTAGCGCCTCAGAAAGCACATTGACATCCATATCCGAAAAAATACCATACTCCTTAATATACGAAGGATACACATACCTGACATCAAGATTGAAGCTCTCCGCTGCCTGATAAACTGACTTATGACAATTCCTCGCAATAACAATTCCTGAATCATGTGGTACTGAAGCCCTTATCGCTGCCATAATTCCACCGCTCGATCCATTAACTAACAGCGATGAAAATGCTACATTTGCGCCATAAAACTGAGCGGCATCCTTAGTCATTTGCCATAAAATGCCACCTTCACTCAACATATTCAAGTTGTCAAACCCGTCAATCTCCGTAATATCAATGTCATACGGCAATACACTATCCTTACCCCTACGCTTATGTCCCGGCATATGAAAAGGATAAACGCCACTCTCACTGTACTTCATTAACTTATTAAGCAGCTCCGCCATAACTTACTCCTTCATAAGAAATGTCACTCCCAAACGGAAGTGACACTCAAAATCATATTCAAAATCCAACTAGAAAAGCTCTCGCTCTAACTGTGCGATAAATGATTGAACAAAATCCATGCGCCTCTGATACTCACGCTTGCCTTCCGGCGTCTTAGCTCTCACTCGCTTAGGCACATTAATCTTGTAATACTGACGAATCCTTGAATAAGCACGCTTGTAGCTTGCCTGGTCTCCGCCCTCAACAGCAGTCGCCATCGCATCCCACAAAACGCCTATCGCACCAAGCTCATCAAGCAAATCCGCATCCATCACTATCTGACACTCTAATGACAATTCATCCTCGGTGTCCTGATCCTCGTGGCGCCTGATAATCTCGCAAACACGCCCAATCTTAGCAGGATCGTAATCCATCTCAACCAGAAAATCCGCTGCCATCTGCGCACCCACAACCGCATGCGAAATCTCTTCCTTCTCATCCCATCCAACATCATGAAGCAAAGCCGCCAGAGATATAATCTCCAAGTCTCCACCGAGCTTGTTCTGAAGCTTAATTGCCCATCTGTACACCCTCATGGTGTGCTCAAACCTGTCTCTAAAAGGATACTTAGGCGGACGTCCGTTGGTCTCCGTCTGCTCCTTAACATATTCAATAATAGTGGTATAGTTCATCATTGTCCTTCACCTTCAGTCTTCTGTTCTTAATATAGGCAAATGCCTACGCCCCCGCGTAACAGTTAAACTTACTTAACATAAAACATACTTGTATTATCTTAACACTTTTCAGACATAATTTCCACTATTTTTAAGCAAATGTAACAAAATATTTACAAAAGAAAATGTTATCGACGCCGTTCTATGCTGAATTTACAGTATCATTTGACAGTATGAGATAATTTATGTATAATGATTATCCACGCTAGTCGGGGTCGTAGCGAGGCCCTCTTTCCGTAGCTATAGCGGAGACGACGGTCTGTTTCGGGGCTTTTAGGGTGTCTGGCTGCCCATGGTAAGTGGTGTTGACATCTTGGTCTCGCGCAACAGGACCTGTGAACCAGGTCAGGTCGGGAACGAAGCAGCCTTAAGCAGTCATCCTGTGTGCCGTGAGGGTGCCTGGATCGAGCTAACTGCCATGGTAACGCTTTCACCTGCGGTCACAACGCAGGCTGCGTGGATTTATAAGACAGTTAAAGCCATTACACGGATATCGCGTAATGGCTTATTTATTTCTTTCGGAGTCTTCTGAAAAATGACTGCATCATGTCTCTGCACTCATCCTCTAAAATTCCGAATTCAAACTCTACCTGATGATTGAACCTGTCAACATGGAAAAGGTCAATAACAGACCCCGCACAGCCTGCCTTGGGATTCATACAACCACAAACAACCTTCGGAATGCGGGCTTGCACAATGGCACCCGCGCACATTTGACACGGCTCTAATGTTATGTACATCGTACATTCCTCAAGGCGCCAGTCACCAATAACCTTGCTCGCCTTCTTAATCGCAATAAGCTCTGCATGGGCAAGCGTCGTCTTGTCACGGTTACGCCTATTATAGCCGCGCGCTATAATCTTGCCTTCGTACACAATCACGCATCCGATAGGGACATCGCCAATCGCCTCCGCCTTCTTAGCCTGCTTAATCGCTTGTCTCATATATTTTTCGTCATCAGTTAACTTCCTCATACGTCGTCCAATCCCTTAACAAATGAATATAAAATGTGATCCTCATGGGCGTGATTAACCTCGCACGCCTCCCTTAAAAGCCCCTCTCTCTTAAAACCAAGCCCCTCTATAAGCTTAATAGATCTCTCGTTATCCGGCATAATCATAGCGTTTAACTTATGTAATCCTAATTCGTCAAATGCTATCTCCATAAGTTTCTTGCACGCTTCCGTCGCATATCCTTGTCCCCAATATCTGTTGTCGAGCTTGTAACCAAAAAGAGCATCCTTGAAAGCGCCGGTCCTAATCTGCGTAAGACTCACCGAACCGACAATCCTCTTTCTGATAATATCAAGTTCATTAATCACCTCATAATCTTTATTAATATCAGCAATCTCATCCTTCTTGAAAATGTAGAATCTAATCATCCTTCGACGAAAAGTTTCATCATATTCAACCTTCAAAGTAGCTTGCTGATATGCGAGAGTATAGAAATTGTCCGCTCTTGTCATCTCATATTTATCAAAGAAATCGCGATTACCCTCATAAAAAGAAAGCACCTGCTCCGCCACATCATCATGACAAACTTTCATAACAAGCCGCTTGGTCTCATATTCGAAATTCATCTAATATAACCTCACATATTTATTCTGTGGTAATTATAACATAAACCTAAGGCGGATGTATATATATTATCCCAGTTGTCCCTCATTATACTCGGGACAAAGATTCTTCGCTTCGCTCAGAATGACACAAAAACCCCGGTGGCCCCGCCACCCTGAGGATTACTATTTGCGTCTGTCTGTTAAGTAACAGACCGTATAAAAACGTCGGTACTTATTGAGTGCAAGTGTAAACGCAGCACGAATTTAGTACCGATACGTTTTTACCCGAGCGAAAGCGTGTCTGTCACGTACAGACAGATGCAAACCCTAATCCGCCCCCCAAATGTTTACAAAATGTTCATTTTTCATTCATACCCTTGTCATATCCATCATTTACCATAACAATAGACAAGAAGTAAATGATATTAATAATCTTTTCTTTTCATAATTATTTCTCTCCTTCATGAAAGGGAGTATATGTAAATGTCTGCTGACCGGACACTTACATATACTCCCTCTCCTTTTATCCATTCGCTTGACAAAAAAAAGTATAAAAAGTATAAAATGATTTTAAAAGTATAAAAAGTATAAAAAGTATAAAACGATTTCAAAAGTATAAAGAGTATAAATGACATTGGGTCCGTCCCTGTGGTTTTAACCTCCTACATATTATGAAATCTTCTCAAGCAACGCTTCCTGCAACACTTTCGACAAGCTTATACTCTTCTCTTCAGCCGCTTTAGCAAGCCAAGATGGAATTGATATCATCTTCTTAACCGCCTTAGTATCTTTATGATACTTATTAACATCTGCGGAGACATATGTGGTTATATCGCCTCGACTCTTCTTTATCTTAGAAATGTCAGACGCTTGTGGAAATTGTTCCTCATTCTCCAACTTAACAGCCAAATACGTACCAAGTGCCTCCTCAGCGTTATTCATAAGTTCCTCTATGTTATCTCCATCCGTAAAGCATCCCGATAAATCAGGAAATTCAAGCCAAAAACCATCTTCCTCTTTATGTACAACTGCTGGATATACCCTAACCATAACAAATCACCTCTTTAATACCATAATCTATTTAAGTCCGGCTTCCTTTAAAATTGCATTAAGCAAGCCCTTCTTGACACTCTTACTTCCATGAACAGGTACAGTCAACGTTTGATTATCTTTTCGCATAACATGATGACTCCCTTCTATGCGAACTTCCTGCCACCCGTTATTTTTCAGGAGTTTTAACAATTCTTTTCCATTCATATCCATGCTGTCTACCTCCTTACAATTACATTTTATTATATAAATTATATAATGTCAATAAATAAAAAATATCTGTCGCGACAAATAGAAACTCTTCTGTGCGACAGATATTTTAAATGCTATATATATGATTTTGAAAATTTTGCTTTTTTTATTCCTGATTTCTTAAAAATCCTCTTATACTTCTTGACATTTGGAACTTCAAATCGAATTCCCTTTTTTGTATTTTTAAATGAATTCTTGCCAACCGACTCAATACTTGCTCCTTTTAGCACTCTAACAGAACCCAGTTTTTTACATCCTTTAAAAGCATCATTTTCAATAGTGACGTTTTTACCTCCTATCACAACGCCCATAATCCACTTTTCAGTACCGAGTTTTTTACAATCTTGAAATGCACCAACACCAATATAATTAATACTTTCAGAAAAACTTACACTTTTTAAATTACACCCCTTGAAAGCATATTCACCAATAGAAGTAACTGTAAATCCAGCATCATAGCTATTTATTACTTCAAGTCCATTGATTGATTTAAATGTTTCAGACCAAATAAAATCATAACTCTCTATATTTTTACTTGCAGCTTTAACAAACTCTAAAGTCCTATTACCAAGTATCATATATTCATTACTGGAAGAATCTTTAACATGATAGCCAAACGGATCAAAAGTTTCAATCATAAACGAATATTTCGCGCCCTCAGAGCACTCAAATCTCAAGTAATAATTTCCTGTATACGTAGCCTTAAATAGCTTGGTCTTGTCAGAATATGATTTTTCTAAAATATCATTACTGACAGTGTAACTTGAGTCAGTGTCACTTTCAGGCAATATATCAACTTGCAAACTATTCCATTTGTACTCACCAATATCTTCCATATCCGTAACAGATATTTTGTAGAAAAATCCCTCTTTTAATTGAATCTTATAATAATCTTCTCCGGTATCGATATCATTCTCTTCTGCAACACCATCATACTTTACCCCTAAAGCAACATTTTGTGCAGTCTAAGAAACCACAGGGTCTGTCCCCGTGGCCACCTGGTCACACACATGGTCTTATATCTACCACTAACAAAGAATTAGTTGACAACAAAAGCGTTTTTAATATCTCTTGATAAACGAACCTTTTTATA
>CAMVPR010000045.1 GCA_947169385.1 uncultured Lachnospiraceae bacterium | reverse complement strand
GAAACCTACATTTTTATTTTCCACTAAACCTACATTTATATTTTACACTTTACAGTATATCTAAAAAGGCGAAGTATATTAAGAAATAATTAATGAATTAAGAACTCAAATTTATTGTATATATCAAATAAAAGAACAGTGAGGATTAGTCAAATATCCCCACTGTTATTTATTATTATAATGCAGCGATCTTAGTATACTTCTTAAGCTGCTCTTTGAGTTTTTTGATTTCTTCGTCTTTCTCAGCAATCTCTTTATCTTTCTTGGCAATCTCTTCTTTTTGAAGATTAATAAGATGCTCGCGCAATTCAGTCATATTCATAGCGTCACCTCCGTCTAATGCGTTTCCACATACAATTCTCTCTACAAATGCACCAACGCTTACGATTCTATTAGTCTTGCTTATATTATCGCTTAATTCAGTTTCTTTGTCAATCGTATCAAGTGCGTCTTGAGTTACATTTTTTAAAGAAATACATGCAAGGTGGTTTTTATTTGCATAATTTGACAATATACCTTATAATGTAGGTTGTGTTTTACAAGGCACAATAAGTTGTTATATTTGGGATTACATATAATACAGGTAATCCGCAGTATGTTTAAAGCGGGGTAGATTATGGCGACAGGTAATAAAAGCGCTAATAATAAAAAGAATACCAGGGATGCTAAGAAGAGCAGCTCTTCTAAGAAAGCTTCTAACTCTAAGCGTGCCGGTAGTGCACAGGGAAGAAGCAGGGAGGATTTTACGGCTGATTTAATCAAGACTATAGCATTTGACGGCGTTATGATATTCGTATTCTTCTGCACGATAGGATTGTGTGGAAGATTGGGTGGATGGATTAGTAACGCTTTATTTGCGTGCTTTGGGGCTATGGCGTATATTCTTCCGATATTGGCGGGATTGGTAGCTGTTATGCTCTTGTATGATGATTACAGCGGGTACATGATACGGAAGTCTTCATTTATCGGAGTGTTGCTTCTTGTGCTTTGTGCGTTGTCACACGCTGTGGTTCATATTGACTGGGGCTTTAAAGAACTTATGGATGCGGTTAAGTACAGTGTTGAGAACAAGTCCGCAGGTGGATTCTTCGGAACACTGTTTATCGGAATGCTTTATCCTTTGCTTTCTAAGAGTGGAACATGGATAGTGCTGATAGTTGCAATAATTGTGCTTATTATGCTTATTGCAGGCAACGCAATCATTGATCTGGCCAAGTATATTATCAGTTGCTATCACATGGATGAGGAAGAGATTTTAGCAAGACAGGCTGTCAAGGAGAAGAGAGCCAAGAGAGCAGAGATTATCAAGGAAGACAGAAAGAAAGAGCGCATGATGCGCTATGAAGAGGAGAAGGTTAAGGAAGAAGAGGAGATATCTGACCTTGAGAGGCGCAGAGCTATGAGACAGGCTTCTCCTGAGATCAGGCCTATCGTGCTTGGCGGAGATGCTTCTCCTAGTCAAGTCGGGGGCGTGCTTACGGATTCTGCTGCATTTTCTGAGGCAAATGCTGACAAGGGCAATGTTCTTCGTGACGAGCCGATGAAAGACAATAAGTCCAATGTTACTGTTTCTGAAGGAGGAGAGCTTCATTTCTCTGGAGATGTTAGCGATTCTAAGGCTCATATAAGCGAGGAGTCTGATAAGGCGGCAGGAATACTTATGGATGCTGCGTTTAGGGGTGGAGATGTCAAGGAACATATTGATGACGCTTCGTTATTCTCTGACGCGGATGTGGTTGATGCAACGATTGATAAGAAGGTTGTCAAGAACGAGGTTGCCGATTTCTCTGACGTGGTTGATGAGCCTAAGATGAATATATCAGGCAGTGATATAGTTGAAGATGAGATAGATGAGCCGGCTATAGAGGAGCCTAAGAAGAGAAAGAGAAAGCATACCAAGGAGAGCGCTAAAGAGACTGAAATAGCTGTTAATGAGACTGCTAAGGAGATTTCATCAAGCTCTAGTAACGGCTCTAAGAAGAAGTACGAGAGACCGCCTATTACCTTGCTTGGCAAGGGGAATCCGGCTAAAGGAACGACCAAGGGCGAGCTTCAGGCTACTGCTAAGAAGTTAGAGGAGACATTAGACAGTTTCGGTGTGCATGTGACCGTTACCGATGTTAGCTGCGGTCCTGCTGTAACCAGATATGAGATGCAGCCTGAGCAGGGTACAAGGGTTAACAAGATTACCGGACTTGCTGATGATATCAAGCTTGCTATGGCTGTTGCTGATATTCGTATTGAGGCACCGATTCCGGGTAAGTCTGCCGTAGGTATTGAGATTCCTAACAAGGAGGCAGCTGCTGTTGCGTTCAGAGATCTTCTTGAGGGCAGCGATTTCCTTGACAGAAAGGGAGATCTGCTGTTTGCGGTTGGTAAGGATATAAGTGGTGAGATTGTTATAAGTGATATCGGTAAGATGCCACATGTACTTATTGCGGGCGCTACCGGTTCCGGTAAGTCAGTATGTATCAATACTCTTATTATGAGTATCATATATAAGGCTGACCCTAATGATGTTAAGCTTATCATGATTGATCCTAAGGTTGTTGAGCTTTCTGTTTATAATGGTATTCCGCATCTTCTTATCCCGGTTGTAACGGATCCTAAGAAGGCGTCAGGTGCTCTTAACTGGGCGGTTGCCGAGATGGATGCCAGATACAAGAAATTCGCCAAATACGGCGTCAGAGGGCTTGAGGGCTACAATCAGAAAGTTGACGCTATACACGCGAAGGGTGAGGATCCTGAGGGTGAGTTTGAGCGTATGCCTAAGATTGTAATTATTGTCGACGAGCTTGCAGACCTTATGATGGTTGCTAAGGGCGAGGTTGAGGATGCAATCGTAAGACTTACTCAGCTTGCGCGTGCTGCAGGTATTCACCTTGTAATTGCTACACAGAGACCGTCCGTTGATGTCATCACCGGTCTTATCAAGGCCAATGTACCGTCTCGTATAGCATTTGCCGTATCATCAGGAGTCGATTCAAGGACTATTATAGACACTGTAGGTGCCGAGAAGCTTCTTGGCAAGGGTGATATGCTGTTTCATCCAAGAGACCTTGCGAAGCCTATCAGAGTGCAGGGAGCATTTGTCTCTGACAGAGAGGTTGCTGCTGTTGTGGAATGTATTAAGGCTCAGGAGATAGACGCGGGATATAATGACAGCATTGAAAAGGAGATTAATCAGGGACCGCAAAACATCCGCGATGCCAACAAAGAGATGGACAGGGACGAGTACTTTAACGATGCGGCTAGGTTTATTATCGAGAAGCAGAAGGCGTCCATTGGAATGCTTCAGAGAGTTTATAAGATTGGCTTTAACAGGGCTGCTAGAATCATGGATCAGCTTAGCGAAGCCGGGGTTGTAGGGCCTGAGGAGGGTACCAAGGCAAGAACTATCCTGATGACCATGGATGATTTTGATGAGTTTCTTAACTCTCAGATGGAGGAATGATTATTATGGCAGAGAATACTAAGTCTAATAAGGCAAATGTTAACAATAAAGCTCCTAAGAAGACTACCAAATCCGAGTACAAATCGGACAATACCAGAAGATATGTGTTGGTATCCGGCGTGTTCAACCTGATTTTTGGGGTACTTGGACTTGGAATCGGGTTCTTGTTCTTCTTGGCGATGGCGCTCACGACAGGTGCGACTATGTATACCGTAGTTATATTCCTGTTCGCAGCTATTGCGATTGCGATATATCTGTTCTGTATTTATAAGATTAATAAGGGATGGGTGTATGTGTGCTCGGACAAGAAGCATAAGGAGATTGATAGAAACAGGCTTGTGTACAGCATGGTTTATGCGGTTGTAATACTTGCGATTGCATTTGCATACTCATTCTTAAAATCGGCTATATAATCGTAGCGGAGCACAGTGTGCTCCATAGTGGCGAACGATGTTCGCCGCTACGGGTAATGAGTGAGTTATTGGGTTATAGCTAACCTGTCATTCTGAGCGTAAGCGAAGAATCTTTTACGTTTCATCATTCTTGGTGATAAATCCCACATTGTAGTCAGGTTCGTCAGGAATCTGTTCAAACACTCCGTGGCTACGTTCTAATTGTCCGTTATCGAGAAATGTCAGGACATCGTAAGCCGGGATATTAAGATAATCTGAAATCTGTAGTGCGTTACTGTTAGGGTATTCCTTAAGGTAGCGCACTATTTTGTCGTACATGTCCTCTGACTTGTTGGCGCATTCGTCGCACAGATTGGTCTCTATTCTTTTGTAAAATGAAAAACCGCACATGCGGCAGGTGCATAATACCATGACTTAAGGCCTCACTTATAATTAATTACTGCTATTGTACATAAAATGATTGGATAAGTCAAAAAAGTATAATAATCGTAGCGGAGCACATAGTGCTCCACATGGCGAACGATGTTCGCCGCTACGGGTAATTACGGATTGAGGTTGCCCTCATAAATGAATTGTGATAAAATTGTTAAGTGTGGATTTTAGTGCTTTAATGTGCTAATGGAAGTATTATTTAATTATGAAAGGATGGTTAGAATGAAGAGAGAAGTTCTAAAAAGATTTAAGAGGATAGCAGCGCTAATGCTGGCGTTTGTTTTATCCTTTTCTTTAATTGGTCCTAGTGTCAGTGCCAGCGCGGCAACTACGATTATTACTGAGTTTAGACTTGTAAATGTTGGTGGTGATGGATATCATCTTGTAGATGAGAATGGAAATGATTTAACGACGCAGATTGTTAGCTGTAATCAAGCTCAAGATATGCTAAATGGCGGCTTAATTAATCTAGGTTACAATGATGGCGTGTTCACTTTAAGTAATTTACCTAATAGATCTGGATTATCATTTAACGGTTGGTATGCTGATTCGAACGGAAATAATAGAATAGATTGTTTTAATACTAGTAGGGTAGAAATAGAAAGACCACAGGAGATTGGTAATGTAAGACTCCTAAGTGTTAGAGCGTTTAACAGTTCTATTGAAAATGGAGATGGCTATGCGTTAGAAAGCTATAATAATAATGGTTTTGCGGATAATGGAATTAATCCAGTGTCAGGCTTCCTCCTCTATGCTAAATGGACCTATAATCCATCACAAGGCTCATCTAATACAGTGTATATTACAAATACAGTTAAAGAAGTAGTTACAGAAGTAGTTACAGAAGTAGTCACAGAGTATGTTACAACAGAAGTAAATGTGTATTATTATAATGTATCATTTGCCTCGGAATACGGTAATAGCCACATGGACAGCGTTAATGTCAAAGACGGAGAAGAGTACACACTTCCTAAATGTGGATTTAAAACTCCTGCCGGAACAACATTTAAACACTGGGAGATAGATGGCAAGGCTTATAATCCGGGCGATACGATTAAAGTTGATCATAATATAAAAGTTAAGGCTGTTTGGGGCACTGTAACTATCATGAAGGGCGAGCCTAAGTGGGAGTGGGATACTGTTTCATTTGACGCATCAGGTTCTCCTGTTGCTGCGCCTAAAGCAAAGGTTACCATCACTCTTGCATCATCTGATGCCCTTAATAAGACAAAGAAAGTAACCTTTTCAGATAGTCAGATTGAAGTTACGAGAGACGACAGTTTTGCAATACCGGGTATTGAGGTAGGCTATAGAGCAAATGTTGTAGGTAATATTGGTACTTTTTATAAGAGTGGCGCTGGAAGTATGCCTGTAACTAATGAAGATCTTACTGCAGAGAAAGTATTTCAAAAGGACGTATTTTACGCACCTAAGGTTAATTGGTATGACAAATGGCCGGTTATCCTTAACAAGGCGTCAGGTAACCCTGTTATGAGATATAATATTACTTATACATCAAAGAAAACCGGTAAAAGGTATTATACGGTTTCTGCAGAGGCTGATGTAGTAAGTGATTTAACTGTTAGCTCTAATGCTTATAATGCAACATATAAAGCTACAGTAGATTTACATAAGTTTTACAAGAAAGAGGACGGCTTAGTTCATGCGGAGGACGAGGTTAATGCCTGCAGATATATCTATCCTAACGGTGGGGAAGAAGGTATATCTGGTTCGTTCACTTTTAACAAAGTTATGTTTGGATGGAAACTTGCACCTTGTGAGGTTTCTGCAAATGCCTCGTATGATGCTTCAGGCAATCCTAATTTTGACGCGTCTAAGATTGATTTTACTCCAACTGTAAGTGCAGATGCTGTTTATGTGGTTACTAAAGATGGTACTCGTATTCCAAATGTAGTTATTGATTCGCCGGTTACGCTTACCAGCGAAGTTGTTAATGACGGAATGGCGATAAAGTATACAGCATCGACAGTTACTTATGATGGATTGGTTAAGAAGGAAACTAAGTTTATCTGTAATAATCCGTATATGCTTGAATTTGGTAAGGAGTTGAAAGGACCTGTTATAGAAGGACTTGAAAAAGAATACGAATGTGTAGGTTCAGCAGTTGAACCTGATTTTCGTGTTGTGATTTATGATGAAGATTGTAAGGTGTTAACACCTAAAAGTAAAACATTAAAAAAGAATTATGACTATACAATATCTTATTCTAGCAATAAAAGAGTAGGTACTGCAAAAGTTACTGTTTCTATAAAAAAAGGTAAGTATTCAGGAAAGAGTATTTCACGTAATTTTTTGTTAGTTACCCCCAAAAATGATGATAGCGAACAGGTTGTAAGTAGTGTGAAAAGTATAGTAAAGGATATGCCTAGTGGTTTCACATATAATGGTGAATTACATTATCCTAACAAGATTACGGTGAAAACCAAGTCGGATGGTACAATTGTGATGGTTTATGATGGGGATGATGGGTATGTTAATAAAAATCCTAACCAAAAGAGAGTAAACATTAAGGTGACCAATAATGTAAATGCCGGGAAAGCTACTGTTTTGGCGTGGGGGAGCGATAATAAGGCTAAGACCATGGCTTTCACTATAAAGCCTGCTAACATTTCAACACTTTATAATTATTCAAAACTTAATGTTGAGTTTAAAGATGGTGACACATATAAAAGTGCATCAAATGGATCACCAGATATAGTTGTAACATATAATGATGTGATACTAAAAAAGGATATTGACTATACTGTGAAGTATAAATATAACAAAAGTACATTTACGGGTACAGTAACTGTCACTGGAGTGAGGAACTTTACAGATAAATTAACTAATGTCTTGAAGTATTGTATTGAGCCTTATGATTTATCGGAAGTTGATGAAGATGATGTGTTGATTTCTACGATACATAATGGGATTAAAACAAAAAATATAAGTATGTTTATATTTGATGAGTTAGGTCAAGAGATATCGAATAAATATTATACGATTACCGCATATAAAGATGATACGTCGGTAAGTGAGCTTAAGGCTGGAGAAGAATATACACTTAAAGTTGAAGCTAATTCAAAGTATAAGAATTACTGCGTAGGTAGTTTTGAACTTGATGGGGTGACTGTTGGTTCTCGTTTTAAAGCAAGTGTTAAAATTAGCGGAACGGCTAAAAAATTGAAATATGATGGTGAACCTTTTATTCTTGAAGATGTATTAGATGATAAGGGTTATAATTTATTTGAGAATGGTTCTATCAAAGTTACTGTTGATGGCCAAACTTTAATCTATGGAGTCGACTACATTGTTGCCAGATACGAAGATAATAACAGTAAGGGAAAGATGAGATTGTATTTAAAGGGCATAGGCAAGTACTCGGGGGCTATAAAGAATAAAGGGATAAAACTCAGCTAAAAGGCATAAGTATTAATTGAAATATTCGTCTTACCCGGCAGGAGTAGATTAATTTCTACTCCTGCTATTTTTCATTTGTCTAATCTAACATAATGTGTTATAATCAATAAGTTTTGAAGCGTATTGTTACGCACGATATATTTAGGAGGTATTTATCATGGGCAAATCAGTTCCATACAATCACATAGCCATTGAGAAGAAGTGGCGTAAGATATGGGAGGAGCATCCGGTCAACGTTGATGACGGCAAGAAAGAGAAGTATTACTGTTTGGATATGTTCCCTTATCCATCGGGTAACGGTCTCCATGTCGGACATTGGAGAGGATATGTTATATCCGACGTGTGGAGCAGATACAAGATGCTTCAGAATTATTACCTCATTCATCCAATGGGATGGGACGCTTTTGGTCTCCCTGCCGAGAATTATGCGATTAAGAACAAGGTTCATCCACGCATTTCCACAGAGGAGAACATCAAGAATATCAAGAGACAGATTAACCAGATTGCAGCTATATATGACTGGGACAGAGAAGTTAACACAACAGACCCTGAGTTCTTTAAGTGGACACAATGGATATTTATTCAAATGTTTAAGAAAGGTCTCGCATACGAGAAGGAGATGCCTATCAACTGGTGTCCTTCATGTAAGACAGGACTTGCCAACGAAGAGGTTGTAGACGGTAAGTGTGAGCGTTGTCACAGCGAAGTAACCAAGAAGAACTTAAGACAGTGGATGCTTAAGATTACGGCATACGCTGACAGACTTCTTGACGACCTTGACAAGCTTGATTGGCCTACTAAGGTTAAGAAGATGCAGACAGACTGGATCGGCAAGTCGTACGGTGCAGAGGTAGATTTTAAGATTGACGGAAGAGATGAGTCTATCACAGTATATACAACTCGTCCTGACACCCTTTACGGTGCTACATTTATGGTACTTGCACCTGAGCATGCCATGGCTAAGAGTCTTGCAACTGACGAGACTAAGGATGCTGTTGAGAAGTATATATTTGACTCTTCAATGAGATCAAATGTAGACAGAATGCAGGATAAAGAGAAGACCGGTGTATTCACAGGTTCTTACGCTATCAATCCTCTTAACGGTGCTAAGGTTCCTATCTGGCTTTCTGATTATGTACTTGCAGATTACGGAACAGGAGCAATCATGTGTGTTCCTGCTCATGACGATAGAGATTTTGAATTTGCTAAGAAGTTCGACCTTCCTATCATCCAGGTTATCGCTAAGGATGGTAAGGAGATCGAAGATATGACTGAGGCTTACACAGAGGCTTCAGGTACAATGATTAATTCAGGTGACTGGAATGGTATGGAGTCTTCAGTTCTTAAGAAAGAAGCTCCTGCTATGATCGAGGCTAAGGGATATGGTAAGAAGACTACCAATTACAAGCTTCGTGACTGGGTATTCTCTCGTCAACGTTACTGGGGTGAGCCGATTCCTATCGTTCATTGCCCTGATTGCGGCGCTGTACCTGTACCTGAGGATCAGTTACCACTTATGCTTCCGGATGTAGAGAACTACGAGCCAACAGGAACCGGTGAGTCTCCACTTGCAGCAATTGATGAGTGGGTTAATACAACATGTCCATGTTGTGGTAAGCCTGCTAAGCGTGAGACCAATACTATGCCACAGTGGGCAGGTTCTTCATGGTATTTCTTAAGATATGTTGATCCACACAACAAGGAGAAGCTTGTAGACAGAGAGAAGGCTGACAAGTATCTTCCTGTTGATATGTATATCGGTGGTGTAGAGCATGCTGTTCTTCATTTGCTTTACAGCCGTTTCTACACCAAGTTCTTAAATGATATCGGTGTAGTTGATTTTGACGAGCCATTCAAGAAACTTTTCAACCAGGGTATGGTCTGCGGTAAGGACAAAGAGACCGGAGCAGCTACCAAGATGAGTAAGTCTTTAGGTAACATCGTATCACCTGATGATATCGTTAGGGATTACGGTTGCGACTCGCTTAGACTTTATGAGCTCTTCATTGGACCACCTGAGCTTGATTCTATCTGGGATGACAGAGGAATTGACGGTATTTACAGATTCCTTAATCGTGTATGGACTATGGTTCATGACAATTTAGACCGCGATGTTAAAGAGACACCTGAGCTTGTTAAACTTCGTAATAAGCTTGTTCATGATATTACCAAGCGTTTGGAGAGTTTTAGCCTTAACACTGTTGTTTCAGGCTTTATGGAGTACAACAACAAGTTCGTAGAGCTTACCAAGAAAGACGGAGTTGACAAAGAGACTCTCAAGACACTTGCAATTCTCTTGTCACCATTTACACCTCATATGGGTGAGGAGCTTTGGGAGCTCTTAGGCGGAGAAGGCTCGGTATTCAGCCAGACATGGCCTACATATGACGAGGAACTCATCAAGGATAACGAGGTTGAGATTGCTGTTCAGATTAACGGTAAGACCAAGGCAACTCTTATGATTTCTGTTGATGAGGCTAAGGATAGCGTAATCACTCGCGCTAAGGAGACAATAAATGACAAGCTTACCGGCAACGTTATTAAAGAGATATATGTTCCGGGTAGAATCGTTAATATAGTTATGAAATAAAAGGAGAGTGTTTTATGAGCATCAGATTAGGTATTTTAGGATATGGTAATCTTGGAAGAGGCGTTGAGGCTTCAATTAAGCAGAACGACGATATGGAGCTTGTAGCTGTATTTACAAGAAGAGACCCTAGCACAGTTACAATCAACACACCAGGTGCCAAGGTATATCATCAGGATGAGTTAGAGAACATGACAGATGATATCGATGTTCTTATGATTTGTGGTGGAAGTGCAACAGATTTACCGGAGATGACTCCTAAGTATGCAGCACTTTACAATGTAATTGACAGTTTTGATACACATGCCAACATCCCTACACATTTTGCAAATGTTGACGCTGCAGCCACTAAGGCAGGCAAGATTGGAATAATCTCATGCGGATGGGATCCTGGTATGTTCTCAATCAACAGACTTTATGCACATTCAATCCTCCCAGTAGGTAAGGATTATACCTTCTGGGGAAGAGGAGTAAGTCAGGGACATTCAGATGCAATCAGAAGAATTGAAGGCGTTAAGGATGCAAGACAGTATACGGTTCCTATTGAAGATGCGCTTAATGCGGTTCGTTCAGGCTCTAATCCGGAGCTTACAACGAGACAGAAGCATTTAAGAGAGTGTTATGTTGTTGCAGAAGAGGGAGCTGATAAAGCCAAGATAGAAGAGGCAATCAAGACTATGCCTAACTATTTCGCAGATTATGACACAACTGTGACATTTATCTCTGAGGAAGAGTTGAAAGCTAACCACAGCGGACTTCCACATGGTGGTTCAGTTATCTACACAGGAACTACAGGAGAGGGCAACAAGCATGTTATCGAGTACAAGCTTGACCTTGATTCTAACCCAGAGTTCACAGGTTCTGTGTTGGTTGCATATGCTAGAGCAGCATATCGCATGAATAAAGAGGGCGTTAGCGGTGCTAAGACAGTATTTGACATTGCACCCGCTTACCTTTCACCTCTTTCAGGAGATGAGATAAGACATAATTATCTGTAAATAACAATCCCGAACCGTAATGGTTCGGGACTTTTTTAATCTTCGTTGAATTCAGCTTCGTCAAGCATTCTGTCAAATGCATCAGATACAGCATCGAATTCTTCATCCGATTCAATCTGTGTGAGTTCAACCTCGTCGTCAGGAAGCTCTCTGTAGCGATATAGGTAAAGCTCGCCGTCCTCTGAGTCAATATTCTCAACCTCGATTAAGGCTGCGTAGTTATAAGAGTAGCCTTCTGCCTTGAATACAGCGATTATTGCGCAATCAATCGATGTATCGTCATCAAGCTCTAATGTAACTACAGGTACTTCCATATCTTCATAATTATCTGCCATAGTGTTAATTCCTTTCTGTAATTGATTTATAGACTCATTATACTTAAACTTATTAGGAAATGCAATCAATATTTGATATTGCTTTTTTTTAATATTCATTATAAAATAATATAGTATGTGTTTAGACATAAGTATATAGTAGGAGGTTACTGCCATGAAGAAGGTAATGTTGTCTGTGTTGGCTGCATTTTTACTTATATTTGCCAACGCTGATATAGCATTTGCTGCAGAAGGAGAGAACATAGGAAGCAATCTTTCTTTGGTTTTCGTTATTCCTTTTGTGTGTATGTTGTTATGTATTGCGGTTTTTCCGCTTGTTGCAGGAGAGTTTTGGGAGAAGAACAGACATTGGTTTGTTATTCTCTGGTCGCTTTTATTCCTTATTCCGTTTGCTGTTAAGTATGGAATGGGCAATATGACCGAACAGCTTTTAGAGTCTGTAGTAGGGGATTACCTTACATTTATCGTATTGTTGTTTGGATTGTTCTGTGTTGCCGGTAACATTTCGTTACAGGGAGATTTGGTGGGTTCACCTAAGGTTAACATCATTCTTTTGTTAATCGGTACAGCTCTTGCATCTTGGATTGGTACAACAGGAGCTTCAATGGTTCTTATTCGTCCGCTTATCAGAGCTAATAAGTGGCGTAACCGAAAGGTACATATTATTGTATTTTTCATATTCCTTGTTTCTAATATAGGTGGATGTTTGACACCTGTCGGTGATCCACCACTTCTTATGGGATTTACAAGAGGTGTAGGCTTCTTCTGGAGTACATCTCATTTGCTCCCTATGCTCCTCGTCAATGTAGTTATACTTCTCGTTGTATTCTACATCATGGATTCTAGAGCATACAAGAAGGATATCGAGGACGGTCTTAAGCCTGAGATGTCAGATGATAAGGCACCTCTTAAGCTTGTGGGTGCTCACAATATCATTTTCCTTGTATGTATAGTTGGAGCAGTTGTTCTTTACGGTATCCTAAACAACTCATTCGGTCACGAGTGGGGTATCCACCTCTACGGCGAGGTTTATCTTACATTTTCTGCAGTTATTGAGTGTGTAATCATTCTTCTTGCAGCTTTATTGTCGTTCAAGACTACCAAGAAAGAGGTTAGAACTGCTAACCACTTTACATGGGCTGCTATCGAGGAGGTTGCGGTTCTCTTCATAGGTATATTTATAACCATGATTCCTGCACTCCTTATCTTAAAGGCTAAGGGACCTGAGCTTGGACTTACCGAGCCATGGCAGATGTTCTGGTGTACCGGTGCGTTATCGTCATTCCTTGACAATACACCTACATACCTTGTGTTCTTTACGACCGCGTCAACCCTTGGCGCAACTACAGGTGTATCTGTACTTAACGGTTCAGCGTTTATTGCTACCACAATGCTTCAGGCAATCTCGTGTGGTGCTGTATTTATGGGAGCTAACACTTATATCGGTAATGCGCCTAACTTCATGGTTAAGGCAATTGCAGAGGAGAACGGTATCAAGATGCCTTCATTCTTCGGATACATGGCATGGTCTTGTTCTATACTCATTCCAACATTTATAGTAGATATGTTGATTTTCTTTAATCCGTTTGCATAATAGGAGGGCAATAGTATGAAGCATTTTGATGGTGATATAGGAAGTTTTGATTATGATGAGAAGCTCTTTAAGGTAGACGACGACGGTTCTTCTCTTCGTTATATTGGTAGCGACCCTAAGGTGGTTCTTCCTAAGGGAGTTACATCTTGTAATCGTATGTTTGAGGGCTATGAGAACTCTGATATTCTTGATTTTTCAGAGTTTGATACAAGCGAGATTACTGACATGTCGTACATGTTCTATGGTTCAGATATGCTCAAGAGCCTTGATGTATCCAAGTTTGATACAAGCAAGGTAACTAACATGGCGCATATGTTTGATGGTCTTATCGTTGTTAAGGAGCTTGACGTATCTAAGTTTAATACGGCAAATGTTACCAACATGTCACACATGTTCGCTAACTGCGCTAATCTTAAGAGTATTGATGTGTCTACATTTGACACAGGTAAGGTAGAAGACTTCTCATGCATGTTTGCCAATGACAGCAACGCAGAGGTTATCAACGTGAGCGGTATCAATACTGCCAATGCCGAGAACATCGAGTCAATGTTTGCTCTTTGTTCAAGTGTCAAGGAGCTTGACGTTGAGGATTTCAACCTCTCTAATGTAGAGGATATGAGTAATCTCTTTACCGGATGTGCTAAGGTTAAGACTTTGGATGTAGGTGCTTTTGATACAAGTTCTGTCAAGGATATGCAGGCTGTATTTAAGGGATGTAAGTCTTTAGAGTCACTTATGATTGACAATTTCAAGACTGACAAGGTTGAGTATATAGATGCTTGCTTCGCATTCTGTTCTTCATTGAAGGAGCTTCACATCAAGGGCTTCAAGACCAATTCAATCGAGATCAGAAAGGATATATTTGAGGGATGCCATAAGCTTAGAGATGTGTATATTGATGCAGATCAGTGTAGGAATGTTGTTCCTTCACTCCCTAAGAAGGCTACTATCTGCAAGTAATCATTAGTTGTATTTTTTCAAGAATATTGCTATAATTATATTTGCGTTTGATTTGAGTATTATACTATTGATTAAGGGGGCGGACATATGAACGCAACTTTTTCTAATGAAGAATTAGATATGATTAGGAATTCTGATGTTGATGAGGCTGTTAACATCATTTATCGTAATGCTGTATTAGATCCGCTTGGAGCTGATTATGTACATGACTTTATTGAGAATGTCAGGAATTTTATCGATGATGACATTCGTATAAAGGATATTGTTGAATTTGATTCTGAGAGGGTTGACTTTGGTGTTGAGCAGATTCTTCAAGGTGATCAGGTAGTATATACAGGTATTTTTGGCGATAGAGATGCTATTCTTAAGCTTGCATCAGTTTTCGGCATGGAAGATTTTAAAGAAGTTGATGCAGATTCATTAGACGCTATATCTGAGTTTTTGAATCTTACCAACGGTCTTTATGTATCTGCAAGAAGTGATGATGGTATTGAGTTGGATCTTGATCCACCTGTTATGTATGATTCAGAGCAGAATGTTGTTGGTGATGACGGTACGGCTTTCAGACTTGAGTTAGATATCGGCGAAGGTACACTTAACGTTGTATTTAGCGTTGATGTCGATGTGTTCGTTGAATAATTAGTAGGAGGATATGTAATTATGGCTAGTATTTTAATAGTTGATGATTCAAGGACCTCAAGAAAGATATTAAGGGGAATATTAGAAGAGGCCGGTCATGAGATTGTAGGAGAGGCATCTAACGGTGAGCAGGGTATTAAGCTTTATCAAGAGCTTAAGCCGGATATAGTTACATTAGATATCACTATGCCGGTTATGGATGGTATATCTGCCTTAATCAAGATTAAGGATTATGATGACTCTGCTAATGTGGTTATGGTTTCAGCGGCAGGACAGAAGTCCAAGATGGTCGAGGCTGTCAAGTATGGAGCCAGTGAGTTTATCGCTAAGCCTTTTGATGAGGATCTGCTGCTTAGCGTTATTGACAAGGTTCTTAAGTAATTGATAAGTGGGTACTATATTGGTTAACATATATAAAGTGCCGAATGATTCTTTATATTTATGATTTTATTTTGGGCACTCCTTATGGGGTGCCTTTATTATATGGAGGTATATTATGAAAGTAGCAATTATTATGGGTTCTACAAGTGATATTGACAAGGTTTCACCTGCTGTTGATATCTTGAAGAGTTACGGAGTAGAGGTTAATGTAAGATGCTTGTCTGCTCACAGAGCACACGAGGGATTGGCTTCATTTGTCTCAGAATGCAATGAAGACGGTACTGAGGTTATTATCACTGCTGCAGGTATGGCAGCCGCACTTCCGGGTGTAGTAGCATCTATGACAGTTATTCCTGTTATCGGTGTACCTCTTTCAGGTTCAGTGCTTGACGGTATGGATGCTCTTTATTCAATTGTACAGATGCCATCAGGTATTCCGGTTGCAACTGTTGCTATTAACGGTAGCAAGAACGCTGCTTATCTTGCTTTGCAGATTATCGGTATTAAGCATGATGAGGTTAAGAATAAGCTTGTTGCATACAGAAAGAGTATGGAAGAAGATGCTATGAAGGCTAACGAAGAGGTTATATCAAGATTCTCGTAAGATTAGAGGTTTGATACTATGAAGAATGAATACAAGACCAAGACCAGACAATTAATTCTTGATTTCCTTAATGATCATACAGAGAGTTGCTTTACAGCTGCTGATATCTACAAGAATATTAATGAGTCGGACGGAAGCATTAACAGAGCGACTGTCTATAGGAATCTTGACAGATTATGTCAGCAGGGGATTCTGTTGAAGTTCAAGGACAATGATTCCGATGCATCGTTGTTTAGATATTCCGGCGATCATGAGCATTGTGATTCGCATATGCATGCACAGTGCTCGGATTGCGGTAAGCTGTTCCACATAGAAGGAGAGTTTGCAAGGAAGTTCGAGGAGGAAGTCAAGACTGCTTACGGAATTGACGTAGATCCTAAGAAGACTATAATAGTCGGTAAGTGCGACGAATGTAAGAATAACTAAAGCCGGTGGTTAATCCACCGGCTTATTATTATGATTATAATTTCTCACCTGTAAGCTTCTCGTATCCTTCAAGATAGATATCGATTGTCTTCTGAGCAACATCCTCAGGTAATTCCCAATCATGCTTGCCTTTGTTCTCGGTGAGCCAATCTCTTGCAAATTGCTTGTCAAATGAAGGCTGAGAGTGACCGGCTTCATAGCCATCAGCAGGCCAGAATCTTGAGCTGTCCGGTGTTAACATCTCGTCACCTAAGACAACATTGCCATCTTCGTCAAGACCAAATTCAAACTTGGTATCTGCAATAATGATTCCCTTAGATAGAGCGTAATCTGCGCATTTCTTGTAAAGAGCGATAGTATAGTCACGTAACTTGGCAGCGTATTCCTCACCCTTGTCACCGTATATATTCTTTAAGATCTCAACGCTCTTCTCGTAAGAGATGTTCTCGTCATGATCTCCTAAGTCAGCCTTGGTAGAAGGAGTGTAGATAGGCTCAGGAAGCTTGTCTGATTCCTTAAGACCTTCAGGAAGCTTGATACCACATACTGTTCCGTTATCCTGATAACTAGCCCAACCGGAACCTGTGATATATCCTCTTACAATACACTCGATAGGAAGCATCTCAAGCTTCTTACACTGCATTGAATTACCGGTGAACTTAGGCTGTCTGAAGAACTCAGGCATCTCGTTAACATCAGTGGTAATCATGTGGTTAGGAAGAATGTCTTTAGTCATGTTGAACCAGAATTTAGACATCTGTGTAAGAACTGTACCTTTCTTAGAGATGACATTCTTAAGAATAACGTCGTAGCAGCTGATACGATCTGTAGCAACTATTACAAGACTGTCTCCTAAATCATAAATCTCCCTTACTTTACCCTCTTTAATTGGCTTTAACTCTGTCATTTCTTTGTTCCTTTCTGTTGTTAATTGTTATTATTGTTCTCTATCTTGCGTTTAGATGTTGTAGTGTGAGTGTAGTGGTCGTATTGCCTAAGGACTTTAGATTGTCCGGCATTAAGATAAGTGTTAGAACCGGCTGTCATAACTCCCTTCATGGCACTTCGCCAAGAAGATACGACCAAAAGACCTACTATAACGCCCACGATCATTCCTATAATACCTCCCGGCAAAGCAAGAGCGAGCGCCATGTCATTAAGCAATACTGCTATCAGAGCACCTATTATTCCAAATATGAAAATGAAAAGTGCTGTCCATGCCACACAAGCACCCTTAGAAACCGGAGTATCACCTACAATCTTACCGGTCTGTCCGTTCATAAAAAATGAATGCTCTTCGGAATTATGCATAGAATATGCCATCCAGACAGGAAAGAGAGTGTAGCTTGCGTCAGTCTGACGTACCTGGTAGTTCCTTTTGCTGAAACTTACTGTATCGTAGCCTTTAACGGTATCTCTTATGTAATTGTCCATATAACTCTCGGCACGTTTCTCGACACGCGGGAATTCTTCCTTGTAATCTCGGTCGTAGCGCTCTGAAACATATCCGGCAAGATATGGAGTATCAAACTTCTTGAGATCATTGTACTCGTATGGTTCAAGTTTATCCATCAGAGTATCAGGCATCTTCTTGGATGCATCTGCAGGGACTTTGTTGTAGGTAAGGTCAACCTGTCTGTAAATCTCATAATGCTTGGTCTCTGTAACTTCATACTCGCCTTCTCTATGAGTACTTGACTTGGTAGCATTAAGCTTAGCTTCACCTTGACCTAGAAGGTCATAGAGCCAAAAAGGTACGTACATACCTGTAAGTGACTTAACCTTCATATCTGCTTTAAAGTCAGCGGGAGCGAGCTTAAGTTTCTTGCTCCAATTCTTGAATGTCTCTTCAGCATTCTGCTTAGATATCTTAAATGGAACAACATACTTAGGAGAAAGAGCACCGCTTAGCTTGTCTCCAAGAACAACCGGAGAACCGCAGAAGCTACAGCTTGTCGCTGTTGTGTTAGGCTCTGTGATAATTACGGCTCCACAGCTCTGACACTGATACTGTAGTTCTGTGCTCTCTGAACCGTAGGTAGAAGCTTCGGTTGAGTCTTCGACTTCGCGGTATTTAGGCTCTTGCTTTAACTCGTCTGCTTGCTCTTTATGTCCGCAGCTGGCACACATAAGCACGCCTTCTTGTGCGTCAAATGTCATATCTGCACCGCAATCAGGACATTTAAATTGTATTAACATAGTATTCTCCTTTCTTTAGTTGTAGTTAGCATTTCCATATTATTATAGTATTATCTTTTGAATATTTCAATTGTTAGATGTAAAGATGCTATTTTAATTGCTATTTTAATATTTATATATTAAAATGATGTTATATACGCTGATGGAGGTGCATTATGAATAATAAAGAGTCTTTAGACAGAGTTATAGCATCGGTTAATACAGTCATTAAAGGCAAGGAAGATGTAGTGGTTAAGGTTTTGGCTGCTATGATTGCGGGTGGTCATATATTGATGGAGGATATTCCCGGTGTCGGAAAGACTACGCTTGCGATGGCATTTGCCAAGAGTATGGGTATGGATTACAAGAGAGTTCAGTTTACGCCCGATGTACTTCCGAGTGATATATTGGGATTTTCTATGTACAATTCACAGAGCAAGGAATTCGAGTACAGACCGGGCACGGTATTCTGTAATCTGTTTCTTGCGGATGAGATTAACAGAACAAGCCCTAAGACACAGTCGGCGCTTCTTGAGGTTATGGAAGAGGGTACAGCCACTGTAGATGGTGTTACAAGGAGTCTGCCTGATCCATTTGTCGTAATAGCAACCGAGAACCCTTATGGTTCTTCCGGTACACAGATGCTTCCGGAGTCGCAGCTTGACAGATTTATGGTATGCCTTTCAATGGGGTATCCTGCACACGACGATGCTGTTTCAATCCTTAAAGGTAATGCTTCAGAGCCGTTGAGCAAGTTAAATGAATGCCTTAGTGTTGAGGATTTAATATCATTAAGAAACAGCGTTAAAGATATGTATGTCAAGGATGATATTTACGAATATATAGTAAGCTTGGTTGAGGAGACCAGAACCAATGAGATATTCTCCTTTGGAGCAAGTCCTCGTGGTACTATTGCCTGCCTTAAGATGGCTAAGGCTATGGCGATTATTGACGGAAGAGATTATGTAACAGCGGTCGATGTTCAGAGTGTTTTGGGTGCTGCTTTGGGTCACAGAGTCAAGCTTTCTCAAAAATCAAGAGCTAAGGGTATTGATACCGCTAAGGCTATGGATGAACTTATAAAGGCTGTGAAACCTCCTAGGAGCTAAAGTATGAAGTTTAAGATACACATCCCGAGAATTATCATTTTCATAATTCTATACTATGTTGCTGCGTCTTGGTACAGCTTTCTTCAGACGCAGTGGTTTCTGTTTGTTCTTATTATGATGGGTGTTGCTGTACCTTTAGATATAGTGTGCCTTTTGATTGTTCGACACTATACTAAGGTCGATTTAGAGTGCCCGGTTTTAGATATTCACAAGGGCGAGAACGCTTATGTTAACGTCATTATAGACAATCCAACTCCGTTTATATCAATGGAGTGTATGGTTAAGTTAGAGATATCCAATTCGTTTTTAAATGATAGCGGAGATATACTGGTTGCGTTGCCTGTTTATCTTCGAAAGAAGAATATCACGATGATACCTGTTAAGGCTTCGACTAACGGTGATATCATTTCTGCGATAAGGTCATATACATTGATTGATCTTATGGGATTTGTTGAGGTGCCGAGCAAGATTAACGCTGAGGCTTCATTTCATGTACTTCCGATAATTGACAATAGAGAGATCAGTAAGCTTGATGACATTTCTATAGGTGTTACCGAGGCGGAGGAGAGTAACAAGAGAGGTAATGACTTCTCCGATGTGAGTGATGTAAGAGAGTATATACCGGGAGACAAGCTTATGAGCATACATTGGAAACTGTCTGCTAAGAGAGATGTACTTATGGTTAAAGACAGAGTTACGATGTCTGACCAGCAGATGGTTCTTATTCCGGATCTTTTTGCTCCTAAGGAAGATGTTGATCGGATTCTTGATCTTACCTATAACCTTGTGAGAAGCAGCTTAGCTTCGGGGATTTATGTAAGACTGATGTGGTGGAACTTTAATAACGAAGAACTCGATGTTATGACTGTAGATAGTCATGACAAGCTTGATGAAGCTTTTAAGGCACTTTATACCAATTCTATAAGTGCAGGT
>CAMVPR010000044.1 GCA_947169385.1 uncultured Lachnospiraceae bacterium | reverse complement strand
GGTTGTTGATTTAGTTAACGATGAGGTGCTATCTGTCGAAGAAGCTGCTGCAAGAGTCGGAATGACTGTTGAGGAGTTTAAGAAGCGAGCTGAATAACATACATATATAGGATTGGTGGTATTATGGGTGGACAGGTAGTTATGATAAACTACCCTTGCACCCTATTAAGATATCTATCCCAAGACACTGAGATATTCTTGCCTTTAAAAGTCACGTAATATGTATCGTCCTCGGAAGGATCGAACTGATCCTCACCTACGAATTCGATTCCAAAGATATAACCTTCTTCGCATTTCTTTACATCAAAAAGATATGCTCCCTTGCTATCTTTAAGAAGATTAGTAATCTCATCAATAGACATTTCTTTATCATCAACCTTCTCGATTAAGGTATCATTAGCGTCATAATAACTGTAGCCTTCTTTGAAACCTGATAATATTTCACCACTGTCTAATCTTAAAACAGTTGAATCTGCGTAGCTCTTGGTAAAATTAGTGTTCTGTGAATTGCTAGGCTCGACAATCAATGCTTCAAGCTTGAATTCAACACATGTGTTATCACAAGAGTATCCTGTTATCTCAGCATCATTAAATGAAAATGTTTCTATCTCATTTCTAGAATTAAACTTCATAATTGTACCCTTTCATTTGTGTTATTGTTCAATGAATATGATAAACTGATAGTGTAAAATTGTCAATTTAATAAATGTACATAAAGAATCAGATAAGAGAAGCAATTCCGATGAAAATGAAGAAACTGATATATTTGAACAATTTCCAACTATATGTTAGAATTAGGGCACATACAGGAGGGACAGTATTATGAGGATTCTTATTATTGAAGACGATAAAGAAATCAGGGATTTACTTGAAGATTTTTTGTTATCACACGGTTATGAAGTTAGTGTTGCTCAAGATGGGTGCGTTGCAACTAACCTTATTAAAACAGAGAAGTATAACCTTATTCTTGTAGATATGATGTTACCTTATAAGTCGGGGGATGAGATAATTAAGGAGCTTAGAGAATCGGATGACATAGAAGCCAGAAGTACTCCCGTAATTGTTATTTCTGCCAAGACGATGAAAGACACCAGGCTTAGTGTTCTTAAGATGGGAGCAGACGACTACATTGTGAAGCCTTTCGATCTTGACGAGGTGTTAGTCAGAATTGAGGTTGTTCTAAGACGCAGTAATTCATTTTCGGCAAATGACAGCGCCGACAATACTCTGTCATACAACGGACTTACAGTTAATTATGATCTCAACTTAATCACCTATAATGATAAAGAATTAAAGCTTACTTCTACAGAGATTAAGCTTCTCGAACTATTCCTTAAGAATCCCATAAAGACCTTTAGTAAAGCCAATCTTTACGAATCAGTTTGGAATGATGAGTATTGTTATGATGACAATACAATCAATGTGCATATGAGTAATCTTAGAAATAAACTTAAGAAAGCAACGGGCACCGAGTTTATTAAGACGGTGTGGGGAATAGGCTATAAGTTAGATGATAAAGAGAGCTAGGGGATAGGCATGAAGATATTAATTCTTTTTACGACAATTGTTCTTATTCTAATGATTGTTCTTATTATTAGGCTTATGATTATCAAAAGCAATCTTAAGCGCATGAAGGATGAGTTGAAGAAGACGCGAGAAGACCAATATAATAAGCATCTTAATGTCACCCTTATTGACAGAGATTTAGAGAATCTCGCCATGGAGATAAATGATAATATTGATTATCAGAAGTCACTTAAATTTCAGGCGATTCAGACTAAGAAGGAGCTTGAACAGTCAATCTCAGATATTGCACATGATTTAATAACTCCATTGACTGTGATTAAAGGCAATATCAAGATGCTGGAGACGGAGAATCTGTCAGACAAGGGTAGGGAATATCTTGACATCAGCAGTAGGAAAGCCGAAACCCTAAAGCGTATGGTTGATGAGTTTTTTGAGATGTCGGTTCTTGAGAGTGAGAGTGGAGTAGTAACATTTTCTAAGATTGACATAATTAGTTTTCTTACCGATTTCATAATTGAAAATGAAACCATAATACGAAAGAACAATTTAGAACCCAACATTTCGTTCCCGGAAGAAGCGATATTTATTAAGGCTGATTATGATCTGTTATCCAGGGTCTTCAATAACCTTATAAGTAATGTTATTAAGTATGCCAAGGATTCGTTTGATTTATCGGTTGTTAAGGATGATAAGAGTGCTCATATTAGGGTGTCTAATCATATCTCAGATACGTCATCTATTGAAGTTGAGCATATATTTGACAGAACATATAGAGCTGATAAGGCGCGAAGTGAGGGAAGTGCCGGGCTTGGACTCTATATTGTGAAGCTTCTCGTTGAGAAGCAAGGCGGAAGTATAATAGCGTATATTGAAGGCGATGAGCTTGTGTTTGATATGTCATTTCTTTGCGAAGCGAAGAATCTATAAAGATCCTTCGGAATAAAGTTCCTCAGGATGAAATGTGTCATTCTGAGCGAAGCGAAGAATCTTTACGGCGATTTATCGCCGTTTTTTTATTTCTTAAGATTTTCTTTATTATTTGGTTTTATAGTGTATTATATCAACGAAAAGGAGTGTGTTATATGGCAGAGAATATAGTAGAAATAAGCAATTTAACCAAGCAATATGGAAGAGAAAAGGCGCTTGATAATGTATCTCTTTCTATTAGGAAAGGAAGCATTGTAGGCCTTATTGGACCTAACGGTGCAGGTAAGACAACGCTCATGAAGATTATGGGTGGCCTTGCATTTCCTACGTTTGGCGAACTAAAGATGTACGGTGCAACCGACACTAAGGGATTAAATGAAGCCAGGAGCAGAATGAGCTTTATGATTGAGACACCATACGAGAAGGATAATATGACAGCGCGTGAGAATTTAGAAAAGCAGCGCCTGCAAAAAGGAATTCCAGATAAAGGTAGAGTAGAAGAGGTACTTGATATAGTAAATCTTAAATATACAGGTAAAAAGGTCGTTAAGAAGTTCTCTCTTGGAATGAGACAAAGACTTGGCATAGCGAATGCACTTCTATCAAAACCTGAGTTTATGGTTCTTGATGAGCCTATCAACGGTCTTGATCCTGAGGGTATCGTAGAAATCAGAGAATTATTTAAAAAGCTTAACAAAGAAGAAGACATTACAATAGTTATTTCATCGCATATCTTAAGCGAATTATCACTTCTGTGCACCGACTACATTTTCATAAATCATGGAGAGATTAAGGGAGTATTTACTTCCGATGAATTAAAAGCGGCGTGCAGCGAGTATTACTCGATTAACACTGATAATAACGAGAAAGCAGGCTCGATTCTTGTAAATGAATGTGGAATAGATAATGTTGAAGTTATGGAGGACGGGACTCTTAGAATCTATGAGGGACTTGATAACATTAGATATATATCTAAGACGCTTTATGACAATGGAGTTATTCCGACAGGACTCACTCTGAACGAAGTGAATCTTGAAGAATACTATATGCGATTAGTTCAGGCCGAGTAGAGAAAGGAAGATAATATGTATAACCTTATCAAATCAATTAATTATGGTATGCGAAAAAGCATGGTGACATGGATTGTTATATTCTCGATGATTTCAATACCGATATTATTTTTATCAGTTATTGACATGCCTTTTGATAAGATGACTGGCTCGTATTATTTTGCGTCTAACAATATGGCGGACTTATCTATCTTATACATATTGATTTCAATGGTTTTGTCTTGTAAGGTTGTTGGAGCAGATATGGCTGATAAGACCATTAATTACGAGTTGTTGATGGGGCATGGAAGAGATAAAGTCTTCTTTAGCAGAATTATAGCCGGATTGTTGTGGGGATTATTGATTGTATTTTTGTTCTATATAGCGCCTCTTCTATTCCTGATTATCATAAACGGATTGGGATTAGAAGTAGATAAATCTGATTTAATATTAAGATGTGCATTAAGTATTCTTGTATTTCTTAGAATGTGCTCATTATATATGATGCTGGCAAGTGTTTTAAGAGGCATGGCTAAAGGAATTGCTTTGGGATATATGTTATCTATGGTAGAGATGTTGGTGTATTCTGTTCTGGTCGATGTTTTAGATATTGATACCAAGTATTATTTAGGGTTTTCAAATATAAGTGAATTACTTGCACTTGATAACTACAGGGAAAAGGTTATAGACGGTAAAATGGTTCAGGTGTTTGAAACTGCTTTGTCAAATGAAGAGATAATCGGGACGATAATATGCTCGGTATTACTTAGCACCGTATATATAACTATTGCGTATTTTGTATTTATAAAATCAGACAGAGATTAAGATTCTTTGCCACGATGTTCCTCAGGATGACAGTTTTTATTCGTAGCGGAGCACATTGTGCTCCACATTGGCGAACGATGTTCGCCGCTACTTGTTGCAAATATCAGTCATTCTGAGCGTAAGCGAAGAATCTTATCATGAATGTGAGGAGATATCATGAAGAATATAATCAGGTCACTAATTTACGACATTTTTAAGTCGAAAATGTATCTAAGAGTATGTTTATACCTACTCTTAGCGAATATAATAATTGTAATATTTATGGTAAAAGACAATATAGGCCAAGATGGAGAGAGCGCTCTTTTATTGGCAGATTCACCTACGACTTTTACTGTGTTTAGCGTAATTTTGATGGGGATTATAGTTGGTAAAATAGTCTCAGGAGATTTTAATGACAGAGTAATAAGTTATGAAATCTCCTCCGGCCATTCAAGATTAACGCTATATTTGGCAAGAGGAACACTGGCGGTGGCTTTTGGTACGGTTGTAGCTCTTATTATGGGGTTTGTTCCGATAGTAATATGTATATTCTATGGTTGGGGAAATACATTAGATTTGGGTGATGTGATTGCACGATATATGTTATGTGCTTTTCCGTTTATAAGAATTAGTGCGTTTATGGTGTGTGCTTCATTTGTTATCAAAAATTATTATGCAAGTCTTTTATCAGGATTGATAATAAACGAAGTCTTTTCGATACTCTATAATACAGTGGATAATACTGCCAATTACAGTATGGGGATGTATAATATTAAAAAGCTTATGTCTTTTGCTGAGTGGCATATTTACAATCTTGAACCATCTAAAGGGGTTGTTAATTACTGTTCTTATGTAACTGAAATAACACCCGATTTAGTTATAAATACGATACTTTTTTCATTGGGTGCAGCAATAGTATATCTCTTTGTCGGATACATTTTCTTTAGAAGAGATGATTTAAAATAAAGAGAGGATAACGTTATGAGACTAGTAGAAATAGTATTTATTGCCATTGAGTTATTAGCTCTTATCGGCTTACTTATTATGGCGTTTAAAGAGCCAAAGTATAATATGAGCAGATTCAGATTCCTTTACCTTTTCCCTGCATTTATAGCCTTGTGTTTTGTTATGTGTGCGGGATTTGATGCTGATTATATTCCGCTATACATTGGCGGTTGTGTTGAGATTATTGCGTTATACAGCATTAGACTTATTTATAAGAAAATGCTGATTGTGTGTTCGATGATACTTGTGCTTGTTTCGACTACACTGGGAATAGTATCTCCTAATCATAACAGGCCAAGGATTTATGACGATTTTAAAGAAGGCTTTGCTACAATGAAAGCACACTATATTCTTGATAAGGAGAAGGGCATTGATTGGGATGAACTGTATAATAAGTATGAACCTGATTTTAAAAATGCCGACAAGAATCGCGATGTAGTAAGAAGCTATCAACTGTGGCAAGCTTTTTGCAAAGAGTTTTATGATGGGCATGTGTCTTATACAGTTGATAAGCCGGATATTATGCTTAAATCCTTTGGGGCTGATTACGGCTTTTCCCTTGTCAGACTTGATGATGGGAGATTTGTTGCAATTAATGTGGAGGGATGTAAGAATTCATTTTCTATTGATGAGATTGAAAATGACCGCTTAGAATATGAAAGAGTAAAGAAAGATTATATACCTGATAATCTTGATGACATAAGGCTTACGCTTAAGAATGAAGGTATTGGGAACGGTACTGTAATTACCCAAATTAATGGCAAGGACATAACTGATTACTATAAATATCTTGATTACTATATGTATCAGTATCCCGATAAGAACAATGAGGAGTTTTATAAACCGTTTTATGTTGCAGGACTTACAGAAGATGGCGATGGTGGTTATAGCTTGAACTTAGATACTGACCAAAAGGATTCTTCGATTGAAATAACATATATAGACGATAATAATCAGGAGCGAACAGTAAGTGCACCTTATCTTGGAGCGTATGCTGCAAGACTTATTGATACATTTGTAAGGCTTGATGAAGGTGAGTTTGTATCTAATCTGGATTGGAAAAGTATTAATGACGACACGGTTCTTCTTAGAATAAGCGGAATGATTTATGATTACAAAACATATGATGGAGTTGATTTTGATGTTGTAAGTAATCAGATAAGAGAAGAGGTGCTTGCTTATAAAGAAGCCGGAGTCAAGAATATTATTATAGATCTGCGGGCAAATAGTGGAGGGTCGCCATATTTTGTTCAGGCAGTTGCCAAGATTTTTGCGCCTAAAGGAGAGCATTTGACATACTATAGTGCTAAGCTTAATGAGAAGACGGCAACATTTGAAAGAGGAGAGGATGGCAAATACATCAAGGGTGAACCGTCTTCTTATCAGGGGGAAGACATATGGCACGACGGCAAGATAATTCTGCTTGTTAATGCTGAATGTGTCAGCGCCGGAGATGACATGGTGTATATGATGGGGGATTATCCTAATGTCAGGGTTATGGGACTTACAAGCTCCAACAGTTCTTGTCAGGCGGTTACAGGAATCGAACTATCTAACGGAAGTCTTAGCTTTTCGGCGGTTCCTAATCTTGATGAAGATGGTGAGATAGTTATCGATACAAGGACAGACCATGTTGGAAGAACCCCTTTTGATGAAAAGATTCCAATGACATTAGATGTTGTTGATTCAATATTTAATAGGGGCGAAGATTATCTGGATGACTATGTGGTGGACAGATTCTAAATTGCGCTGCAACATAGTAGTGGAGAACAGTGTTCTCCACTACGGCGTTTATTCATCCTTTGGTAACTTCTTAAAATACACAACCGTAAAAGGAATACAACACAAACTCGTCAATACATCGGCGACAGCCTGTGAAATCTGTATCCCAAAAAGTCCCCATACATTTGAGAAAATAATAATGATAGGAAGAAAGAACAGACCGCTCCTAAAGCTTGAAAGTATCGAAGCCTCAAGAGACCTGCCTATGCTTTGAAACATCATATTGTTACAGACGCTGAAAGGAATGAAGAGAAGCGATATACATTGGTATTTCATGGCAACTACCCCAATCCTGATTACATCTATATCGTCTCTAAACATCCCGACAATCGGCTTGGCATAAACCATTGCAATAATTGCAAATATCCCAAGCAACACGGTTCCGAATATCCAGGTAAAATAAAATCCTTTCCTGACTCTGCTGTACTTTTTGGCACCATAGTTAAAGCTTGCAACCGGCTGATATCCCTGACCGACTCCAAGACCTACGCTGAATAAGAAATTAATAACTCTGGTCACAATGCTCATTGCTGCGATAGCAGCGTCATCATAAGGCTTGCAGGCATTGTTAAGAACCATGATGGATACGCTTCCAAGCCCCTGTCTTATGAGACTCGGGAGGCCTCCCTTTACAATCTTTAAATAGAGCTTAAAGTCTTTTCTGAAATATTTTCTGCTGATTTTGGATTCACATTTTCTGTACATGATGGCAAGAATGAACAGACTTACATATTGTGAAACCGCAGTTGCTATTCCGGCACCTATAATTCCGGTTTTAAATCCCATTATGAACAGTGCATCCAAAGCGATATTAAGTATACTTCCACTCGTAAGTCCTATCATGGCAAATGTTGCCTTTCCTTCGTATCTAAGGATATTGTTGTAGACGCAGCTTACCATCATTGCCGGTGCAGCACATAAGATACATAAAGCATATGTTCTTGCATATGGGTAAATGGTATTGGTACTTCCTAAAAGATACATAAGCGGCTTGATAAAAATGATTCCTATAATCATAACTATGAGTGCCGTTGTAAATGATGAAACGAATCCCATTGTAGCATATTCGCTGGCTTCATCACGCTTGCCAGCACCCAGTCTTCTTGATACGACGGTTCCGGCACCGTGTCCGTACATAAAACCACACGCCTGAAGTATAGCCATGAGTCCGAATACAACGCCGGTTGCTCCGGTAGCGCTTGTTCCGAGTCTGCCTACAAAATAAGTGTCGGCAAGGTTATATATATTAGTCACAAGCATACTGATTGTTGTAGGAAGTCCAAGACCTAATATGAGCTTTGGAATAGGAGTTTCTGTCATTTTATTGTATTGGATTTCTGCGCTATTCATTTATTACACCTTCCTTATATATCAATAAAGATTACTCTAAATTGGTTGAGATGTCAAATGCAGTGGGTTTCTTGACAGACCGGGATTGACAAATATCTGAGTGATATATAAAATATGTTTATGTTGTTGCTTTAGAATAGCACTGATTTTTTGAAAATATTTATCCTGAACGCTGTGAGGGGAAAAGTTATATTAATCAAAAAGTGAGGTATAATTATGAGATATCCTAAATTTCTTCCACCGGGAGGAACAATCGGCTTTATTGCCCCTTCATTTGGCTGCGCTATTGAACCGTATAAAGAAAGATTTGATAATGCTCTAAAGATGTTTTTGAGGCATGGATATGATTGTACTCTAGGCCCTAACTGTTATGAAGGTTCAGGAATCGGTATAAGTAATACTCCCGTTAAATGCGCCGAAGAGCTTAATAACGCTATGACGGGTGGTAAGCTTGGTGCCGGAATTATACCTGATGTTATTATAACATGTGGCGGTGGCGAGCTTATGTGTGAGGTTGTCCCTTATATAGATTTTGAAAAGATTAAGAATAGCGAGCCTAAATGGTATATGGGTTATTCTGACAATACCAATTATACTTTTCTTTCGGCAGTGCTTGCAGATACGGCAGCTATATATGGCCCTTGTGCACCGGCGTTTGGTAGAGAGCCGTGGCATAGCTCATTAGACGATGCGTTAAAGCTTTTGACCGGTGAGATTAATGAGGTTAACGGATATGACCTTTTTGAGCTATATGAGACCGTGGAAGAAGGAGAGGAGCCGGACGCATTAGCGCCATATAATGTAACCGAGAAGGTCGAGTATAAGTATTACCTTAAAGGTTCAGATACCAAAGCTGTAGGTTTAGAAGGGAGGCTGTTAGGTGGATGCCTCGATATTCTTACGCTTCTGACAGGTACTAAATATGATAAGGTAGCTGAGTTTAACGAGAGATATAAGGATGATGGTGTAATATGGTTCTTGGAGAGTTGCGACTTGGATATGCTTTCTATGAGGAGAGCATATTGGCAGTTAAGAGAAGCAGGCTGGTTTGATAATGCTAAAGGATTTCTTATCGGAAGACCACGAAGATACGGCGAAGAGGCTTTCGGAGTAGATCAGTATTCTGCTGTAACAGACATACTTGGTGACTTAGGAGTACCTATTATTATGGATTTAGACATCGGGCATATTCCACCTATGATGCCTATAATATGCGGAAGTAAAGCTAAGGTAACAGCTAAGGACAATGATATAAGTATTAAATATATATTTGAGTAAATAAAATGTCGTGGCATTATCGCCACGACTTTTATAAGGAGTTTTAAATGATTAAAGAAGATATTATCAACGAGTTAAACAACCTTCAGGATATTGAATACAGAGATTTTCAGAGCAAGCTTATACCTACGGCGTCTGTTGAGCACTTCATTGGTGTCAGAACTCCGGAGTTAAAAAGTCTTGCTAAGAAGTTTGCTAAAAGAGAAGATATAGACGAGTTTTTAGCGGATGTTCCGCATACATATTTTGATGAGAATCAACTTCATGCTTTTATCATTTCCGAGATAAAGGATTATGACAAATGTATCAAGGCGGTTAATGCGTTTCTGCCTTATGTAGATAACTGGGCGACCTGCGACCAGATGTCTCCTAAGACGTTTAAGAAGCATAAGAGTGAGCTTTTAGAGTCGATTAATACTTGGATAGCATCTGATGAGACATACACGATTCGTTTCGGCATTAAGATGCTCATGAGTCATTTCCTTGATGATGATTATGATGTTATCTATCCTGAAATGGTTTCTAAGGTTAAGAGCGAAGAGTATTATGTCAAGATGATGGTTGCGTGGTATTTTGCAACAGCCCTTGCCAAGCAATATGATACTGTGCTACCATTTATTGAAGAACATAAGCTAGATGATTGGACTAATAACAAGACTATTCAAAAGGCGGTTGAGAGTTATAGAATTAGCCCTGATCAGAAGGTGTATCTAAAGACTCTTAAGGTAAGATGATTGAGGTGAGACGATGAAGAGCTCATATAGTGTTGTTGGAATACTAGCGCATGTTGATGCGGGCAAGACGACATTATCGGAAGCGATACTATATAATTCAGGTGTCATAAGAACTTTGGGACGAGTTGACAAGCGAGACACATTTCTTGACACCAACCACATAGAGAGGGAGAGAGGTATTACAATCTTTTCAAAGCAGGCGAGGTTTCGTACAGGTGATAGAGATGTAATATTGCTTGACACCCCGGGACATATGGATTTTTCGGCAGAGACTGAGAGGACTCTGCCTCTTTTAGATGCTGCAATACTTGTGATTAGCGGTATCGACGGAGTTCAGGTTCACACAAAGACTTTGTATAAGCTCCTAAGACGATATCATATTCCTGTTGCCATTTTCGTTAATAAAATGGATATGGATATTGCCGATAAGAATCGACTTCTTAGTGATCTTAGGGAGAATCTAAGCGATAGAATCGTAGATTTTTCTGATGAGGATTATCTTGAAAATGTTGCTATGAGCGACGAAGAAGCTATGGAGTATTATTTAGAGCATGGTGATTTGCCTGCTGACAAGATTAGAAGTCTCTATGAGAACAGGCTTGTAATTCCTTGCTATTTTGGCTCGGCTCTTAAGAATGAGGGCGTTAGCGAATTCGTTGATAGTATGTCTGACTATCTTCCTGTTAAGAACTATCCTGATGGATTTGCAGCGAAGGTTTATAAGATTGGAAGGGATTCTAATGGCGCAAGACTTACATATATGAAGCTTACGGGTGGAAGCATTAAAGCCAGAGAGATGATAGGTGATGAGAAGGTCAATCAGATAAGGCAGTATTCTGGCGATACATTTACTCAGGTTGATGAAGCATTTGCAGGAGAAGTCGTTGCTATAACCGGTCTTAATTCTACATTTGCGGGACAAGGGTTAGGAAGCGAGCCTTCCACTTATCTTCCAGAGTTAACACCGGTACTTAATTACAGACTTATACTGCCTGAAGATGCCAACCCTGTAAAGCTTTACCAACAGATTCAAGAGATAGAGGAAGAAGAGCCTCTTATGGAAGTGTCTTATCAGCCTGAGAAGGGCGGAATCATTGTCAAAATGATGGGCGAGATTCAGTGCGATATTTTGAAAGTTCTTGTTAAAGAGAGGTTTAACATAGACATAGAATTTGCGGAGGAAGGTATTGTTTATCTTGAAACCATTGCAAATGTTGTCGAGGGCGTTGGACATTATGAACCATTAAGACACTACGCTGAGGCGCATGTTCTTATAGAGCCTGCTATGAGAGGCAGTAGGATAACTGCTGATTCTGCGGTTAGGGATGATGTTCTTGATAAGAACTGGCAGAGACTTATTATGACACATATTATGGAGAAGCGACATAAGGGTGTGCTTATAGGTGCAGAGCTCACCGATGTTAAGATTACGGTAATTGGTGGTAGGGCGCATAAGAAGCATACTGAGGGAGGAGATTTTAGGCAGGCTACATATCGCGCGATAAGGCAGGGATTGATGCAGGCGGAGAGTGTCCTTCTTGAACCTGTTTATGCATTTACAATGACTCTCCCTTCAGATAAAGTCGGACGTGCAATGACCGATGTTACCGAGAGAGGCGGAGAGCTTGAAAGCCCTGAGATATTGGGCGATGTAAGTGTGCTTAAAGGGCAGGTTCCTGTTTCTACCTTTAGAGGATATCAGAGGGAACTTATGGAGTACACCAAGGGTGAGGGACAGTTAGAACTTAGAATCTTAGGGTATGCTCCTTGCCATAATGCAGAAGAGATTATTAAGGAGTCAGGTTATGATCCTGAGGCGGATGTATCTAATCCTACAGGCTCTGTATTCTGTGAACATGGTGCAGGATATTATGTTCCGTGGAATGAAGTTAGAGCGCATATGCATGTTGACAGTGGACTTTATTTTGGTGAGGCCCGTGATACTGTTAAGTCAGCTTCAAACAGAAGTAAGTCTATAGATATGTCACTCACTGAAGAAGAATTAGAGGATATATTTAAGAGGACATTTTCTGCGAACAGGAGAGATTCTAAGCACGAGAAGCCGAAGAAGCAGTTAATGCAGGCAACTCCTAAGATTAGACGCACATCTAAAATTCCTGTTTTTAAAGACAGGTATCTTTTGGTAGATGGTTACAATGTAATATTTGAAATGAATAAGGGTGGCGTAGCAGACAGTATTGATCTGATGGCTGCCAGAACTAAGCTTCAGGATATACTATGTAACTATCAGGCATATAAGAAGATTAATCTTATTCTTGTATTTGATGCATATAAGGTTAAGAATAATCCGGGACAATATCTTGACTACCATAATATCCATGTTGTGTATACCAAGGAGAAGCAGACTGCGGATGCGTATATAGAAGCATTTACACACGAGCATGGTAAGACTTATGACATTACGGTTGCAACATCTGATGGGCTGGAGCAGCTAATTGTTATGGGACAGGGCGCAAGAAGAATGTCGTCAAGAGAACTCTTAGAGGATATCAAGCGCATGGAGGATGAATTAAGAGAGCTGTATTTAGACAAAGAATTATAACCTTTAATACCATTTACTACCAATTAATATGATAAAGTGTTATAATGAGTTGTAATTTGTTATAAGAAAGGATTAGTAAAATGAAGAGTAAAGTTAAGATTGGACTATGTACAGGAATCAGCCTGATTGTAGCATTTGTGATATGGACAGTGCTTGTTAAGACGGTTGATGTTAAGCCTTTAGGTCAGAAAGGAACTGATATAGGATTTGCTACTTTTAATGTGTGGTTTCATAAGTTGACCGGAGAGCATTTATTCTTATATAAGCTCGGTGACATAGTTGAGATTATTCCATTGCTGGTGTGTGCCTTCTTTGGACTTGTAGGGGTAGGACAGTTAATAAAAAGAAGGAAAGTGTCTAAAGTTGATTCTGACATAATTCTTCTGGGAATATACTATGTGGTTGTTATATTGGCGTATGTATTCTTTGAAGTAGTACATATTAATTACAGACCAGTACTTATTGAAGGAGCTTTAGAAGCATCATATCCATCGTCTACTACTCTTTTGGTTCTTAGCGTTATGCCTACGTTAAAGTTCCAATTCGACAGAAGATTTAAGAAATCAACTACAACTCTGGTTGTGTCTGTGTTTGTTATTGTCTATTCAATATTTATGCTTATTGCAAGAGCAGTATCAGGTGTTCACTGGGCTACAGACATTATCGGTTCGATATTATTGAGTGCAGGTTTGTTTATAACCTATTGCTCGGCGGTAGCGTTAGTTGACGATAATGAAGGTAAGTCTAAGGATTATAATTAACAAAAAGCGGCGTATTCGCCGCTTTTTATTATACAATTATATCAGCGCTTACGCACCTTACTAATCCAATTAGATCATTGGGGTTAAGTTCGATCTGATATCCAACCTTGCCACCGCTTACAAATATCTTGTCGTATGAAGTGGCGGTCTCGTGGATAAATGTCTTGAATTGCTTCTTCATGCCGATAGGAGAGCAGCCACCGTGAACATATCCGGTGAGAGGGAGTAAGTCCTTCTGCTTTAACATGCTTATTGCTTTCTCATTAGCTGCCTTGGCTGCTTTTTTAAGATCTAATTCTTCTTCCACAGGGACAACAAATACATAGTAGGCGCCTGACTTGGCTTGTGTTACTAAGGTCTTAAAGACCTTTTTGGCGTCCTCGCCTAATATTGTCGCGATTTCAGCGCCACTCATTGTGGCGTCTTGTTCATATGTGTGGCTCTCGTAAGCGATCTTTTTGCTGTCTAGTACACGCATTACATTTGTTTTGTCATTATTTTTCATAATCTCATCTCATTTAATATTAACATTTGTATATTCAATAATAGCATATTTATCGCCGTCAGGTGACGCGAGAATTGAGACAAGTCTCTCGTTAGATACATACTGCTTAAGAATAATCTTATCCCACTTAAGGGCAGGCATAAGATACTCAACCCTAACCTGATTATAACTATATCCCTCGGGAAGATAATCATTTGACACGAGAACATACTGCATATTATTCATGTGTCCGATTACGTCAATCATTGATTCGGTAACGGTTGTCTCAGCCTTGGTTTCATACAAATCTTCCGGAATATCCTTAATCTTTATCCTTCTCTCGGCGTATTCCATAGGATATGCAGGCTCTAATTTATAGGCTTCTATCTGATCTTTTGTAACCCTGATCGGTCTGTTGTTAATAAAATCAAAATATGACCATATCGAGTTAGCGTTTATTATGACATTATCGTTCTCATCCATCATAAGGAAATTCCTGTCACCCTGTATCCCCTTGATTCTGTGAGGAAGAGTGCCGACAGTAATCTTATCGTTCATCTTAGGATAGGACTTTATCTGAATCTGCCATGAATTGAGAACCCACGCGTAGTCGTTGTCAACTTCAACACCGACTCCGACTGATTCCGAATGAAGCTCAGAACAATCCTGAAAATAATTGATTACTCCGGGAAGTGTAAGGTATCCGTCAGAACCGACCTCGCTAAGTCTTACTGTGCTTTCTTTGGTAAACATACTGTACTCCTTATTTTGAAACTTCTTTAATAAGCCCCATTATCGTATCTATAGGATTGGCCATGTCGCTCTTCTCCATGGCGGTAATGTATTTATTTCTGTTAAGATAAAGGTCATTAACAGCGTGAACAAGCGCCTTATCAGTAAGATTCTCCTCCTGAATAACAACGCTGTAACCGCTCTTTTCAAATGAAGCAGCATTTAGAATCTGGTCTCCACGACTTGCCTGTGCAGAAAGTGGAATGAGAAGGTTAGGCTTTCTTAAGGCTAAAAGCTCACAGATAGCATTTGCACCGGCACGTGAGATTACGACATCTGCAAGGTCAAGATATGAAGCCAACTCTTTCTTAACGTACTCGAACTGCTTGTATCCTTCCTTGTCGTTGAGGCTCTCATCCAAATGATTCTTGCCACAACAGTGAATAATCTGAAACGTCTTTAAGAGCTCGTCAACGTTATTTCTGACGGCGTTGTTGATTGCAACAGAACCTAAGCTTCCTCCGATAACCATAAGCGTTGGCTTGTTCTTATCAAATCCCAATGACTTAAGAGCTTCTTCTTTATCGCCCATAAAAAGCTCTTCTCTGATTGGGGACCCTGTTAACACAGCTTTGCCATCAGGCAAATGCTTGATGGTCTCCGGAAAATTACAGCATACCTTGGTTGCCGATGGAATCGCAATCTTGTTGGCAAGTCCAGGGGTCATATCGCTCTCATGGATTATACATGGGATGTGTCGCTTCTTAGCTGCTAAAACCACAGGAACAGAAACAAATCCTCCCTTAGAGAATACTACATCAGGCTTTAACGCTTTAAGCAGCATATTGGCCTCATGACATCCCTTGATAACACGAAATGGATCTGTAAAATTCTTGACATCAAAATATCTTCTAAGCTTACCTGAAGATATACCGTGATATGGAATACCAATCTCTTCGATAAGCTTCTGTTCTATACCTTCATAGGAGCCGATGTAGTGTATATCATATCCTTCTTCTTTAAGCTTAGGGATAAGCGCCATGTTAGGTGTGACATGTCCTGCAGTACCTCCACCGGTTAATACAATTCTCTTCATAATTGTCTCCTCCTTATGTCGAATGAGTTAATTTGTTCTTCAAACAACAATTGTACCACAAATAACTGATAATAGGAATAATATATATGTGAATCCATTTAAAAATAGTGTATAATGAAGAAAATGATACTATTCAAGGAGGATTATATGAGTAAGATTGGAATTATCGGTGCTATGGATGAGGAAGTAACACTTCTGAAGAAGAGCATGCATGGTGTTAAGGCGACTGTCAAGGCAGGTATGATATTTGCAGAGGGAACTCTCTGGGGTAAGGAGACAGTTGTTGTGGTAAGTGGAATCGGCAAGGTCAATATGGCTGTCTGTGCGCAGATGCTTATAGATTTGTTCGGTGTTGATACGCTTATTAACACAGGTGTTGCAGGTAGCTTAGACGCTAAGATTGATATCGGAGATATAGTTATCTCTACTGAAGCACAGCAGCATGACATGGATGTTTCTGCGTTGGGAGACCCTGTTGGAGTGATTCCAAGAATGAAGGATTCTATATTTAAGGCTGATGAAAGGTTAGTCGATATCGCATTTAAGGCTTGTAAGAAGGCTAATCCGGATATTCACTGTTTTAAGGGTAAGATTGTAAGTGGAGACCAGTTTATCGCGTCAAGAGACAAGAAGGATTTCTTAAAAGCATACTTTAAAGGTATGTGTGCAGAGATGGAAGGCGGTTCTATGGCTCAAGTTGCTTACCTTAACGAGATACCTTTTGTTATATTGAGAGCAATTTCAGACAAGGCTGATGATTCCGGACACATGGATTATCCTGTGTTTGCCAAGGGCGCAATCAAGCATAGTGTCGCTCTTTTAGAGGAGATGTACAAGAGTATATAGGAGTGCGCAAGAATTGTCGCACAATTCGACGATTTTGGCTAAATGTTCATAAATCTCCGGATTGCACCTTGAAAATGTGGATAAATAGCCGTTTTGTCCACAAAAATGTTCATAACTGCTTGATTTATGCGTGTTTCACGACCTGCGATTGCGGGAATGAACATTTTATGCGTATCTTTTATTTGTTGTCAAATGCTAATAGGAGTGTTAGAATAATAGGGATGTAGAATTGTGAGGGCTTATATCGGCAGAACAATTCATAATATTATAATTTAAGAAGGAGAGATTAACTAATGGCACAGGTAACATTTAATTACAAAAATGCCGGCGTCGCTGATCATGAAGTTGAGTACATGAAGAAGCTTGTAACTGACGCCAAGGAACAGCTTCTTGCTAAGACAGGAGCAGGTAACGATTTCTTAGGATGGATCGATCTTCCTGTTGATTACGACAAGGACGAGTTCAATCGTATCAAGGAGGCAGCTAAGAAGATTCAGAATGATTCGGATGTACTTCTTGTAATCGGTATTGGTGGTTCTTATCTTGGAGCGAGAGCGGTTATTGAGGCTGTAAGACATAGCTTCTATAACAATCAGCCTGATCGCAAGACCCCTGAGATTTACTATTGTGGTAACAACATAAGCTCTACCTACCTTCAGCATTTGATTGAAGTTGTAGGAGACAGAGACTTCTCTATCAATATGATCAGTAAGTCAGGAACCACTACAGAGCCTGCTATCGCATTTAGAATATTCAGACAGATCTTAGTAGATAAGTACGGTGAGGCAGAGGCTAACAAGCGTATTTATGCTACTACAGACAGAGCTAAAGGAGCATTGAAGGATCTTGCCAACGAGAAGGGATATGATTCTTACGTTGTTCCTGATGATGTAGGTGGACGTTTCTCAGTACTTACAGCAGTAGGTCTTCTTCCAATCGCTGTTGCCGGAGCTGATATTGACGAGCTTATGAAGGGTGCTGCTTCAGCTAGAGAGAGAGCACTTAACAACGATTTCGAGTCCAATGATGCTTTACAGTATGCTGCAGTTCGTAACATCCTTTTAAGAAAAGGTAAGTCAATCGAGATTCTTTGTAATTATGAGCCTGCGCTTCACTATATGTCAGAGTGGTGGAAGCAGCTTTATGGTGAGTCAGAAGGTAAGGACGGCAAGGGATTATGGCCATCAAGTGCTGACTTTACAACAGACCTCCATTCACTTGGTCAGTTCATTCAGGAGGGTTCTAAGAATCACTTCGAGACAGTTATCAATGTTGAGAAGGCTAAATGTGAGCTTACATTAGGTACCGAAGAGGTTGATACAGACGGACTTAACTATCTCTCAGGTAAGACAGTAGATTTCATCAACAAATGTGCAATGAACGGTGTTGTTCTTGCTCACGTTGACGGACAGGTTCCTAACCTTATGGTTAACCTTCCTGAGATTAATGAGTTCTATATTGGTGAGGCAATCTACTTCTTCGAGTTTGCTTGTGGTGTATCTGGATACACACTCGGTGTTAACCCATTCAACCAGCCTGGTGTTGAGTCTTACAAGAAGAATATGTTCGCACTTTTAGGAAGACCTGGTTATGAAGAAGAGACCAAGAAGCTTCGCGAGAGACTTGGTGAGTAATATATAAGATTCTTCGTCACTTCGTTCCTCAGAATGACATGTTAAGGCATAGCATGGTATGTCATCCTGAGCGCAAGCGAAGGATCTTAAAAAGGCTGTCCGCATGGACAGCCTTTTTTATACAAAAAAAGCTACCCGAATCGGGTAGCTCTTCTTAGACTTAAAATTAAAGATCGATAGATAAAACGTTACCGTTCTTGTCTTCGCTTCTGTCGTTAGCAACATAGTAAGCCTTCATCTCGTTAACATTAACGTAAACTTCAAGCTTTCTTGTTCCACGCTGTCCGCGAGCCTTGAAATCTTCCTTAACTCTCTCAACAAGATCACTAACTACGATGTTCTTGTCGCCAAGCTGAAGCTCGATGATCTCTGAAGTTGCCTTAGTAGCAGCTTTCTTAGTAGTAGTCTTCTTAGCTGGAGTAGCTTTCTTAGCTGTAGTAGCCTTCGTAGTAGTAGCTTTCTTAGCTGTAGTCTTCTTAGCTGTGGTAGCTTTCTTAGCTGTAGTCTTCTTAGCTGCTGTAGCTTTCTTAGGCTCAGCCTTCTTAGTCTCGGTCTTCTTGGTCTCTGTTGTAGCAGCCTTAGCTGGCTCTGCCTTAGCAACTGTAGTTGTTGCTGTCTTCTTAATAGTTTCTGACATAAATTTATGCCTCCCTCTTTCTAAATATATGTTAATAGGTTTCACATCGGTTATTAGTTTATCTTGTTTTTATCTATTTATCAAGCGTTTTGTAAAACTTTGTATAATTTATACAGTCAAATGATAATTTTGAGAAATAAATACAATAAATTAACAATAAAATAACGAAAAAATAACTCATTTTATCATTTAAGGAATATTGAAATAAAAGGAAAATCGAAATTAATTAAGAAAAAAATAAGCGAAAAATAAGAAAATCGAGTTTGAAATTCAAACTCGATTATAAATTCTTATTTTTTGAAAAATATTTTGAAAAAATAAGGAAAAAATATCTAAAAAATAAGAACATCAATCTACTCTTTCGTCTCCCCAAAAGAATAACGCAACGGTTCCCGGACCTGTATGACTGCCTATTGTAGTACCTATATCATTGATTACCACGCGTCCGTTAAGCTTAGGGAAATTCTCTTCGATGATATTAGCAACAGCTCGCGCGTCTTCAAAACATGCTGACTGGCTGATGTAACATTTGCCGGAGTAATTGAGTCTGTCGTCTGCCTTATCCATCATGCACTTAGCTATTGCCTGTATGACCTTATTCTTGCCTCGAATCTTAGAACGTGGAATAAGTCTTCCCTGATAGTCAACATTCAACAGTGGGCAAATGTTGAGTACATTGGCAACATAACCGGCTGGCTTAGAAACTCGTCCACCTTTAATGTAGAAAGTGAGGTCAGTTGAGAAGAACCAATGGTTAAGACGAAGCTTGTTGGCTTCGACCCACTCATATAGCTCGTCGATGGACATTCCTTCGTCCTTGAGATCTGCCAATCTGTCAACTAACAGCCCGTATCCGGATGATGCTGCTAATGAATCGACAATGTATAACTTCCTGTCAGGATATTTCTCCAACAATGTATCTCTGGCAATAATAGCAGAATTGATTGTTCCGCTTATTCCTGATGACAGTGTAAGGTGGATTATGTCCTTACCTTCGGTCAGGAAAGGTTCGAAATAGCTGATGTATTCGTCCGCGTTAATCTGGGAAGTCTTAGTGTCGGCACCATTGACCATAGCGTTATAAAATTCCTTGAATGACATGCTCTTGCCAAGGTCGTCTAAGTATTGAACTCCGTCTAACTCGTAGTGAAAACAGGTATAGTGAATATCTCGTTTGAGAAAATGTTCTTCTGATAAATCTGCTGTTGAGCAGCAACTTAAAATATAGTCACCCATTAAGATATGCCTCCCTTTGTAACTCAATATATGTACAATTTTACACTAATTATTTACATGTGTAAATGATTATTTAACTAAATAAAATGTTAATTGCTCAATTATATATAGTGTGTTAGAATAGTATCTATAGTTGATGTATTTATCATTAGCTATAATCGTTTTTGAGGTGATTTTATGAATAGGCAGGAACTTAATGATATTGGAATTGATATGAATGTGGGACTTAGAAATTTCAAGAATAATCCCCTTATGTACACAAGGTTTTTAGAGCAATTTATATCGACTGATAAGCATATGGAATCCGCATCCGAGGCATAGTGCTGCAGTCCGTCGTCACTGATAATCACATCAACTCCGGCCTTTTCC
>CAMVPR010000043.1 GCA_947169385.1 uncultured Lachnospiraceae bacterium | reverse complement strand
GAATTGTTGTGTTACGCTCAATAAGTCTTGTAGCAACACCACCCATTGTCTCGATAGAAAGTGAAAGTGGAGTAACATCAAGGAGAAGAATCTCGCCTGCACCTGTATCTCCGGCAAGCTTACCACCCTGAATAGAAGCACCGATAGCAACACACTCATCTGGGTTGATACCCTGGAACGGATCCTTGTTAGTAAGCTGCTTAACCTTGTTCTGTACAGCGATGATACGAGTAGAACCACCAACCAAAAGAACTTTGTCAAGATCAGCAGCTGTAAGTCCTGCATCCTTTAACGCTGACTGAACAGGTCCTGTTGTTCTCTCAACAAGATCATAAGTAAGCTCATCGAACTTAGCTCTTGTAAGATCCATATCAAAATGCTTAGGTCCCTCAGCAGTTGCTGTAATGAATGGAAGGTTGATGTTGGTTGTTGTAGATGAAGAAAGCTCTTTCTTAGCCTTCTCTGCGGCTTCCTTAAGTCTCTGCATAGCCATCTTGTCACCTGAAAGATCAACGCCTTCCTTGTTCTTGAAATCATCAAGCATATACTTGGTAATTACATCATCGAAATCATCACCACCGAGCTTGTTGTCACCTGCTGTGGCAAGAACCTCGATGACACCGTCACCAATCTCAATGATAGATACATCAAATGTACCACCACCAAGGTCGTACACCATAATCTTCTGCTCGCTCTCATTATCCAAACCATATGAAAGAGCTGCAGCTGTAGGCTCGTTGATAATACGCTTAACGTCAAGACCTGCAATCTTACCTGCGTCCTTAGTAGCCTGACGCTGTGAATCTGAGAAGTAAGCAGGAACAGTGATAACTGCCTCTGTTACATCCTCACCAATATATGCCTCAGCATCCTTCTTAAGTTTCTGAAGGATCATAGCTGAAATCTCCTGTGGAGAAAACTTCTTATCATCAATTGTTACACGATAATCAGAACCCATGTGACGCTTAATAGATGAAATAGTCTTGTCTGCATTAGTTACAGCCTGACGCTTAGCAGGATCACCTACAACACGCTCACCGTTCTTAGTAAATGCTACGATAGAAGGAGTAGTTCTTACACCCTCTGCATTGGTGATAACAACAGGTTTACCACCTTCCATAACTGCTACACATGAATTAGTTGTACCTAAATCAATACCAATAATCTTTCCCATATTATATGCCTCCTATTAAATAAATAACTTAATTAGCAACCTGAACCATACTGTATCTTAGAACTTCGTCCTTATACATATAGCCCTTCTGCATCTCCATAACAACAGTTCCTTCATCATATTCATCGGATTCAACCTGCTGAACAGCGTTATGCAAATCCGGATTGAATTCTGTACCCTGAGCATTCATAGGCGTAACCTTAACTGACTCTAAGTAGTCCATTAGCTGCTTATGAATACGCTCGATTCCTTGAACAAATGCATCATCTTTATTAGCATCTGTCACTGAGTCCATCGCTCTCTCGAAGTTGTCAACCACCGGAAGAAGCTTCTCAAGCACTTCCTTAGCTCCGATATCATACTGGCGAAGGCTCTCCTTCTCAGTACGCTTTCTCATATTCTCAAACTCAGCCATAAGTCTCTGATACTTGTCCTTAATCTCATCAATCTCAGCTTGTTTCTTGTCTTTCTTGGAATCCTTCTGCTCCTCGGTAGCATTTGCCAAAGATTCAGCATCTGCTGTGCCATCCTTTAGAGCCTCCAGTTCTTCCTTCAACGACTTATTCTCTGCCTTGAGAGCCTTAAGTTGCTCAGAAACAGCATCTAAAACTTCATTCTTAGCCTTGATGTCAAGCTCCATGTTCTTGACATTTCTAGGCTTTGGATTGCCTTGTTTCTTCTTAGAAGACTGCGACTTAGCACTTCCTGACTTAGTCGACTTGGTTGTCTTCTTCTTCTCTTCTGCCATATCTTATATCACCTCGTAATCTATATATTAGTGAAAATGTTAACACTATGTCTTCTTATTCTTAAAAATGGTGTCCAGCTCGTCCGTTAGGTTCCTTAACGTAGTCACCACCTTGTCATAATCCATACGCTTAGGTCCGATAATACCTATCTTACCTCTTACGCCCTCTTCAAGCTCATATGTCGCTGTGACAACACTGCAATCATTAAGCGTCTCAACCGGCGTCTCATCTCCAATGTATACCTGAATTCCATATTGGTTGGACACTCCGGAATCATCATCCGCAATAAAATGATTGAGGGCTTTCTTCTCCTCTAACACCTCTAAGAGTTCTCCCGCCTTGTTCATATCTCCAAGCTCAGGATACTTCAAAATGTTATTGGCTCCGCTTGTATAAACTTCCGTCTCGGAAGCCTGCCTTACTGCATCTAATATTCCGTCAAATATATGCTCCAATATATCTGCATATATACCGGCCTGCTGCTTCATAGTCTGTATAAGTTCAAGATCAATCTCCTTAACCGATACACCGGTAAGAAATGTATTGAGAAGCACATTGAGTTTCAAAAGCTCATCGTTAGGAATCCTCTCATCTACATCAATCATCTTATTCTTGATAACATTACTTCCAACCACTATAACTGCCAGAAGCTGTGTATCATCTACCTGAGACAGCTGCACAAACTTAACATTGGTATTCTTATAATTAGGTCCCGTTACCATTGTTGCGTAATTGGTGTTATATGCCAACACCTTAGCGACCTGTTGTAAAAGAGTCTCAAGCCTGTCTACCTTAGCAAGAAGCTTCTCATGCTCATCATCCTTAGGGACTAAAGCACGTTCCTCTCTCTCTAATGCCTTCTCAGCCATCATCTGATCTACATATAAACGGTAACCTGCGTCAGAAGGAATACGTCCGGCAGAAGTATGTGGCTGCAATATGTATCCCATCTCTTCAAGATCAGCCATCTCATTACGAATAGTTGCAGAAGACAGATTCAGACCTTCCATCTTGGAAATGGTTCGTGAGCCGACAGGTTCACCCGTCTCAAGATATGTCTTTATGATAGCTTGCAATATCTTAACTTTGCGCTCATCAAGTTCCATCTGACCATCCTCTCTTAGTAGTAAAACGCTTACAACCCACAGATTATAAACCTTTTCTCATCTGTTAGCACTCAACAACTTCGAGTGCTAACATCCACTAGGCTTATGTTACTACTATAAAAATGATTTGTCAACAATGATTTTAAAAAAATAGCACGCCGAAAGAAACAAAAATCCCGGCAAAAACGACAATGTATTGTCGTTTTTGCCGGAGGTTTGTTTGAAACAACTAATCCACTCTCTCATATATTTTATAAGTATAATTATCGAATTTTGAAGCGTCTTTATATTCCAGCTTATCTATCAGTTTATAACGATCTCTATATGCCCCTTTATATAGGTTAAACGTCGTGACAATATATTTATGCTTTAATGATGAAATCTCAGAATACAATCTATCCAGTGCTTCTTTATTCATCTCAATATCTTCCATATCTGCCAAATGTATACCAGTCGATCTATTCATCATCGCATAAAATATAGGAGTAGAATCGCCAAAGGCAACTGCATCTGCAGGAATTTTTGAGTCACACTCTTCTATAAACTGATTTAATGATTTTGTATTCCATATAGTATTATATTTATTAATAAACGTTTTCGGCAGTGACGACACGGCCGCTAACATCAATCCTGTTAGTACAATCAAATACATGAAGCCAATCATATTGTTAAAACCAATATTTAACCTCCTTGTGATATTGATAACAATCCCGTCTCTTTCACTTGAAATAAGGCTATCGCAAATGTAAGCGCAAGCGATAATCACCGAAAAACCAACTATAGATCCATTTGCTGATATCAATCTATTTACATAATAAGTCATAACGCCAAGTCCAACAATACTTCCCATAACAGCAATAAACTGCTGCTCACTCAGTTTTCGACGAAAAAAACCTTTCACATTTAAATATATAATGCTTAGAAACGTAATTATTACCAAAACGAATCCGCTATTCGGAGCCTTAATTTGAAATTCAGCAAGTTCGTTAACATACGATTGGTTAAAAAGAGGATACAAATATGTTTGAATCGATATCGCATTTCCTCCTACAATCATATTGTATATATTCACAGTGAAAAATCCGAAAAAGAAACACGCAACTAAGGCAATAGCTTTACCAACTAGATTAGTAACAAGCTTTATAGACCCATTTATTTTATCTGTATATAACAAAGCAATACACCATACAAGCGTCACAACTATGCCTGTTTCAAAGTTCCATATCATCGACATGTAGCACACTAGCCACATTACGACACGTATTAATCTAGATTTGGGTTTGCTATAAACAATTGTACATCCACCTATAACAAGAGCCTGAAACAATACTCTGTGAGGAAGAATTTGATAATACTGCGTAGCATATATCTGAAATGAGATTGCTGCATTTGCAACTATTGACATTAAGAAAACAACATCATTTTTTATTAATCTATTAATAACCCAATACTCTACAAGAAAAGAAACACCCCCAAGAAATGAAATAGTCATAGAGATAGAATCCCAAACATTAAAGCCAAGCATATGCAGCGCTTTAACAGGAATGAGATACAGCAAACCATAGTGCCCGTAAATCGAGCTAGAGTAATACTCATACGGAGTAGAATAATAGGTATTTATTATGGAATTAGTGTATGCATCCATGTGAAACAGCGACGCTTGAAAATCATCTTTAAACGGGTTAGGTGTCCACAAAAAAACAGCTTGTATAAACGCTAATGCAAAAGCAACAACAAACCTTATGGAGTTTCTTTTATTTTTTACTACAAGAACTGATGCATATAAGAATCCTGAAATCACAAGCAAAACCAAGAAATACACAGGAACAGGAAGCCTATACCTCAAATACCTTGAGGATATAACATCTTTATTGTTAACATAACAACCATAGAGAAACCATATCACCATTGCCACGGTAAAAAAGAATATATATACACCTTTTCTTGCAATAAATCCATTAATATTTTTAATTCTATTATTCAACATGATAATTAGAGATATTAATGTACACCCCATAAAAAAAAGAACAGAAACTAAGAACACCTTAACATTCAAAGAACTGCTAATATCAAGAAAACAAGTCAAAGAATAGTAAAGAATTAATGAGATAACACCTATTCCCAAAGACACTTTCCATATATATTCTTTCGAGTTTTTCTTACTATTCATCTTTCACCCTCACTACTCTTTCTCTCCAGAAATTCAGCATTTAATATAATCTCAACTACTTTCTTCTTTTATACACCCATTTTTTATTCAATATAAAATTAGTCGGAATTGTTATAAATAAATTAAGTATCGGCGAAATATTCTTGTTAATCCCAATAAAATCGTTCCAAAACCATAAAAGAACACCGCTCAAAATCATACCGGTCAGGAAGTACGAAGCATAAACTTTCAGCAATTGTTTTAGCGACCATTCAGCCGGAACTCCATCTTTCTTAAATGTAAAAAGATTGTTTAAAACATACGATATAGCCACTGTTATAATAAAACCAACCGTATTCGCTATAAGATAATGTATTCCTGCACCAACCATAACCCAATAGATAACAAGACCTAGTATGGTATTAATTCCTCCAACAATACCAAAACTAACAAACTGCTTAAACAATTGTATTATTCTATCCTTCATAAACCATCTTCCTACTATACCAATGAAGTAATATATCCACTACTCATCAAATCCTATTCTTTCTTCTTCTATTACTAATGGTCTGTTCATAATACGCTTATTCATACTCAATATATATTCTCCCATTAGTCCCAAGAAAACCAGTTGAACACCACCTAAAAAGAATATGCCTATTACCATCGGCGCAGCTCCAGCGCTAAAACTATCCCAATACATAAGTTTATAAACCAAATAGAACACCGCCACAACAAAGCAGGCAAAAGCTATAAACAGACCTAAAAATGTTGCAAGCCTTAAACCTATCTTAGTATATGATGTAAAACTCAACATAGCAAAATCATATAAACTAAAAAAATTATTCTTAGACTTACCAGCTCGCCTAAGTTGCTGTTCGTAAGGAATATCTACACGCTTAAACCCCAACTCAGAAACAATTCCACGAAAATAAGGCGTAGGGTCATTCAGATTTCTTAGAACATCAATAAACGATTTATCATATAAACCAAAGCCAGTATAATGTTCTATTTGCTCAACATCCGAAAACTTATTAATCATTTTATAATAACAAGTCCGAAAAAATCTTATCACCTTATTCTCTTTACTAGTCTTTTTAATACAAGATACAATCTTATAACCTTCTTCCCATTTTTCTAACAATTCAGGAATCATTTCAACCGGATCCTGAAAGTCTGCGCACATCGCAATTGTGCAATCACCAGTTGTTTGTAGCATTCCATAGTACGGAGAATTACTTTGCCCAAAATTCTTAGCGTTAAATATTGCTTTTATTCTTCTATCCTTAACGTTCATTTTTCTAATAGCATCACGAGTTCCATCTTGAGAATCATTATCAATAAACACAATCTCAAAATCATATTGAGGAAGCTTACTAAACTCTACTACAATCGCATCAGCAAGCGGTTCAACATTATCAACCTCATTGTATGTTGGTATCAAAACACTAACCTTTTTCACTTCACCATCTCCTCAAACTCAATATCAACTTACAGCAATACTAAAACGCCAAAACAACTTCAATTTTATCGTTATTCAATTCCTTAATCTGCTGTTCAATTTCATTTGCATACAACATCGCTGTAACAATAACCACACCTTCAAATTTTTTCAATTCACTTGGTGACTTTATAATATGCTCATATATGTATGCACCTTGTTTTGAAGGATTATTATCGACAAAATAATCTATATCACATTCAGATATTTTAGTTTCACCCATTAAATAAAACAAATATGAACCGCTCCCCCAAATAACAACTTTCTTTCTACGCCTTAAAACAGATTCAATATAAGTATTAATTCGTTCTTTATTCACAGACAACCTACTGGTATATTCCACAATGCTCTTCTTCGTAATCAAATCTTTACTATCAATTTCTACATGCACATTCTCGTTTTTTTTATATACCGAAACATTTGAAAACTGCAATGCAATTCCATTATCAACTCCCAAAGACACATGATGTCCAACGTTTTCAAATCCCATTCTATTAAACAAAATATCTGCTGTATTGCGGGAAAAATAATTAATGTGCTCATGATTAAAGTTATTAACTATCGGAGAACCATCAGCAATTAAGTCCTCAAAGAAAGGCCAAGTTATAACAATATAAGAGTCTTCATTCTTAAGAAGATTATCGCGAATTGCGATTATTGCTTTATCAGGATTAAGCAAATGTTCGAGTACCATTGTAAATACCACAACATCTGCGGTGTTATTAATACCGTCAACCTTATCATATATCGATCCAACCTTTGCTTCGATTCCCAATTCTATTAACTCTGATACTGAATTAGCAGAAGGGTCTATTCCAATCAAATGATTGAATCCTCTTTTTTTTAATTCCAGTAACAATTTGCCATTTCCAAAACCAACATCTATAATTTCCGCATTTTTATCAACTACTCCTCCAAGTAAACGAACAATAGCGTTGATATCATGCTTACTACTTGAATTACCTTTCCAACCACCATAATGATTGTGATTAGCATAATATGTATCATAATCAAATTCAGAAGACTCAGTATCTGCGTAACAATTCCCACATTTCACACAGCTCACTATATCATATCTCCCTGATATCCGATAATCTTCAGGGACTTTCATTTTCAAACTATATAACACTTCTCCTTCACAGCCCTTTCCGCATGCAGGGCAAATACGATTGACTTTGCGAATCAAACCATTCATGTCTCAAAACCCTCCAAATAGTTCAATGTACTTTCCTTAAACATTATTAGCTATATCTTACATTTCTTCTCTTATAATAAAATCAACCAACTCTCTTATACCATCGGAGAAATCTGTAGTAGGCTTCCAACCAACATCCTTTTCCACATCTGAATTATCAGAACATAAGTACATAATTTGATTCTCAGAATAAGGATACTCACCTAGTAAAAAATCAACTTTTGGTGAGACAACTTCATTCATCTCTTCAATATAGTCAGAAAGTCTTCTTTCTTTTCCAAATCCCAACGTATAAGTTTTTCCGTCATTACCATTTTCCGCCAAAAGCCTCAAAGCACTTGCAACATCTTTATAATATAAAAAATCCCATATTTGCTCTCCTTTGGTAAACGCTGGAACTTCTCCTGCAATAACTTTCTTAATTGTCGGAATAACCAATCCACTTTTATCAAAAGGGCCATACACTGTAAGTAACCTTGCCCATATATGCCTCATATTATAACTATGTGCTTGGATTCTTGAAAAATGTCCAGCCGCTAACTTCGCAGCACCATAAGCACTTTCAGGGTTACAACAGGTATTAGAACTAATCTTACCTTCAACCCTACCGCATTCAGCTTGAGAACCAACTCCAATAAAAACCTTGCATTTTAATCTCATTGCTAAGTCTACAGCATCTAACGTATATCTTATATTCCTATATTGTATATCCACATCATTTCTTCCATCACCCGCACTTTCTTCCCATCCTAGGTGAAAGAATATATCATACTCTTTTTTTTCTAGAGTAAAACTCTTCAGCTCTGATAACGGACAAATGTAAACTGTGACGTTATCTAATTTAGGAATATTTATATTTCGTTTTGACTCATTTCTCGTAAGAACAGCTACCTCATATCCGTGATCAATCAATTCGCACACAAGCCCATAACCGACAGACCCGGTAGCACCCGTTAATATTGCTTTTTTCATTTTCCTATTCACCATCTATTTCCACGCATAACACACTGTATCAAAAAACTGTACCGAATGGTGCCTTATCATTATGTTATAATCGCTATCCATTTCTTTTATTTTCATTGGTATTGAATAAAGATCTGTTGCATTGTGATACATACAAATCGCTAACCGAGGTGAATATTCTTCGATACTCTTTTGCGCACCATCAAGTAATCGATATTCATAGCCTTCAACATCCGCCTTTAAGAAAGAATACTTTAATCCCGAATTTAAAAAATAATCATCAATAGATACTATTTGGCATTTTTCTGCTCCTTCCGATTCCTTTTCGACAAGCGAGGAACTCAATCCTTGCACAGAATTCTTATGAACAAAGGCAATCGATGACTCGTTACTAACTCCGTAAGGCAACAATACTATAGATTCTTCTGTAAGATTCCACTCTTTTTTCAACCTATCAACTCTAATACTCATAGCGTTATAGTTACTACTATCAGGTTCAAAACCATATATTTTGTCAAATGTTCCGCAATGATTCCATATGTATCTCTCAATACTATCCCCAACAAACGCTCCGCAGTCAACAAAAATATCCTTCTCATCTATTTTTTTAAATACCGAATTCACAAAATTAGGATTAAACGACGAGTACTCTTCATCAGGATAATCACATCTTACTCGTGAATTAAGAATACCCGTATATATTTTTCTTGATTTATCATCATACAGACTCTCATATACTTTCATTATTTCATCTTTGTGTAAGCCCAAAACAACTCTATCTGCATAATAATTTTCGACACCTAATTTATCAAGCTGTTTTGACACTTCTTTATACACCCATGGTTGAAGTGAACATATCAGAACAAATGCTTTAGAATCATCCGCCACTTCATTAGGACTATATACTCTTTTTCCGCAAAAAATGCTTCCCCATTTTGACGAGTCATTTACCGCATACCCGTAAATTTCAAGATCAGACTCACGATTAAAACCTTCTCGATACATCAAAGAAGAATTTCCTGTTCCCCATACATAAACATGCTTATCTGATAGATAAGCCTTATAGTCTACCATTTCTTCCAATAGTTCAACTATGCCCTTCAACCAATCACTTCCTCTCATACATCTTTATAAGCATATTCTCATTCATCTCTTCATCAGAAATCATAGGATTCATAAACTCTAACGGAAGAGATTCCATCTGTCCATCAGACTTTTTATACGACACTTGTTTCGGCCTAGCTGTAAGCTCAATCGGAGTATGCACCTCACATACTACAGGCCCATCAGACAACAAGACTTCTTTCACCACTTCTCTAACATCTTCATTTTTATCAATAACGAAGCCTTTAACACCAAACGCTCCAGCTACACCGCATACATTGGGAATTGTAACTCCTGAGCCTTCTTCACATGCAACTAAATGACCTGAAAACAAGTTAGTTTGCGTTGCTTTAATAGCACCATATCCGCTATTGTTAAGTACAAAAATCTTTATAGGCAATCCAAGACGTTTTATTGTCTCAAGTTCTTGGATGTTCATAAAGAATCCGCCATCGCCATTAACTCCGACTGTTCTCTTCACTCCTCCAGCAAGACAAGCTCCTATAGCAGCTGGTAATCCATATCCCATCGAAGCTAAACCTTTAGTACAAAACACTCTTTGACCTTTCTTCACCCGAAAAGTCTGCATAGAAATATCTATACAACTCCCTGAACTACCAGAAACATAAATGTCATCAGATGTCATTTGATCGGCTATCTCTTCTAACAAATGATATGTATTTACTTTTCCGTTCTTCCTATCTTCGGTTGTAACAATTGGATATTTATTCTTCATACGATTACAATAATCTATCCATTTGCTCCTGTCCCTCTTCTTTATTCTATCCTTATGCCTTAAAAGACTCTGAATAAACACTTTAGCATCAGCTTGTATAGGCAAATCTGGTCTGACGTTTGTTTTCATCAATTCGTTTTTATCAATATCTACCATAACTCGATACGCTTCTCTGGCAAACGAATTAAAATTATATCCAGTCTGCAACAAGTTCATTCTAGCGCCAATGCTGCAAAAAAAATCTGAATTCTGTTGAATAAAATTTGAATATCTATGGCCTAATCCACCAGGCCTTCCATAAAACAAAGGATGATTATCTTCAATCAAATCAATTCCATTCCATGTTGTCAATACAGGTATTCCGAGAATCTCTACAAGTTTTTGAAACTCACATATACCATCCGACAATCTTATCCCGTTACCTGCTAATATCACAGGTCTCTCTGATTCATTCAATCTATTAACAAGTTCATCAACCTGTCTATCCACAAAATCAACATCCTGATCTATTACGAACGGATTATATCCTACTAGAACATCAGGTTCAATCTCGCTCGCCTGAATATCTAACGGAATATCTATCCAAACAGGTCCTTTTCTTCCATGAGTCGCTAAATATATGGCTTTTTCAAGATGATACTTAATAGTCTCAGGTTCTTCAATAAGCACCGCATACTTAGTCATATGTTTTACTGCTGAGATTATATCTAATTCTTGCATTCCTTGTTGTCTGATTCCCTGTCCATTTATCATATCAAGCCTTTTTACTTGACCAGATATTACGATCATTGGGGTTGATTCAAGATATGCCCCTGCAACTCCCGTAAGCGCATTTGTCCCGCCAGGCCCCGTTGTAACCATAAGCAATCCCGGAGTTCCACTAACCCTCGCATAACCCTCTGCCGCTATAGAGCAAGCCTGCTCATGCATACAACATACATACTGTACTTTTTCACTCTTTCCAAGAGAGTCGTTAAGATGCATAGCACCACCACCTGGAAGCATAAACATATGCTTACTTCCTAGCTGTTCTAGTTTCTGTATTACATAATCAGATAATTTCATTCTTTCACCTTATTAAAATAACTTTCTGTAACAAACTCAATATTCATCTTTCCTTTTACTGATTCTACTAAATCAGAATACATTTCCCTAATCTCTTCATTCAACTCATCCCACTTATTATCAGGATTAAGTGTTGGAAGATCTGCATCCGCATAACTTTCGTTATACTTAGTCTTGAATCCGTCAAATCCAGCTATAGCTACATTTGAGATTCCAAGTTTATTCATAAGTCTGAGAGTAATAATAACTGCATTATCAAAATGTTGCCATCCCCTCTTTACTACAGTATTAAAATTAACCAGCAATTCACCCTCTGAACGTGATTTTATATTAGACAAAAGAATCTTCTTTGTTTTACTTAAATAATCTGGATGATAGTTCATCGCATATTCATAACGAGCCGGATTAATAAAAATAACATAATCACTTTCATAATTTGGATTAATTGCATTGACTTCAATAACAACTGGATTATACTTCTCAATGAAGGCCTTCACTTTATCTTTCTCAGTATCAACGCTTTTCCCGGGAGCAATCAATAGCACCTTACGATCTGCTATATCATTCTTTATGATTCTCAACGCTTCAGAATCATCAACTATTCTACCTTGATTCTCAATATAACGTCTTTCTAAGAGGTCATAATCATAATGTCTACGCTCTTCCACTGAAAGAGAGTCTATAATTGATCTCATATCGCTTGCAGATGTTCTATGATTCTCAAGTAAATATGCTATATTGTTAACATGACATTGATACATTCCAGCAATAAAATACGGGGTAGAATATCCCCAATCATATCTTTCCTTTATTCCACTCATATATATATCTATCGCATCCATAACAGCATTAATGTCATAATTCCCATGCTGTTTCTTATTGAGATAGCTTACCAATAACTCAGTTGTCGTATTACCGGCTCCACGCCCCATACCTGACAAAGTAGAATCAACAATAACATCATGCGCTTTATCTTTCATAATATCTATAAAATGAACGCTCAATGCAAATGCCAATTGCTGATTATTATGAGCATGAAATCCTATACCAATGTCGGCATCAAGTTTATTTGCCATAACATCAACTATGTGATCCAAATCCTCAAAATACATTGCTCCGAAAGTATCAACAATAGAAACAGATTCCGGCTTAAACTCGTTAATACAATTAACAAGGTCAACTAATTCTTCGTCGCTGTATGCCAATGTATTAGCGGCTTGAAACAACACTTTATATCCTTTTTTTCTAATTCGTTCTCCAACCTCAATGCCTTCTTTATGTTTTCCACATGGAAAAACCACTCTAATAGCATCTATCGAATTCCCATCACATTCAGGAAGAGAGTCAACATCGTATCTATCCCAATCAATCATCACCGTATAAAGAACCGATGGGTCCTTGGACGCAATATATGGCTCCACATCCTTTGGAACATGATAATAGCTCGATCCTTCTTCGTATTGCGAATCTTTTAACCAGCCACATTCAATTATATTAACATTCGCATCTTGCATTTTACCAATTATTCCTCGGATAGCAGCAACACCAAACTTAGAATTGTTCACATACGCTCCGTCTCTTAATGTACAATCAAGCACTTTAACCTTACCGCTCATCAACATCTTCTCCTTAATAAAGACACTTATTATTTTAGCTAATTCACTGCCACATTAATCTTCTTAACCATATAGTCAATCATCTCATCTGTCATTCCAGGATATACCCCTATCCAGAATGTATCATTCATAATCTGATCTGTAACATGAAGATTACCGACAACTCTATATCCTTCATTTAATGCTTTCATTTCAGAGAAACATGGCTGTTTAACCATATTGCCACCAAAGAGCATCCTGGTTTGAACGCCTTCTTTTTCAAGATATTGGACAACTTCACTCTTGTTAATACCATCTTTAACAGTAATAAGGAATCCAAACCAACTTGGATCAGAATTCGGACATGGTTCCGGAAGAATCAGTTTATCTTTTAAAGACGACAACCCTTCCTTTAATCTATCAAAGTTATGTTTTCTTCTCTCTACAAATGTAGGGAACTTCTCTAACTGTGCACACCCAATCGCAGCCTGCATATCCGTAGCTTTTAGATTATATCCGAAATGAGAATAAACATACTTATGATCGTATCCAACCGGCAACTCACCGTATTGTCCATCAAAACGGTGACCGCAAAGGTTATCTTGACCGGAAGCACACGCACAATCCCTTCCCCAGTCACGAAGTGACTTAACAATCTTAGCAAGTAATGGATTATCTGTATAAACAGCTCCTCCTTCTCCCATCGTCATATGATGAGGTGGATAAAAGCTCGATGTACCAATATCTCCTATCGTACCGGTAAGTTTAGTTTCAACATCAATAGTGTATGTAGAACCTAGCGCATCACAGTTATCTTCGATAAGCCACAAGTTATGCTTGTCGCAGAACGACTTCACAGCAGCTAAATCAAAAGGGTTACCTAATGTGTGTGCAAGCATTACCGCCTTAGTCTTATCAGATAAAGCATCCTCAAGTTGCTCAACATCTATATTATACTGAGGTATAGTCATATCAACAAATACAGGAACAGCTCCGTACTGAATAATCGCTGCAATGGTAGTCGGGAATCCTGCCGCAACTGTTATAACTTCATCTCCTCTATTAATCCTTCTCTCTTTTAAAAGTGGTGATGTCAAAGCCATAAATGCAAGCAAATTAGCTGATGAGCCGGAATTCACCAACGCGCAATACTTTACACCCAGATAATCAGCAAATTCTTTCTCAAATCTGGTAGTATATCTTCCCGATGTAAGCCAGAATTCTAACGCCGAATCTACAAGGTTACACATTTCCTCATGATTATACACTCTAGAAGCATAAGGAATCCTATCTCCTTGATGATATTCCTTGTTATTATGATATGTATCACAATACTCTTTAACCATATCTAAGATTTCATCTTTAGCTTGTTGCTCGTTACTCCATCTACTCATACTTATCTCCTAACTAAAATACTCTTCTATCTCGGCATCCATTTCATGTGGTATATCACCATTAGATAACCATATTTTACTAAAGTCACATACCTTTTCTATGCACTTATCTATATGCCATTTAGGCTTCCATCCAAGTTTTGATTTAATCTTGCTACAATCAAGCTTTAAGAAACTTGCCTCGTGAGGCGCATTATCTTCAGATTCATCTTTCCAGGAAATGTTGTCACCCCAGCATTTACAAAACAAATCTACCAATTCACCGGTTGTAGCGCAATTGCAATCGTCCGGTCCGACATTATAAAAGCCTGCGCATGCCCTATCTTCATACTGTCGCGCAACAATTTCTAAATATGCTGACAGTGGTTCCAGAACATGCTGATACGGTCTGGTTGAGTACGGATTCCTAACTCGTATAACTTCTTTATTAGCAACAGCCCTTACGCAATCAGGAATGATTCTGTCATTTGCAAAATCACCACCACCAACAACATTACCGGCCCTGGCAGTTGATACCGCTATGTCCCGATCTTTAAAAAAACTATTGATATACGAATGCGTAACCAATTCCGAACAAGATTTGGAATTACTGTAAGGGTCGTAACCGTCTAAAGGTTCGTCTTCTCTATACCCCCAGCACCACTCATTGTTCTTATATACTTTATCTGTCGTAACGTTTAGAACCGATTTCACGCTAGGTGTCAGCCTTATGCACTCCATCAGGTTGACCGTCCCCATCACGTTGGTTTCGTATGTGTATCTTGGCATCTTGTAGCTATCTCTAACTATCGGCTGCGCAGCCAAATGAAACACTATCTCGGGTTTAACCTCTTCAAATACTTCTTTTAGATGGTCATAATCTTTAACATCACCAATTATACTGTTAATCTCTTTATCCAATCCCGATAAACTAAATAGATTCGGGTCTGTCGGCGGTTCTAAACTGTAGCCTGTAACCTTAGCTCCGGCACCAACAAGAATCTTGCACAACCAGGTTCCTTTAAATCCGGTGTGACCTGTAACCAAGACAATTTTACCATTGTAAAAACTTAAATCATTCATAATATCACCACTTAATCCATGGAGCGTTATTACTTTCAATCAGGTTCTCCAAGGTATTCTTCTCTATAACAGTATCCATACATTGCCAAAATCCCTTATGCATATAAGACATAAGTTGTCCTTCTTGCACTAATCTCTCCATAGGTCCTTGTTCGAAGATGGTAGAATCATCATCAATATAGTCAAATATCGCCGGCTCCAGCACCATAAATCCTGCATTAATTGGCAAGCCATCCATACCGTTCTTCTCACGGAAAGACTTAACCGCATAATCAGGACCTATATTTACTACACCTTTCTGCTGCTTCTGTATAACCGCAGTTATTGTTGCAATCTTGCCGTGACTTTTATGAAATTCAAGTAACTTACTTATATCAACATCACAGACACCGTCACCGTAAGTCATCATAAACGGCTCATCACCTATATACTTCTGTATTCTCTTTATACGACCTCCGGTCATGGTATTTAGACCCGTGTCCACAACAGTTACATCCCAAGGCTCACATCTCTGATCGTGCACCGTCATTTCATTCTTGCCATTCTTAAAACTAAACGTGATATCAGAGTTGTGAAGAAAATAATCCGCAAACCACTCTTTAATCATATACTGCTTATATCCTGCACAAATAACAAAGTCATTAAATCCATAATGACTGTAACTCTTCATAATGTGCCACAGAATAGGCTTGCCACCGACTTCTATCATAGGCTTTGGGCAATACTCAGATTCTTCATAAATACGTGTTCCGAATCCTCCGGCTAATAATACAACTTTCATAAAATTCTCCTATAAAATACACTGAACCACTGTGTATTATTTACATATACGCTTTCTTTTTCTTCTATGTAAATCTTAACGACAACGCCGTAAGCAGACTATCCTTGATCGTCTTCATAACCCTCATCTTACTCTCACCCTCTTTATTGTCGTATCTAAGTACAAAAGGTACCTCATCAAAAGCAGCCCCAATCCTGCTCAACTTATAAAGTACCTCCATCATACATGCAAATGTCTTTTTCTCAACAAATGCGTCTCCATATTCTGAAAATGCCTTATCAATAATCTCATACTTATAAACTCTATAACCACACGTGTAATCTTTTACATTCTTAACATTCAATACGAGTTTATAGTAAACACCTGCACCGTTACTAAGAAATTCTCTAAAACCAGGAACTCCCACAACCTCTGCTCCCTTTTGATACCTTGATGCAATAACACAGTCCGCACCTTGCTTTATCTTCTCTATCATAGAGAAAATATACTTAGGATCATGAGTATTATCTCCATCCATCAGTACAACAAGATCATCAGGCCCACATTCATTCTTAAAAATTGTAAACGCGGTCATAACACCACCGCCTAAATTCTTGTTGACCTCATGTTGATGGAGCCTAACATTGTCCGGATAGCGATCCACACAAGACCTTATCTTGTCTGCAGTTGAATCCGTGCTCTTATCATCAATTCCAATAACACTTAGTTCATAGCCTAATTCTTCCAGGCCCGGCCTAGTAAGCATCCACTGATCTATAAGACTTACAATATTATCTTCCTCATTATAGCAAGGAAGCATAGCGTATATTTTATTCATTTATTATCTCCTTAATCCACCTTAGAATACAAAAATTTCCTGACATTGTACATCAAGACAAATGATACCGCTAAAGAACAAAACTTAGATATAATATAACTTAGATTCACATCCAAGACGTTCTTTAGCAATGCACTAACCAGTCCCACAACCGCATCTTGAATAGCCAAACCTATAAAAAAAGTCAAGACATAAATGAATATAGTCTTATAACCAACCTTCTTGTCAAACACCTTACCAGTGATTAAAATATAGTGAAGTAAAGTACCCACACAAACGCCAACTGTATTAGCTACTACCTCATTAACATCAAATATATTAATCAACAAGAGTCCAACAATCGTTTCTAAAACAGCAGTGCTCATCGAAACCACTATGTACGAAAGTGCCTTCCTATATTTTTCAATAATATTAATTATCGATTCCAATGTTACACCTCAATATAAAAACGGAATACTTAATTTACATAATACTCTCTATCACTTGACAACCTTCACAACAAATCAGCACGACAACTCCAAGCTATATCACTCACCCTAATACCTTCTCAATAACCTTAACCGCCTCATCGACATGCTCTTTCTCAATTACGAGCGGTGGAACCATCCTGAGCACGTTACCTCCGGCTGATACGACCACTAAGCCTTCCTTAAGGCAAGCTGCGATTACGTCGCCGACAGCAACATCATCTGCTAAAGCAAGTCCACGCATAAGTCCTACGCCCCTTAATCCCTTAACCTTGTCACTGTGGCGCTCTACAATGCCCTTTAGCGCGCTATCAAGATAAGCAGCAACTTCGTTAACATGCTCAACTATATGATCTTTCTCAAATATCTCGTAAACCTTACAAACGGCAGCAGTCGCAAGAGGATTACCACCATAAGTTGATCCATGGTCACCAGGAACCATAGCCTTGCCATATTTCTCATTTGCAACAAATGCACCTACAGGGACACCGCAACCTAATGCTTTAGCTGTAGTTACTACATCAGGCTTGATCCCGTAGCGCTGATATGCGTATAGATAGCCCGTACGACCCATACCGCATTGAATCTCATCAAGAATCATGCAAATGTCATTCTCATCACAAAGAGCCCTAACGCCCTTAATAAACTCCTCAGTTGCAGGGGTAAGTCCGCCCTCACCCTGAACTGTCTCAAGAATAATTGCACATGTATCAGGTGTAACAAGAGCCTTAACCGAATCTAAATCATTATAGTCCGCGAACTTAACTCCACCAACCAATGGCTCAAACGGTGTACGATAATGTTCTGTACCTGTAACCGCAACAGCACCCATGGTACGTCCATGAAATGAATGATTCATAGCGATAATCTCGCCTTTGCTCTCAGGGTTCTTATTATAAGCATACTTTCTTGCAACTTTAAGTGCACCCTCTATAGCCTCTGCACCTGAGTTGGTAAAGAATACTTTACTAAGTCCGGTCGCCTTGGTTATATACTCGGTCGCTTTAATTGCCGGTTCGCTAAAATAAAGATTAGATGTATGTATAATCTTATCAATCTGGTCTTTAAGTGCGTTCTTGAATTCTTCGTTACTATATCCAAGTGCGTTGACCGCTATTCCTGCAGTGAAATCGAGGTAGCGTTTGCCTGCATCATCGTAAAGGTATACGTCTTCGCCCTTGACGAAGCACACGCTCCTATTGTATACATGTATAAAATGTTCATCTGCTTTAACTAAATCTATTGCCATAATTATTCCTTCTTTCTTATTCGTGGAGCACACTGTGCTCCGCTACGTAATAATCTTAACTCATAATGTACTCGTAGCGGCGAACATTGTTCGCCATATATGGAGCACTATGTGCTCCGCTACATGAGCATCATAATTTATTCCTCATTCTCAGACACCACATGTCCGGTCTCATCAACCTCAGCAGCCTTGTCATTGTAATGATACAAAGCATCCATAAGATCAAAATCCACCACATCTTCCGTGTCTCTGACTCTGATTGTAACCTCTTTAGAAAGCTTCTCAACCTCCGCTAAAGTGAGCCCCGAAACCTCAACGACATCTTCAAATGGTATCTCAACCTCAAGCATATTCTTGGCTATCTCAACCTGTCTCTTCTTAGTATTATTCATAATATCAACTCCTACTTGCCCTCAAGCCATTTGTCATTTGCCTCGATAACTCTCATCATCGCATCATGACCAGGGGCACCGATTGTATTTCTCTTCTCAACACATGACTTCATGCTGATTGCTTCATATATATCCTCAGAAAATGCAGGCGACAACTTCTGCATCTCAGAAAGCTCCATATCGTCAAGAGCAATACCCTTATCTATACAATAAAGAACCATCTGCCCCACAATTCCGTGTGCATCTCTAAAAGGAACACCATGCATAACAAGGTAATCTGCCGCATCGGTAGCATTGGTAAAACCATTCTTAGCAGATGTCGCCATCTTGTCCTTATTGACGCTCATAGTTGCAATCATGCCGTCAAACAAAGCAATACAGCCCTTAACAGTATCAATTGCGTCAAATGTCAACTCCTTGTCCTCCTGCATGTCCTTGTTATATGCAAGCGGAATACCCTTCATAGTCGTAAGGATAGAAGTAAGCGCACCATACACACGACCGGTCTTGCCCCTCACAAGCTCTGCAATATCGGGATTCTTCTTCTGCGGCATGATAGACGAGCCGGTAGAATAAGCATCATCAAGCTCTATAAACTGATACTCATTGCTATTCCAGATAATAATCTCCTCGGAGAATCTCGAAAGATGCATCATAATTGTTGCAAATGCAGACAACATCTCAATAACATAATCTCTGTCAGACACACCATCCATACTGTTAAGAGATGGCGCATCAAACTCTAAAAGCTCTGCAACATACTCCCTGTCAAGCGGATAAGTAGTTCCTGCAAGCGCTCCTGAGCCCAAAGGGCAGATATTCATGCGCTTTAATATATCATTGACTCTGTCATAGTCTCTCTTAAACATCTCCATATATGCGCCCAGATGATGAGCGAGCGTCACCGGCTGAGCCTTCTGAAGATGGGTAAAGCCAGGCATATAAGTCTCAACATGCTCCTTCATAAGACCATGAACAGTCTTTATCAAGTGAAGAAGAACATCCCTGATTTCTCTTAATTCATCCCTGCAATACAGTCTCATATCAAGCGCAACCTGATCGTTACGACTTCTTCCCGTGTGAAGCTTCTTACCGGTATCACCGATTCTATCAATAAGCGTCGCCTCAACGAAACTGTGAATATCCTCATACTCATCAGTAATTACAAGACTTCCACTCTCAACATCCTTAACAATAGATTCAAGACAAGCAATAATCTTATCTCTCTCCTCATCAGTCAATATGCCTACCTTAGCAAGCATAGTAACATGAGCCTTACTTCCTCTTACATCCTGCAAGAAGAATTTCTGGTCAAATGATATCGACGCGTTAAAATTGTATACAAGTTTATCGGTCTCCTTAGTAAAGCGACCACCCCAAAGCTGTGCCATAGTGTACCTCTCTTCTTTATTAATAATATCGAATATTAATTATAGCACTAAATTCATAATATGTCACTTATTAATGTGGTTATCCCTCAATGTATCCATGTATGGAGCACGATGTGCTCCGCTACGTGTAAATATAACAAAAAAAGGCACCGCCTTTGCGGTGCCTCAGACTGTAGACAAAGTCCATGCGTTTTGCATGGACTCAGACTGTAGACAAAGTCCATGCGTTTTGCATGGACTTTTTTACTGAAGCTCG
>CAMVPR010000042.1 GCA_947169385.1 uncultured Lachnospiraceae bacterium | reverse complement strand
TTTGATACAAGGAGGTATTGATCATGATAATGATTAGAGATTTCAGCAATATGTTTAATCAGATGTCGGGTATACCAATAGGGAGCAGGGGTGGAAAGGCAATGCTGAAAAAATACGGCATTGATACAAATAGTGCCCAGTATAAAGCAGCTATTAAGCAGATGTCTGAAGGAGCACGGGGTGGCGTGGGATATACCAATCCGCAGGCCATTAAAAATATTATGGCAAATTTTGATAAGGACGGAGATCGAATCAATGCTTTTGGCGTCGCAGGAATGGAGGCGACGGGTATCCCACAGTCCGAAAGACATAGGATTATCGGCGTTTCGGAATATGCAAGGCAAGAGATGTTTGATGAGACCAAACGCCATTTCTTGCAGGAAAAAGGTGGAAGCAACGGTGATACTACCAGACGATCTGAAGTATTTACAAGATATCAGAAGAGCGTCCCTAAAAAAGACCGGCTGAAAGGATCATGGACACTTGGACAATATGAAAAGGCATATAGACAAGCATTTCATGATGCGTGCAGAAAAGCAGATCCTAACTGGAAACCGGGAAAGGATATTCCGACCGGAGCATTGGATGGAATTACCAGAGAAGGAATCGACTGCACATTGGTTAAGGGACAGAGTGAGTATGGGGAAACATTAGTCCGCCGGTCTGTTGATATAGCGTTGTAGTTCTAAAATACTTCACTCATAATAGAGGTTATGAGTGAGGTGTTTTTTTAAATACATATTGATGCAATGCGTTAAATGTGATACTATATAAGCGAAGAGGTATGGTGTAATATATGGATACTGCAAGCGAAATAAAGAAATTACGAACTGATATGGGTATGAATCGCAAGGAATTTTGCGAATACTATAATATTCCTTATAGGACAGTTACCGATTGGGAAGCCGGAAAACGTAAAATGCCGGAGTATGTCCTGGAACTTATGGAATTTAAGGCAGATGTTGAGCAGTTAAAAACTGCCAACACATGAGATATTTGATGTTAAGGAGGACTTCTGTTATGAGTATGAGAGATAAAGAAGTACTTAATATGCAATTGGTATTAATACCGGTTTTAGCAGAAGCTTGGAAGAAAACATATTCTGAGTTATCGGATCTGCTCAAGAAATATGATGTATTGAGTTATATTGATGTTTGCTATGAAAATTACAATTCTACCGGGAATCAGGGCATTATCGATGATTTACAGGACTATATAGAAATGCAGGGAGGTAGAGTTAGTTGAAGCCTTTGTATCATGGAACGATATATGATTTTGAGGAGATAGATGTATCAGCCGGAAAAGGTTATAAGGATTTTGGCAAAGGATTCTATGCCACCGCAGTTCTTTCACATGCGGAGAGGCTTGCAATCAGAAACAAGAGCATTGCAGAGAAACGCCAAAGCTTTCTCAAAAACAAAAAGGGAATAAAGATACAGCCGATTGTAGCCTACAGATATAATCTTCTGTTCAGTGAAGAAACGGCTGAATTAAAGGTTAAGGTATTTGAAAAAGCTGATAAGGAGTGGCTGCGCTTTATCCTTCAAAACCGTAAATGTAATGGTTGTATGCATGATTATGATATTGTGATAGGCCCTACAGCGGATGCTGAAACAACTACAATTATCAATGAATACTATGATGAACTGGAAGAATCAGGGTATTCCGATGAAGTATGCGATAAGGTAATTGCGGAGTTGAAGCCTGAGAATTTACCTAAACAATACTTTTTCAGAACCCAGGAGGCAGTGAATACCTTGAGCTTTGACAAAGTGAAAAGGCAGGTGATTGGATAATGATTACAGGTGCTGATCAGAAAAAGGCTATGCGAAATATAGCGGCATTCCTTGTAGAATACATTATGAACGATAAAGGGTGTTCCAGGGATGAAGCTGTCGAGTTTTTGATCAAGACAACAGTATATGCGGCTTTGATGGATGAGGATACGGATCTTTATCTGGAATCACGAGAAGCCGTATTAGATATACTAAAGGAGGAACTGGCCGGAAATCCATACAGATTATTACAGTTATAAAAAAACGTTTTGGGTACACTTTGGGTACAGTAGTATTTGAACGGTATGAATATATCGAAAAGCGTATCAAATGATACGCACAAGAAGTACGAAAAGAACAGGAAAAAACGGTTTGAAATTTCCGTGTAAATGAGATGGAGTGACGAATATGTCATAGGGCAAAGCAGATTATCCTCTAAGAGGAAAACTGTCTTAGCCTATAAGAATAAAATAAAACAATAGTAACAGACCTTGAAAAGGACCAAAGAGACCCCTTTCCAAGGTCTGTTCTTTTGTTTATTAATCCTTGTAGTATAAGACGTTGATGGGAGTAATGACTCTTGTTTGAGAGTCTTTTACAGATAACCATAAAGAAGAATTATGAGTACCCACCATATATTTTCACCGAGAGAGTACCTGGTTTTTATACCGATTTTTGACCCTTTGAGAAAAAAGTGTAATCTGAGGCAACGCTCTTAGCCTATTGTTATAGTGGTTATAGAAGGATTTTCGTCTTAATATGCTTGGTGTCATGCCATGCTCTTAAAATAATATACATACTCCTTTGAGAAAATGTGTAAGGGTCAGCATGATTATTGCTGGTTTTATGAAAACTATGCATAACGAGTACAATTCCCATGAATATTGTTGTTTGATATGCAATTATGCATAAACGGTGAAAAAAAGAAATACTAAGTGTTTGGAAGTGGAAATTGGATATCGTAGGTGGATAAGGATATATCAAGGAACAAAATTGAATAATAAGGATAGAAGAATAGAAATATGCAACAAGTAATTGCGTATAAAACAGAACCAGAATGAAAATACCATATATTAATAAAAAATACGCAAAAAACTATTGCGTATTATAAAAAAAGTGATATACTATGAATACAAAGTTTGGGAAAGGATGTGTCATTATGAAGATTCAAGCTGTTTTAATTGATGGTTTCAAAAATCTATCAAATGTTAGAATCTCGTTTGATAATATCACAGCACTAGTTGCTTTGAATAATTTTGGTAAATCAAATGTTCTTTCTGGAATTGATTTCGGTTTAGCATTTATAAAAGCTACAATTGAAGATAAAAGAGAAATGATGGCTAATTCTAGTCTCATTCCTATTAACAGTAACATGATAGGGAGAAATTATAGGTATGAGATGGAAGTGCTGACGGATTTTAATGGACTAGAGTATATTGCTCAATATGGTTTTGAATTCAAATGGAAGAGTACAGAAGATACAGAGCCGATGATTGTTTCAGAATCGTTGAAGATTAAACTTAACGAAAAAGGTCAGAAGTATACGCAGCTGATTAATAGAACTGTAGATTCTTCTATGTACAAGAGCTCTGAAACTGGAAGATGTTCATCGAAAATTAAAGTGGAAGATACTGAATTGATAGCAAATAAGTTAAGGGCTTTTGACGAGTTATATTATGCGGATTTAGTAAAAAAACTGAATAGTATGAAAATATATATGGAGAATAACTTAGATGCTAAGAGTTTTTATCGACCAGACCCTATTATTAGAAAAGGTTTTGAAAACGAAATGGTAAATGCTGATAATCTTCCGCGTATTATTTATAATTTAAAACAGCAAAGCGAAGCAAAATTCGAATTGCTTAAGGATGTTTATGCTCAATTATTTCCTGATATAGAGGATGTTATTGTAAAGAAGGTCAAAATTAATGCTGATAATGAGCAATTGCCAGATGATGCTCCTTTTGTGCTTACAAATGATATCCATTTTTTGTTTGTTAAGGATAAAAATTTAGCAAAGCCGATCGATTTTGCAACCATGTCAGATGGTGCAAAACGTGTGTTTATGATTCTCACAAAGATAATTGTATCAAGTGTAAGTAATGTTTCATTGATAGCAATTGAGGAACCAGAGAATTCCGTACATCCTGGTTTGTTCCAAGCATATATAAGAATAATAAGTCAATTGTTAGATGATTGTAAAGTTATTATAACGAGTCATTCTCCTTATATTATAAGTTATCTTGATCCAGCTTGGATTCATGTGGGAATAAATAAAACGCCAGGTATTGCAGAGTTTTTCTCATTTAAGAAGACTGGACAGAAACAGCTTCAGCAGGATGCCGTACAGTTTAACATGAGTATGGGGGATTACTTATTCTCCCTGCTTTCAGATGATGTTGATAGTGTCGGCGATTATTTGGAGTGTGATGTCTATGAGTAAATGCCTTGTTTTATTTGTGGAAGGAGATACAGAGGTTGAGTTCTATAAAAAAGTAATTGCTAATGCAAGGAATAAACGACCAGATAGAAGATTTGATACATCTATAGAATGTCGAAATGTTAATGGAGTTGGTGGATTTAAGAATATCGCTTTGAGAAAATTTGTTAAAGAAATTAAGCCTAAATATGACGAAGATTGTATTTTTACAATTGTGTTATGCAGTGATACCGATGTTTTTGAATTATCTCAAAAACCACCTGTCAAATGGGATGAGGTAAGAAAAGAAATGATTAAAAATGGGGCATCAAAAGTAATAAATGTTAAGGCTAAACATTCCATAGAAGATTGGTTTCTATACGATGCAGATAATATAGTTTCTTTCTTGAGATTAAAAAAAGGAACTAAAATTTCGGGTACTACTGGTTACGATAAGCTTATGCGTTTATATAGGATGGCAAACAAAGTATATTACAAAGGGATGAAGAGTAATGGAATGGTTGAAAAACTTGATATAGACAAGATATCAGAAGCAGTTAAAGAACAGATAGCTCCCTTGTATAAAGCCTTAGGAGTGACAATTTAATAACGTGAGGATGTATAGGGATAAAACCTTTACATAGAAAAAGCCAGAGTTTAAAACTCTGACTGATTCCCTTGCCAAAGATAAACTTTGACTTATTATTCTCGCAAAATAATAATACCAAAGTATGACTTCTTTCGCAAGGAGATTTTGCGAAGGAGGTATGGCGATATGGCAGTACACCACGGTGGAAAAGTCGGCAAAGCTGGAAAGACTCTTGCTAGTAAATCATCAAGCAAACAGTCGAAAAGCAAAGCTGGAACGACATTAGCTAATCATAAAGCAAAGTGTCATTAGTGTTATACAGACCTAAGCATGTCTAAAAACTGCTTATTTTTTGTTTGGGAGACCAGCTATGAAAAGTCAAGCACAAATTAGCTAAATATTTCTTCTTCTATACCGATAGTAAAAATGGGTAACCTTAACAAGGCTCCCGGGTGGGCGCTTTTTTTCAAATCTATGATGTTAGGTATCCAGACCTCTTAGTCGAGGTTGAATTCTACATTGTCAGTCATCATCTTCCAGATGATTCTGACAAGTTTGCCTGCACAATGCCCAAGGGCATTATAGTGTGTACGGCCTTCAGCCATCTTGGTATCGTAATAAGCCTTGAAGGTGGCATTATTTTTAACAACGTTATGAGCTGCATTTACAAGTGCATATCTGAGGACTTTGGATCCACGCTTGGACATCCTGGTTTTCTTAGCTTGAAAATTTCCAGACTGGTATACAGAAGGGTCCAAGCCGGCATATGCAAGCAGCTTGTTGGGGCTGGAGAAACGGTGTATATCACCGATTTCACCGAGTATCATTCCGCCGTTGATATATCCAATTCCCGGAATGGTGTTGATGACAGAATCATTAAATTTCATGATGTCTGTCATTTCGGCTTCAACTCTTTCTAATTGGCTATCCAGTAACTCAATCTGTGCAACTGTGTGAGTTATCTGAATAGATAAAGCACTGTCGTTAGCACCGACAGACTTCTGTGCTAGAACTCTTAATTGCCGAGCCATCTCTTTATCAAAGTGTCCGTGCGAGGTCACAGTAAGAAGATGAGCCAGATGAGTCATGTGCATAGAAGCAATAGCTTTTGGTGTAGGCGCTTCTTTTAGGAGCACGTAAACAGTTTTTTGATGCAGCCCTGACTTGAAGAAATACTGCAATTCAGGGAAAACCTCATCGACATAAGTAGTCAGCTGGATCTTTAATCGTGTTCGCTGCTTAATGGTTTTTTGGCGAAAACGGCCAAGAACTTTGAGGTTCATTAGATCCAGATCATAAAAGGTCACGAACCTAAGAGAGTCTTGCATCATAAGAGTTTTGCAAATGATGTATGTGTCGACTTTGTCAGTCTTCGTTTTGCGCACGTTGTTCTTACGCATAGTAGAAGTTTTGATGGGGTTCAACACACACACTTTGTAATTACCGGTAACAAGGAATCGAACAAGGTTGTCACCGTAGTGTGCCGTCGACTCAAGACCAATGATGATGCTGTCCTTATCGAGAGAATCGAGTTTGGAGATCAGCAGTTGGAAGCCATCATTGTCATTTGTAAATTTAAACGGCTCGATGAGTATTTTACCATCAGATGAGATTGCTGAGGCGAAATGGTTTAGTTTGGCAATATCAATGCCTACATAAATCATGAGGTTGCACCTCCCTTTCTAAAGTCTGATACCGTGATATCCACCAGCGATTATCATCGTAGACTTGATGGAAATAAGTACTCGGATTGCTCCGGCAACATCCAGCTATAAACAATTCAGATAAAGGTAGCGGCAATACACTCCTTCGAGTAGTCAAAGCTACAGGGAAAAATCAAAAGTCCACAGTATCTGAATGTATTGAACCACGATATTAAAAGAAAGGAAAGTAGATGTTTAAGCTTCTATAAACATCATACAAGGGTAAATATGCAAGATGATGGATTTAGTATGAAGACCAAGATAATTCTTGGCATTATTTTGGTGGTTGATTGTGTGGCTGCATTTATAATAGGTCATGCGATAGGCGTTAGGAGCAGGATTGTTTTGTATACTCTTGTTTTTATTGAGGTTGTTGCTGGCTTGGGTATCGTATGGCTTATTAATCGTTTTAAGAAGTAGACGAGGGAGAAATTATTATGGAAATTTTATTTAGTACAAGTTTATTAAAAGTTGTGTTTGAAAAAGGTGAAAGATTTGAAGGTAGAAAATTGCTAATAAAAGGTGAGGCACTTAGTTGGGGGTTTGATATTTATCCCGATACAATGAAATGGTTAAAACCTTATGAGAATGACTTTATTGATGTCAATACTCGAAACTGGATTGTTAATAAAATATTAGAAACAAATTTTAATACTGATTTTAAGATACTTATAGAGGGGAAAGAATAAAATATGTTTGATATAGAAAAAGTTAAGAATGTGTTTAAAACAGAGCCTAACAAGGCTTATTTTTGGTCAGGTTTGGGCGCTGATGGCGCAGAGATTGCAGCAAATACTGCGAAGCAAAATGGTGGAACAACATTGGAAATGTTAATGGAAGAAAACAAGAACGCTCTTATTGATGCAGGTTTTCCATATGATGATGATATGGGTGCCTTTTTTTGGAATCCATCTGATGTTGACATGACCACAGGGACGGACCATGTGGTTTCTGGGACAGTATAACCGTATCGCTGATGCGATTCTGACACTGGAATCATTTCCGGATGAATGATGCTGTTAATATTGACAATGAGTATAATGAATGATAGCATCTGATTTAATAGAACAAGACATCTTATAAAGCATATGCTCGGTGTTGTAGTTGCTGAATATAGAGATTTTTCTGATAGAGCACAGAGATAGATATCCTGACATATTGTAGCGCCTTTGTTACACATTAGATGTTATCATTTGACCATATTTTATAATGGAGGATACGTGTATGCTAAAAAAAGAATTTTGATGAGATGCTTAACAGTGGGGTAGATGGACGTTTTGAGAATCATGAGGATTACGTAGCATCTATGTTTGCTGAAGGCTATGGAGATGACAAGTCACTATCCGTGGCAGTAGGCAAAGTTATTACGAATCGACTTCTTTCAACCAAGTCAGAAAACAGTCCAAAAAACAGGCTGCAACAAGAAAGAAGAGTAAAGTAAATAAAGGAATTACAGCGTAGAGTTTTTACGATAAAGTAACTTGGTTGTAATTATAATATTGCTTAGGAGACATATATGAGGACGATTGAGAATGAGAGCTTTGACGAGGAGCGAGCTTTATATAACAGTAATGGAATTGAACTGATTAATTGTAACGTAGATGGACCGGCTGACGGTGAGAGCGCTCTAAAGGAAAGCTCGGATATAATTGTCAGATCGTCGAGGTTCAATCTTCGTTATCCGTTTTGGCATGATAGTAATCTTGTTATAGAAGATAGTGAGATGACTGAATTTTGTCGTGCTGCTATATGGTATTCTAAGGATGTTGTGATTAAAGATACCAGGATGAATGGAATAAAAGCTCTTAGAGAGTGCGAGAATATTGACATATCCGGTTGCAATATTGTATCTCCGGAATTCGGTTGGTTTGTTGATGATATCAGAATGAAGGATTCATTTGCAGAAAGTGAATACTTTATGATGAGGTCGACAAGGCTTAACTTTAATAATGTTAGTATGAAGGGCAAATATTCATTTCAGTATATTGAGGATTCTGTATTTACTGACTGTAATTTTGATACTAAGGATGCATTTTGGCATGCTAAGAATATAACGGTTAAAGACAGTGTTGTTAAGGGTGAATATCTGGCGTGGTATTGTGAGAATGTAACATTTGACCACTGTCAAATCATTGGAACTCAGCCTTTATGTTACTGCAAGAATCTTAAACTTATCGATTGCACAATGACGGAATGTGATCTTTCATTTGAAAAATCAGAAGTTGATGCGACCGTTTTATCTAATGTAGACAGTATCAAGAATCCCAAGTCCGGAGTGATTAATGCTTATGGAGTGGGTGAGATTATTATGGATGACTCTTACGCTAAGGGAGTAGTTAATATCATATAATAAAAGTGGAGGACAGCAATTATCCTCCACTTTATTTATGCACGTTTGTAATATCTTTCTATATCGTCTTTGGCTGCGAGATAGAATTTCTGGAGTTCTATATCAAAGTGCTTACCCATGCTCTCCATCATGATTGAGTCAGCTTTTTCAAATGACAGGCTATCCTTATATACACGCTTACTTACCAATGCGTCATAAACATCTGCTATTGCCATGATACGCGCTTCTAATGGAATTGCATTACCGACAAGCCCTTCGGGATATCCGGAACCGTCCATTCTCTCGTGATGATAATGAGCCACATTCTCTGCAACAATCCTGAAATCTTCATCATCAGTGCTTTCTAAGATTGAGTGGAGGACTTTAGCACCCTCCGGAGCATGAGCTTTCATTTGATTAAATTCTTCATCGGTGAATCTTCCCGGTTTCTTAAGAATAGCGTCATCGACTGCAATCTTCCCGATGTCGTGAAGTGGGGCAGCCTTTATTATATTGCGCTTAAATTCCTCAGTGATTCCGTGGGACTCAACGTATTCCTTGTCCTTCATAATCTCGTTCATGAGAATCTCAACAACATCACTCGTTCTGACGATATGTCCACCTGTTGAGTTGTCTCTACTCTCGACGAGCTTAGCCATACTCTTGATCAGGTTGTTATGCATGCTGATGATGTCTTCAGTCTTCTTCTTGACCTCTTTCTCAAGATCGGAGTTGTAATTATCAATCAGCTCGATATACTTCTGGTTCTTAGTGTCGTCGGTAATAATGAATTGGAATCCATGAGCGACACTGTCGTGATACATAAAGTTGATATCAACAAGATAAATCTTGTCTCCGTAATTGTAGTAGAACTTGTCGTGAGTATTGTCATCGTTGAACTCTTTAATCCAAGGGAAGAACAATTCACTCAATTTTTGGCTGTTGGTAAGAGGTCTGTCAACAGTTAGTTCTTCAAGCTCCGGGAATATATCTCTCGCAGTTAAGTTGCTTCCAAGATAGTTGACATTAAAGTCAAATGATATAAATCCTGTTCTACCTCTCTTCGTAATGATGTCAGTGGCGGTGCCTTCTGTATTGTATATACAAATGTAATGTGCAATGAACAGATACATGACCTGACTGAAAACATATGCAACTGCTAAAAGCTCAATGTTTGAAGGAACTAATTTAGCTCCAAAATAGGAGAAGAAGGCAAAAATCTCCGGGATATAGAGCAATATTATGACTCGCCTTGAAACGTGTCTCTTGTTGATCCAACTGTAATTGATAGCTGTAAATCCCATTAAGAAGTACGTAATCAAAGCGATATAGAATACTGTGTGCATAGGACCGTACACTTTATTGTAAGTGACTATACCGTTCTCGACTAAAGGTGTAATCGATTCATAGTAGTATGGTTTATAACCTATTGTCAACACAAACAAATATATTACGGAACTTATGAAAATCATTCCTGTAGTTATGGACTTCTTCAGTTCTATCTGACACATGTTAAATATATAAAATGTCAAGAATAGTATCAGATAACAACCACCTATATATATAATCTTGAGTGACACAACATATTCAGCAAGATTTCTTGCGTATGCAGAAAGCATGTATCCTAATTCTACAATAGGAATCAGAGTAAATATAATAGTAAAATTCACACTGAAGTGCCTATGCCACATACGTGCATATATTAACGAAAGAACGACGGATGCACAAAATAATATTGTATAGAATAATTCAACTGAATTCATATTAATGCCTCCAATTGTCATTAGTTACTTTTTAGAACCGTTTATCTTAACTTTTCCTAAATCAGTCTTAGTGGATACCTGTCCGATGTCACCGTTAAGCTCAATATTGCCCATGTCAGTCTCTATGCTACCGCCATTGATCGTACAGTCAGATGACTCGATATTACCTGCGTCTGCTTCTGCAGTTATAGTTTCAATCTCGGAATTCTTAAGATTTAAGTTACCTGCGTCAAGTTTAACATTTAATGTATCTGTTTTGCAATCCGTAAATTCAACATTTCCTGCGTCAGCTTCAACTACAAAATTATTAAATGTTACATTGTTACATTTAATATCTCCGGCATCAGCCTCTAAGTTAACAGAATTGCCGATTATATCATTTAACTTAACACTACCTGCGTCGCCGATGATGCGAACATTAGAAAGGTTAGTTCCGTTAGGGATTGTTACGGTTAGTTTGTTTTCGTGATTGCCCATTGGAAGAAAGAATGTGTTGTTTTGCTTAATCTTTATAGAGAGGTCTCCATTGTTCTCTTTGATAGTAGGCGCCTTGGTAGTGTATATAGAGTAACTAACTGAAGCAGCGCTTCCGTATTCGATTGTGATGTCTGAAAAATCAGCATCTATATCAACGTTGGTTATATTATTCGAAACATCAACTGTGTCGCTGACCTGTTTAGCCGAAAAGCCTATTCCGCCGTCCCATACATGGATGTACAATCCTATTGCGATTGCAGCGATAGTTATAAGGGTTATTATTGTTATGTATAACTTAGCTGTTTTGTTCATATTGTCCTCCTATTCCTCGTCTTCCTGGCAGTTTATTACTACTGCGTTATGAGCTACTGCTGCTATTGGCCAGATAATCCAGGTTGCACCCCATGCAAATGTTAAAAAGCTTACAATAAGGTAGAGTGATGTTACCGTTGGCCAATATATAGCTACGATAGTCTCTGCTGTTTTGCTCTTGTATTTAACAGGTTTATTAACCTTGATGTTACTGTAAGTGTCGACTACTGATACGTTACTTAGCTTTAATAGGTAATCATATCCGTTGTTTACCGAGTTACCGTATACTATCAAAAGTACACCGATTCCAACTAAGAAGAACATTACGGCTGGTCCCAAATTAACCATGTATTTATATAATACGATGTTAGGAACCCAGCAAATGATACAGAGAATGATACCTACTGTAATTGTAAGTGCCTTAACACTCTGGAAGCTTCTTTTTTGCTCTTTGATATAAGAAGCAGTACTCATATCAATTGCAAAAGGCTCTTCTTTAAGATAGTTAAATGGCGACATTGACAAGCTACTATATACTATTAAACCAACTCCGACTGCAATTGCCAAGAACATTAAAAATGCTCCGGTTGCTGATTGTACAAGAATCGGCCATGCCACACAACTCACACATAGCATGATGCCTAAAGAGAGAAGAGAAGCCTTCTTGGTTCTTGCGCTCAAGTAATCTTTAGCTTCCTCAACAGTGAGATGTCTCTTGTCACCGTCATCATTTGCCTTAGATTGCTCAACTTCTCTGGTGAGTCCAAGGTCATCAGCGAGTTCATCTAAGTTGCCAAATTCTGAAATAACAGTTCCCACTGCCGCATTCTCACTGACTCCCTCACTGATTAACTCGTTATACTTGTCCTCCATCATTTGCAAAAGCTCTGATTTGGCCTTTATAACCTCTGCTGTGTTAGGCATGTTGGCGAACATTGTTTCAAGATAATTCTTTATTGTCTCCATATCCTACTCTCCTTTATGTTCTATAAATCTTTCAATTACATCTTTGGTTAAATCCCACTCGTCACATTTATTCTTGTAATACTCGATTCCCTTGTCTGTTATGCGGTAGTAGGTGCGCTTCTTAGCACCGGTCTCAGGGTCTGCTTCGGCTACGTAAGATTCAATGTACTCGTTCTTCTCCATTCTGTTGAAAGCAGAATAGAGTGTAGTTTCTTTGATTGTGTATTTCTCATCGGATATTGACTTGATCTGCTTAGAAATATTATATCCGTAAGAAGGCTCATTCATAAGAATACTCAAGATCATTGTATCGTTGTAGCCGCGTATTACGTCGCTACTGATTGATACCATTCAATCCCTCCTTGATATTATGCAAATGTTATAGTTACAACGTCTGACGTACTATGACAATCGTACTATGTCTGCCGTACTACGACAGGCGTACTATGTCTGATGTAGTAAATATACTACGACAGTCGTAGGATGTCAATACTTTTTTTAATTTTTATTTTTTTACCGTAATTCTGTCAAGACTTTGCAAAGCGAAGAATCTTCAAAGATCCTTCGGAACAAAACTGTGGCTACTATTACATTTGCCTACCTTGACGAGTGGTATCATCTGATTTATAATTCCTCTGACAATAATAACATCCATCGGAGGAATCAGAAAATGACAGATTTACTGGAAGCATTAATGATTATATGTTTCGGCTTATCATGGCCTGTATCAATCAGAAAGTCATATATATCAAGAACCGCTAAGGGCAAAAGTCTATTCTTTGAGGTATTTATCTGGGTTGGATACGTCTTTGGAATAGCAAGAAAGATTATTCAGATCAATCAGGGGCAGGCCGAAGGGTGGCTCTTTTATATGGGATTTATCTTCTATATTTTAAACATAGCAGAAATCACAATCGATATGCTTCTATACGCCAGGAATGTAAGACTTGATAAGATGGCAGAAGAACAAAAATAAATGAATCGTTGACAATTATCATTGCTAATTCCGCATTTTAATAATATAATCATAGTAGTTTTCACTTTGTTACTATATTAAGGAGGTTGTATTGATATGAAGAATTTTAAGAAACTTATTGCACTGTCACTCGTTATGGTCATGAGTATGGCACTCTTCGGATGTATGAGGGACGAGAGCAACATAATTGTTGATGATCAGAACAATATATCATATACAGAAAGTATATATATAGATAAGCAGGATTATATAGACATGGTTGCTTCGGTATCTAATGACAAGACTAAAGAAGAGATTGACGCTGAAGTTGAAGAGGCGCTTAAGGATACCAAGGTTACTATGATTGATGGCAGAGAATATATATATCAGGACTCATGGCTCAACGTCCCATCAGAAAAGTCTCAGTATGTAGGCATGACAATCAACAAGGATATATTCTACATGCCACTTTCCAATGCGTATAAGATTATGGATGATTCTAATTCACTGCTGAGTACGGGTGGAGACGCTGAATTAGATGAAGCTATGAATAAGATAAACGCTATGACCGAATCGTTATATAACATTGTAGTTGTAAGAAATGTTACGCTTCCCGGAGAGATTGTCTACACTAACGGTGAAGTTTCTTCTGACAAGAAGACTGTAACTTTTAAAGGAACAATCAAGGATATAATTGAATCAAACGGATGGTACGCAATGACAGCTGCCGGATATGAGGCATACAACAACGACACAACAGCTCCAACGGTTCAAGGACTTGCATCCGGAGATTGTACATCCAGCCTTAAGTCTTTATTTGCAGAAGATGATGTTGCGGTTCTTTCTTATGAATTCAACGGAGTAGAGTATCAGATTTCGCAGAGCGGAACAGAGTACAGATTTACACCTGTTAATGCTCAAACTACCAACCAAAAAGAGGGATTAAAGGAAGGTGAGAACACTCTTACCGTAACAGACGTCAAAGGCAACAAGACCGTTGTAACATTTACCTACGATACCGTGTCACCTACAATAACAGGAGCCAAGACCGGCAAGACATATAAGAAATCTAGAACTATTAAGATTTCAGATGCTCAGGGAGTTAAGAAGATTACGGTCAATGGCAAGGTGAAGAACCTTGACAAGCTTAAGAAGTCGGGTAAGAAGTACATGATTAAAGCCACCAAGAAAGGCAAGAACACTGTTAAGGTTACAGATAATGCAGGAAATGTTACCAAGATAATATTCAAAATCAAGAAATAAATACACGATAAGCGCGGTGAGAAAGCCGCGCTTTTTTATTGTACTTAATTAAATCCAATATAAAAACAAAAAATATATTGACAATAGATTGTGCACAATGTATTATATTAATATCAAATGAGCAATTGTTCAAATGATAGGAGACAACCAGTAACAATCGTTACCCTCCCACTTGCATTTAAGGGTTAAACATTGTATTATATTACAATGTATAGCATTATATTTGAAGGGAGGCAACTTGAACATGAAGTCAATATTTACCAAGGTACTTTTTGTTGTATTGCTCATAGTTGTCGTCCTTGTCGGATGGATATTATTTGTGAGTTTGAGCCATATTCAATCACTCGAGAAGGTTGATTCTGAGACCGCAATGCAGTATGCAAGCGAGGCCAAGGTCAGAGAGATAGACCAGAAGCTTACCGAGATTCAGCTTATTACTGATGAGATTTATTACTATGCCACACAGGAATTAGATCCTGTATATCCTGAATTCTTAGAAGATAAGGATATACGAGAAGAGTATTCATATAAGGTAGAGAGAATCATGAACAGTGCGGTTACCAATTCCAAAGGTGTTCTATGTGCCTACTACCGATTTTCTCCGGAATTTGCCGGATCTACCGAAGGCTTTTTCTTAAGTTTTGACGAAGAGAACGGTATATATAAATCGATTCCGCCTACAGATATCGAGCAGTATGATAAGGATGATATATCGCATGTGGGCTGGTATTACGAGCCGCTTAAGGCTAAACATCCTATATGGATGGACACCTACACCAATGAGAACATCCAGAAAGAGATGATTTCTTATGTCATCCCTGTTTACTATAAGGATCAGACCATAGGTGTACTTGGAATGGACATTGATGTTCAGTATTTGAGGGATGAGGTGTCAGAGGTTGAGCTTTACAATACCGGATACGCTTTTTTGATACAATGCAACAATGACATATTATATCACCCTAAGTATCCTAATGGTGTAAGACATAAGGAACTGTCAGAGGATTTTGTCAAGCTTATTGCCAATGTTGAGAACGAGGAGAGTCTCAACGAAGTTATAGATACTTCATATAAAGGCGAGAGAGTGAGACTGGTAGCGGACAGGCTTGCCAATGACATGATTTTGTGCATTGTGGTCCCTGAGTCAGAATTTACAAAAGTACTCAATGACATAGTTATAGATGCGACCAAGTTGGCAATTCCGGTTGCAGTGGCAGGGATTATAACAATCATCATTATTTTGTATAGGATTGTCAATCCTCTCAGAAAGCTTGCTTTGATATCTTCCGATATCGAGAATGGATGTTTTGAGAATGAATTTGACTTCAGGATAGACAGGAATGACGAAGTAGGAGTACTTGCAAGAAGCTTTGATTCGATGGCCAACTCAATGAAGGCACACTTTGAATACATGAATAACGTTGCGTACCTTGATGAACTCACAGGGCTTGGCAATCGTAACGAATACATGGAGAAGGAAGACGAGTTTGAGAATCAGGTTATTGATGGTAAGGCAAGCTTCACTATAGTTGTAATGGATGTCAACAATCTTAAGTTGATTAACGACTATTCGGGACATGAGATGGGCGACAGGATGCTTATGAGAGTTGCTTCATTGATTCGAGATGAATTTGGTAAGGATAGATGCTACAGAATTGGCGGTGACGAGTTCGTTGCACTTTATCCGGGTATCGTTGAAGATATTCCTGACAAGATTGCAGAATTTCAGGAGAGTGTTATGGAGAAGAGCGAGCATGATTATGACGAGTTCAAGTTCCATTACAGTGTAGCCTGCGGATATGCGATATACGATTCAGAGATAGACTCTTCGTTTACTGACACATTTAGACGTGCGGACTACATGATGTACGATGATAAGCAACGCATCAAGGCCGCTAATCCGGTTGAATTTTAACAGTTACTATGATTAATAGGAGGTATTATTATGGCAGCATTACATATTAACGCAGCAGATTTTGAAAATGAGGTACTTAAGGCAGATAAGCCTGTATTGGTTGATTTTTGGGCAACTTGGTGTGGACCATGTAAGCAGTTAGGCCCTGTAATCGACGAGATTGCAGATGAGAGAGATGATATCAAGGTAGTCAAGGTTGATGTTGATGCTAACCAGGAGTTGGCAGAGAGTTTCAACATTATGTCAATCCCTACCATGATTGTATTCAATAACGGCGAGATTGTTAACAAGCAGGTTGGTGGCGTTCCTAAGGAAGCTATACTTAATCTTTTACCATAATACGAGGATTTTGGAGACGGACAGATGAACTATACCAAGGAGCAGAAGGCAGCAATAGAGCATAATGAAGGTCCGTTTATGGTTTTGGCGTCTCCGGGATCAGGTAAGACTGCGGTTATAACTGAACACACAAGATACTTAATAGAGAAGCTTGGCGTTTCTCCAAGAGACATACTTGTTATAACATTTACCAAAGCAGCCGCAGTTACCATGAAAGAGAGATTTGACAGCATGATTAATGATGCCGATGTTCATGTAACATTTGGCACATTTCATGCTGTCTTTTTTAGTATCTTAAGAAGTGTTTATCACTACACGGTTGGCAATATCATAAAGGACGAGCAGAAATTAAGGATAGTTAAGGAACTCTGCGAGAAAGAAGGAATGGAGCTTACCACTGACATTGATTATCTTAATGAGATACTTTCAGAGATTTCCTACGTTAAAGGGGAAATGATGGATTTAAGTGCTTACTACAGCTCGACGTGTTCTAAGGAGGTCTTTGAAAGGATTTATAACGGATATGAAACGGCGAGAAAAAGCCTCAGAATGATTGACTTCGACGATATGCAGAAAGACTGCTATGAACTCCTTAATAACCGCCCTGACGTTTTAAAAGCATATCAGAACAGATATAAATACATACTTATCGACGAGTTTCAAGATATTAACCGCCTTCAATACAACATTGTGAAAATGCTTGCGCTACCTCAGAATAACCTATTTATCGTCGGCGACGACGATCAGTCAATCTATCATTTTAGAGGTGCCAAGCCTGAGATAATGCTTAATTTTACTAATGATTACAAGGATGCCAAGAAGGTTCTTTTAGGAGTTAATTATCGCTCGTCAGGCGAGATTGTCGAGGCTTCTAAGCAGCTGATATCCAACAATAAAGTGAGATACCCTAAGGAGATCGAGTCTAACATGGGTGGAGTCGAGCCCATTCATTTGCTTAAAAAAGAAGATGAGATGACTCAGGTTTTGGATGTTATAGAGAAGATAAGGGCGTATAACTCTAAAGGAATTCCTTATCAGGAGATGGCTGTTATCTATAGGGCGAATATTGAGAGTAACATAATGACTGAGCGACTTATGCAATATAACATTCCGTTTAAGACGAGAGATTCAATCAACAGTATTTATGAGCACTGGGCAGTCAGAAACCTTATTGCATATATAAGGGCAGCGTTAGGTGATTTGAGCAGGTCGAACTTTCTGTTGATTATGAATAAGCCTAACAGATATCTTAGCCGTAATCTCTTTGATAATGCAAATGTTGACTTTGGTAACGTGAAAGAGAAGCTTTCCGACAAGCCTTGGATGATCGAGAGAATTGATGAGCTTATCGGTGACTTGAAGTTTATCGGGGAAGCGACTCCATTTGCCGGGATTAACTACATAAGAAGAAAGATAGGGTATGATTCATATATACTGGAGCATTGTCTTGACAAGGGTATAGATTCTGACGATATGTTGGGAGCTTTGGATATAGTGGAGGAGAAATCCAAAGAATTCAAGACATACAATGAATGGTTTAGTTATATCAGGGAGTACAAGGAAGGTCTTATAAAGAGCCGGAAGGATAATGAAGACAAGGACGCGGTTTTGTTAACCACGATGCACAAGAGTAAAGGCTTGGAGTTCGAAGTCGTGTTTATTATAAATGCGATTGAGGACCATACTCCTCACAAGAAGGCGATGAAGGATTCAGACATTGAAGAGGAGAGAAGGATGTTCTATGTCGCTATGACAAGGGCGAAGAGACATCTATATATCTACTCGCTCGATCAGTTCTTTAGCAAGAAAGCGACAGCGTCAAGATTTGTCAACGAGTTGACATTTGACAGAAGACAATTAGCTCCCGGGGTGAAGGTGCAGCATAAGAAGTTTGGTAAGGGCGTTGTTACATTTGCAGACGCTGACAAAGTGAGTATTCACTTTGAGAGAGACGACGAGAGTAGAACATTTAAGATAGATTATGCTATTGGTAATGGATACTTAACAGTAAGAACAGATGCATGATTACTTATGATATGTAATTCTTTGACTAGAATTTGTCTAAAAACCTTGATTTATTACCTTTGATTGTAGTAAAGTAGTAGGTTGTTGGAGGTTATAATATGGTTTTTAGTAGTGTGGTATTTTTGATGGCGTTTCTGCCTATTGTACTTACAGTTTATTATATATTGATTAATTTTAAAGCACCCAGAGCATTTACTAATGCGTGGCTTCTTATAGCCAGTCTTATATTCTATGCCTGGGGCGAGCCTATCTATGTGATATTGATGGTTCTGTCAACGGTTGTCGCGTATGTGGCGGGACTTTTGATTGGCAGGTATAAGGACAGAGGCGAGATTAAGAAGAGCAGAGCGGCTTTAATCGGTGCGATTCTTATTCATGTTGGAGTGTTTGTGGTGTTTAAGTACACGGATTTTATCCTGACAAATGTTAACAGCATTTGCCATACATCGTTTAAAATGACAGAACTTGCGCTTCCGATTGGTATTTCATTTTATACATTCCAGATTCTCTCTTATCTGATTGACGCTTATATGGGTAAAGTTGCAATTCAGAAGAATTGGCTTAAACTCGCGACTTATGTAGCTTTGTTCCCACAGCTTATTGCAGGTCCGATTGTAAGATATGAGACAGTTGAAGAGGAATTGACGCTAAGAAGCGAGACGATAGATGGTTTCTCGCTCGGAGTCAGAAGGTTTATTATCGGTCTTTCTAAGAAGGTTTTGATTGCCAATACAGTCGGAGAACTGTACACTTTGGTGCACAACCTGCCTTCGTCAGAGCAGAGTGTTACTATGCTGTGGCTTGCTTCTATAGCATATACTTTCCAGATCTATTATGATTTCTCGGGATACTCAGACATGGCTATAGGTCTTGGCAAGATGTTTGGTTTCAACTTCCTTGAGAACTTTAATTATCCGTACATCTCTGACAGTATCACTGAGTTTTGGAGAAGATGGCATATGTCCTTAAGCTCATGGTTCAAGGATTATATATACATTCCGCTTGGCGGTAACAGGGTAGGAGCTCTAAAGCAGTACAGAAATATATTTATAGTGTGGCTCCTTACCGGTATGTGGCATGGAGCAGAGTGGACGTTTATTATCTGGGGACTTTATTTCTGCGTGCTTCTTGTGATTGAGAAAGTTAAGCTTTTAGAGATCTTAAAGAAGCTGCCAAAGGCAATCAGACATATCTACACAATGGTGCTTGTGGTTATTAGCTGGACAGTTTTCGCAGCTGAGGACTTCTCTTCATTTTTAGTGACTCTTAAGGGTATGTTTGGTGGCGGAGATATTGCATTCTTCAATGAAAGAACAGCGTCGTTTTTGGGAGCGTATGCGGTTTTGTTTATAATTGCTGCGCTTGGTGCAACGCCTTATCCTAAGAAGGTGTATGACAAGCTTATTAACAACGATGAGAATCCCGGCGTTATATATAAGGTTGCTGATTGTGCTTACATTATGATTATATTCATAGTTGCAATCGCATATTTGGTAAGTGCTTCCTTCAACCCATTCTTGTATTTTAGGTTTTAGGAGGTGGGTATAGTGAAGAATAAGATTTTGGTATTTATGTTTGTTATGGTGCTCGCGTTTTTCTCTATTGCGACCTTCTTTCTACCTGATAAGACTTTTTCTGTTGTTGAGAACAGATACTTAGAGAGTAGACCTAAGGCGGATGTTAAGTCTGTCTTGGATGGAAGTTTTGAGGAGTCGTTTGAGAAGTATGCGGCAGACCAGGTTGTCTTAAAGGATACATTTGTCTCCATTAAGTCAGATGTTGAGTTCTTAGCACATAAGCAGGGACTTAACGGAGTGTATTTTGGCAAAGGCGAAAGATACGTCAAGGTTTACGATCCTAATTTAAGACAGTACGATGAGAACTTACAGTTTTTAGATGATTACGTAGATTACTTTAAGGATAAGGTGCCTGTTGCATTTGCCTTAGCTCCTAATGTTCAGAGCGTCTACGAGGATTGCCTGCCGGCCAATGTTTATATGGGTGATGCGGATGCTGATTTTAAGAGGGCAGAAGATGTTTTTAAAGATATAACATTTGTCAATCCTACTGATATTTTGAAAGAGCATAAGAGTGAGGATATTTATTTTAGAACCGATCATCACTGGACGATGAGGGGTGCATATTATGCCTACTGTAAGCTTATGAACGAACTTGGTGAGACGCCTCATGATGTGGATGATTACGAGGTCAAGACGGTGTCAGACAGCTTTTATGGTTCGCTTTATTCTAAGGCGCCTTTGAGTTTTGTTAAGCCTGATAAGATTGAGGTATATGATTACAAGAACGGCACATACAGAGTTACATTTGAAGACAGCGAGGTTATGCATAATCTTTTTGCTAATTCCAAGCTTTCGGTTAAGGATCAGTACACTTACTTCCTTGACGGTAATCATCAGTATGTGAAGATAGAGAGCCTTGCGGGTACAGGCAAGAAGGCATTGGTGTTCAAGGATTCCTATTCACATTCGCTTCTTCCTTTCCTTGCTGATCATTATGACGAGATTGATGTTGTCGATTTAAGATACTATCATGAGGATGTCAAGGCTTTGACTGAGGAAGGAGATTATGATCAGGTGTTTATGATTTATAATCTTGATTTTCTTACAAGTGATGCGAATTTTATATGGATGGATGTGAATGAATAATATGTCATTCTATCGTAGCGGAGCACAGTGTGCTCCATAAGTGGCGAACAATGTTCG
>CAMVPR010000041.1 GCA_947169385.1 uncultured Lachnospiraceae bacterium | reverse complement strand
ATCAGGAGGATATATCATGGATAAATATAATACACCTGTATTTACTTCTCTCGTTGAAATTTCCAGACTCGCCAATACTCTTCAGAGCGTTATGGATATGGGAATGGAGGATATCACTTCAAGACAGTGGCTTCCTCTTATGATACTTGGAAGATGTGAAGAAGCACCTAATCTTAATCAGCTTGCTGAGAAATGCGGCATCACACGACAGAGCACAAAGCAGCTTGTAGATAAGCTTGTTAAAAAAGGATATGTAACTCTCGAAAAGTCCGATACTGACAAAAGAAACATGATAATCGTTATTACAGAAAAGGGCCGTAGATGGGGTGCCGAAAACCTGGATAAAAATATGAGATTTGTTTCTGAACTCTATACCGACATATCCGAAAGAGATATAAAGACATTTGCAAAAGTTCAGCAGAAACTGCTGAATAAACTATATGTTATGAAAGAGGAATTAAGTAATGACACTAACCGTGAATAGAGTATTTCGCCTGCTTCTCTTTGTACTTATACCTAATCTCTTCACTACTCCACTCCGCATATTTGTGGAAGCTGTTATAGAAGGTAAAGAAGGGGCACCTGCTTTTGTCACAGTTCCATTTATTATATACGGAATCTGCGCAGAGCTTGTGGTGGGGCTCGGCTATCTGGTAATTGGATATAAACTTCCGATAAAGAATACGATTCTTCGCGGCTTCGCCTATATAATGCTGATTCTCATCAGCAGTTATATTCCCAATATTCTGGCTATGCTGGGTGGTGACGGAAAGATAATCGAAGAATCCCTCTCCATGGGAATCCTCGTTGTTGATGTCATCTCCTATTCTCTGAAGGGCCTCGTTCTCGGACTTCTTATGAAGAATTATGATGTGAAAAATCCTGATGAGATCGAGCAGATTACAAATACAAGGTTTATAATATGCTCAATCATATATGGAGTGCTTTTTGCCACACTTAACTACCTGACAGATATAGCAGCCGGTGCTGTTAACAGTTCCTGGAGACTTTGCAGTATTCTGGGTGTATCCACCGAACGTGAAACCTTGTTCTATATAGTATTTACCATATTCATGTTTATGGCCGGTGTTCTGCTTCCATTATGGAATCGCTGTTGTCTTCCAAAGAAGGCCTCAATATCTGCATCCATAATCTTTGCACTGGAAATATCACTTTTCGTCTGGCTGCCAAATGTACTCATAATGGCATTCTTCGGAACACCACTCATGCTGACTATTGCGTATGGCATAGCTTACGTATTTATGATCATAATATGTGTACTTGTTTACAGAAAGATTTCAGATGCTTTTTACATGTAACATCTCTTAACTTCCAGTGATGGTTAAAACTCAAACAAATAGAAGGCTTGAAAAAGCCCGGAAAATCAACATTCCTATTAATTTTTCGGGCTATCTTTAGTATAATTATTGAGTAGGTATACATACTTTATTTTTGAGGGATAATCGATCAAAATGTACTACGATTTCAAGGTCAAAATACCCAAGGTCAAGGGTAAGATTTATGAACGGACGATCAAAGGGGTCGTCTACATCAACTACGAATACGACCGGATCTATAAGCCGGACAAGTTATCCCACAGGAACGATTCCCGTGAGTCAGCGAAGAACTTTATAGATATTCTTAAAGGTTTATATGATAAGGCGGTAGCATTTCCTCTATGAATAAATCCTCATGGGTTCCCTATCAGTCTTCGCCAACAAGGTGCACTGTTTTATAGACATGTCCTGTTGCAGGAAGAAATCTCTCTATTATGTCGGCGGTCTTTATCTTAAGGCTTGATGTGCATACACACGGATGGCATCCAAGATACTCGCCCTTTAGCACATCCTCATCTATCAGAAGCTGTACAGCATGCTCTTTATCATTCATAAGGCCCATGATACTGACCGCTCCCGGCTCAATATCAAGATATTTCAGCATATTCTCCGGCTCTGCAAATGATAATCTTGCAGAATTAATCTGTGCCGAAAGCTCCTTGGTCTTAAACTTCTTATCTCCGGGCATCATCAACAAATAAAAGTCGGTTTTCTGTCTGTTACACAGGAACAGATTCTTGCATATCAAACCTCCCAAAACCGCATCAATCTCGTTACAGGCTTCCATATTGTCAGCAGGTTCATGGTCTGTCCGCTTATACTCTATCCCAAGATTATCAAGAAAATCATATGTCCTTATCTCTCTTGGCAATCTGCCTTCAACATTATCGGGTCTTCCGTCATACAGCTCCATTTTCCTAAAACTCCTTTATAGCCTTATGTTATGAATACTCCTTACGACCTATACTAAGCCTCTTATACTTTATGTATTATAAGGAAAGTAAGATGCCATTTCAACCTTAAGTACACTTATTTATAAACCACTATACCGGCTTATTCCATCTGCTCAGACGGGTCCTGCATTCTGATAACCTTAGCAGGCACTCCACCAACAACCGCATAATCAGGCACATCCTTTGTAACAACGGCACCTGCAGCTACTACTGCATATCCTCCAATCGTCTGATATACTTCTTAAATGATTTCATTTACCTTAAACCACTTCTCTACCGCACCTTTAGAACCTGCAGCCTGACTTCCCGTGATAGAAAGACCGCTCTTGACCTCGGCACCTTTGGCATATTTCTTTATATCACTTTCACTTGAACCCATCCCGCTTCCTTCATTGGTGCAAAGCGGAAGTATCGTCTTGCCTGCAAAATCGTATCTCTCAAGGAAAGTGGCTACTGCCATTGGGATTGTCCCCCAGTAGTTAGGATATCCGAGTACGATGGTGTCGTAATCTTCAATGCTGTCAAGGTAAGTAGTGAGCTCCGGTCTCGCATCAGTCTGCTTGTCTTTCTTGGCTTCATCTATGCAGGTCATATATACCGGAGAATACGGATTCTTCATCTCAATCTTAAAGGTATCTGCATCTATCAGCTCCTTCATAAGTCCGACCACAATCTCGGTATTACCGATCTTAACATACCTCATTGCTCCACCGAAATAGTTCTCATCCGCTCTTGAAAAAAATGCTATAAGTGTCTTTGCCATATCTTTGTCCTCCTTTAGTCTGTATCAGCAGTATTACTGCTTGTTTCTGTTATCATTTTTACATAAATATGGTGAAATGTCCAATAGAAAGGTTAAATAGCCTATTTAATTTTTAAATATCGTAAATACAAGGGAGTTTATAAATAAAAAATATTTACTACATAAAAAAAGCTTTTAAAGAGGATTAAAGAGTCTCTTTAAAAGCTTTCTTGCATTTCATATAAGATGATTAGACTGTTACATTCCGCTTTAATCAGCTCATATATAGCGCCTACACCTGAATATTGATTGACGGTACATCGACAGTCGGAATACTAACAGGAAGTACAGCAGGTGTTACCGATGCAAATGAAGGCATCACCGAAGGCGCTTTAGCTGCCCCGCCTCCTTCTATCTTCATCTGATGATGCTTAAATATATCCTTAAGATAATCCATATTGGCCTTGGTTATAGCCTTGTCCTCTGATGCTCTGTGCTTTCTCTTAAGCTTCTCTAAATCCTCCTCACTCATATGAGGGTCGATAACCTCAAGCTCATCAAAAACCTCCATAGCCTCTTCTAAGGCTTTAAGCTCTTCTTCACCGAATTCGGCAACCATCTCATTAAACTCAGCCATCATCTGTTCGGAAGCATAGGACTGATTCTCTTCATACTCCTTCACAGCCTCCTCAATCATGGCCTCACGCTCATCAAATATCGCATCTTCCTGCTCTTTTATCTTCTCTTCCTCATAAGAAATCACTGCATTCCTGATATCATCGATTCTGTCTTCCTGCTCCTCAAATCTCTCATCACGCTTTCTTGTAAGCTCTGCCATCTCTTCTAATTCAAGATGACGCTTCTTACTCTTGGCAGCCATCTCCATACGCTTAGCATGAGTAAGCGCAACCTGAAGGTCGTCAGCATCTCCGGCACCTGACGCAATCTTTCTCTTAACCTCAATAACCTTCTTTCTGGCAGAGATTACAGCCTGACCTGCACTAAGCGAAGTCTTTGCGCGTTGAATCTTATTAGCTACATCCTTGTAATTGTAGACATAAGGAATCTTAATTAAGTCTTCTTCCTTCTCATCGGAAGATGTCTCTTCGGTCTTAAACATACCGTTCTCTTTGTAATTGGATGTACCGATATAAGGATTCTCGGGCTTTTTCTCTCTTTCGTTCAGCTTTTTGATGAGTTCTCTTAAATGGTCGCTCTGTTCAGGCTTTTTGGCACTCTGTTTAGGCTTAGCCGAAGCAAAAGAAACAGTGTTAAGAACAACCGGCTGTGCCTTAACAACAGAACCAGAAACCGTCTGTTTCTCAACATTCATAGTATTGAAAGACGGCATAGTATTATAAAATGTATTGTTGGAAAATGAAGATATATCAAGCATACCCATAATATCTACCTCCTTGTAGATAAACACCCAAAATCCTTTTTAGGCGATAGTAAAGCTTATCTTATATGATATATCGGATTGTTGTAATCAAATATTAACCAAGTAATCTAAAAAATGTCATTCTAAGCGTCAGCGAAGGATCTTATCCCTACTGCCTGTTATAATAATCAAGTCCGCTGCAGATAAAATACGTCCTAATATACCCATCGGTCGACACGAAAACTATCTCATTAGTTGACTTGACAAAATAAATATCATCCCCATCTTCCGCCTCATTCTTATGAAGCGCGTCAGGATTATTGATAACCCTGTTAGCAGCAGATAGATACTCTGCCTCCGACTTAGCACCAACCTCATACCCATGCTTTTCAAAATGCTCCGTTAAATACTCAGGCTTTCTGAAAGTATAGTCTTCTACGGTGCTGTTGACGATATTGCTGTCATTTGCATCGTTATCGTGCGAATCGCTATCATTTACACTGGTATCAAGCTTGTGTGAGTAATCTGAAACACCGTCGTTGCTGCCTAAATTGGCACTTCTATTAGAAAATGCAATAAAAATACCGACAATAATTATCAGCAGTATACCGCCAACGCTTGACTTCTTCTTATCCATCTCTTACTCCTTCATCTCATCAGGGTACTCTAATCCCCATTGCGCTCTGATTCCATCCATAATCTGCATCATGCGAATCGTAAGTTCGTGTGGCATATCATCACATTCTAACTTACCTTCTTCAATCGCCTTCTGACACGCAATAACCTCGTACTCGTATCCGCTTATCTGCTCCTCGGCATCAATATCCTTAATTGCGTTGCCATGAGGATCATTTAACGTAATCCTAAGAGGACGGTTGATGTTGTCAACCTCAATATATCCCTTGGTACCATAGATTATTCCACGCTTGTCAGTCTCGGCAAGCATAGTTGAGTAAATGTTAGCAATTGCGCCATTACTGTAAGTAAGGGCAATGGTCTCCTGGGCATCGACGCCTGACTGAAGCTTAACAACCGCGGTAGACACATAGCTTATATCATATCCAAGCACAATGCATGCAAATGTCAAAGGATAGATTCCAACATCCAAAAGTGCTCCGCCTGCTAAAGCCGGCTCCACAAGACGTTCTTTAGAAGTAAGCTCGTAGCCTAAGTTAGCGCTGACTGACACAATCTCTCCGATTGGTTCTTCAGCTAATAGCTTCTTAAGTTCTTTAATCATAGGCATATATCTAACCCACATAGCCTCAGTTAAGAGAACATTCTTCTCTCGCGCAAGTTCTATGAGCTTAACAGCCTCGATAGCATTTACCGTAAAAGCCTTCTCCAATAACACGTTCCTGCCGTGCTCAATACACAGTTTAGCGTGTTCATAGTGAAATGAATGTGGCGTTGCAACATAGATAAGGTCTATATCATTGTCCTCAGCCAGATCCTCATACGACCCATACGCCTTGGCAACATGAAACCTCTTAGCGAAATTAACTGCCTTATTGATATCTCTGGCAGCTACTCCGTAGAGTTCTATCCCCTCCATCTTATCGACCGTAAGGGCCATCTTCTCTGCAATACTTCCTAATCCTAATATTCCTAACTTCATACATACCTCCATCACTAAAAAGAGGGAAGATATCAATCTTCCCTAAACATATAAACATAAATATGATAATATCAACCACCAAACATCCTGTTAATAAAGGATTCCTGTGTGTGCATATCCATCTTCTGAGAATACATAGAGTAAAGATCAAGCAACTGCTTCTTGTTGCGCTCTGATACGTATTGCTCAACATCTAAATCCTCTAACGAAGAGGTTGCTCTTGATAAGTTCTCAGATGAAATGTTGTTGTATGCCTGAACACTGTCAAGTCTGTTACTCTGTGCTCCAACTGTAGCTCTGCTCTCATTAACCATCTTGATAGCATTGTCTATAGCCTTCATATCAAAGTCGCCGGTTACATCAAAGTCCTCAATACCCAATGTAGAAAGCGCTGTATCTTCAAGCTTGATAGACATACCTGTGCCGTCAGGATTGGTAGCTAACTTAGCATCAGCCATACTTCCGTCAAAAAGCTTCTTGGTATTATATTCTGTATTCTTAGTTGCGTCTTTAATGCCGTCTTTAAGTTGATCTATCTCACGCTGCATCGCCTTACGTTCCTCCGGCGTATTAACAGCTGTGTTAGATGCGTTAACAGCAATCTCCTTCATGCGACCGAGCATGTCCCCTATATTCTTCAAAGCTCCGTCTGCTACGTTAAGAACCCCTTGACCATCACGAGCATTCCTTGTTCCAACGTCGGTACCGGTTCTTACGGCCTTCATGCCCTCATCAATGCCAACACCTGCAGGATTCTTAGACGAATCTACCTTGCCGGTCACTAATGAAGCAGGATAATTATAAGATGATCCATATCCCTGAATATTCATAGATATCCTTCCTTTCACATACATTATAAAAAATAATGTCCCCGCGCATGTGCATAATTATAATTAATTTATTATACTAGATAAACTCCCAAAAGTCAACAACAATCCCTAAGTACTCAGGGGAGACTGTCCCTATTGAGTACTTAGGGTGTTATTATTTGCAGAAAAGTGATATAATACTGTTCTACAATCAAAAGAAAGGACGTATAATACATGAATCGCAAGGAAGTAAATGAAATCAAGAAACTATACTCAATGGAGAACTGCCCTATTACAAGAATATGCGGTTGCTTCGTAGATACAGACAAGAACAAGAAAGTCGAGATGAAAGATGCTTTTATGTCATTGGACGAAGAAGCAAGATTCAAGTACTTTGACATTTTCAAGAAAACATTATCCGGCGCAATAGGAAGAAACCTAATCAATATGTCATTTCCAACCGAACAGGAACAAGAGGGTGGAACAGAACATTTTCTTATGGAGCTTTTGAGATCAGAGCTAACTGATTCTGAACTTGTTGAGAAGTTCTACGACAAAATCATTGAAGCCTACGATTACCCGGACAATTATTTTATAATCCTCATACATAACAGCTACGATATACCTGCAATAACCAAGGATATGATTGCGCTCGATGACGCATCCGAGGATGTTTATCAGTATATGATCTGTAGCATTTGCCCTATTAAGCCTAGCAAACCTGGTCTCACATACAACGCTTCCACAAACACTATCGAGAACAGTGTCAGAAGTATGATGGTTGAGCCACCTATGCTGGGATTTACATTTCCTGCGTTTAACGACAGAAACACAGATATCCACAACATTCTCTACTATACCAAGAACGCCAAAGATATCAGTTCTGCAATTACAGAGCTTGTGCTGGGCCTTAACCCACCTTACACCGCAACAACGCAGAAAGAGATATTCAGTCAAATGATAGAGGACAGTTACGGAAATGACTGCGGTTTCGACAAAATCAAGTCTCTCCACACCAATCTCACCGACTTAATTGCCGAGAAGAAGGATGAAGAGGAGCCTCTCATTCTTGATAAATTCGAAGTTAAGCACTTACTTGCTAACAGTGGTGCAAATGCTGAGAATATTGAGACATTTGAAGCTGAATACGATGAATCTATAACCAAAGACACTCCGATATTGGCATCTAATATTATGAACAAGAAGAAGTTTGAGGTTAAGACTCCGGATGTTACAATACAGGTTGCACCCGAGAAGACCGAACTCATCAATACCAAATTGATTGACGGAATTCCTTATATCATGATAGAGATGACCGATGCAATCGAAGTCAACGGAATAAGATGCCTGCCACTCGCTGGAATTGAGGAAGAATAATAAAAATGCCCTTCTTACGAAGGGCAAAAATTCTTCGCTACCGCTCAGAATGACACATTCAGGCGGTAGCATTTTTAATATCTGCTAAACACACTGGCGAATCCGACAATATTCTCGTCAATATCACCTTTATATACTCCGGAGCCTGCAACAATTATGTTAGCACCGGCCTCAATAACCTTATCTACGTTCTTTAATGACACTCCTCCATCAACTTCAATATCAACCTTATCACTAAGCCCTAAACTATCTAACTTATTAGTCAATGTGTCAAGCTTGGCATATGTGTCCTCTATAAAACTCTGTCCTCCAAATCCCGGATGCACACTCATAACAAGCACCATATCAACCATCTCGAGATATGGGTATATCTTCTCAATAGGAGTCTCAGGATTAATTGCTATGGATGACATAATATTATATGACTTAACCGCATCCAAAGTAGCCTTGACATCCTCACATGCTTCAACATGAATAGAAATACTGTCAGCACCTGCATCGACAAAGTTCTTAATATACCTGATTGGCTCATTAACCATTAGATGAGTATCAAATATTTGCTTAGATATACCTCTCACACTCTTAATCACATCCGGTCCAAATGAAATATTAGGAACGAAAGCACCATCCATAACATCCAAATGTACCCAAGGAGTCTTAGCAATAGCCTTAACATCCTCACCTAACTTTGAAAAGTCTGCCGACAATACCGACGGACTAAGTATGTATCCTGATTTACCTTTATAAAGTGACATCGTTTATTCTCCATTTCCTTTATCTTCTGTTAACTAATGAAAGTTTCGTCTATAAAAAACTCTTCTCCCGGTGGTTCCACCACCCTGAGGGTGGCTTAAGAGCGTGATATGTTGTTTCGTAGGGTCCTTTAACTACCTCCCTCTCATCCAATCTTCTCTCGGTGGTCTCACCACCCTGAGGGTGGCTTAGGAGCGTGATATGTTGTTTCGTAGGGCGTTGGTGCACCTCGTTACTTAACGAATGTGAGCGTATGCGAAACATGAGTTTAGTAACGTGAGTGCGCACCTTCGAGCCGAAAGGCGTCCCGAAGAAACAACTGTCGCGCCACACTACCACCCGCTTAATATCTCTTCTTATTCTCAATTTCCTCAATCAACAACTTATAATTCTCATACCTAACCCTGCTAATCTTGCCTTCTTCTAACGCATTCTTAACCCCACACACGGGCTCGTTGATATGAAGGCACCCCAAAAACTTACACTCATCCTCATACTCCCTAAACTCATCAAAATAGTTCTTGATATCTTCCTTATCGATATCATTTACATATAACGAGCTAAATCCCGGTGTATCAAGGACAAATGTATCCTCCTCGATGTGAAAAATCTCAGAATGCCTTGTAGTATGCCTACCTCGTTTGAGCTTCTTGCTTATCTCTCCGGTCTCCATATTAGCATCAGGCTTTAACAGATTAAGTAACGACGACTTGCCGACACCCGAAGGTCCCGCCAAAACGGTCGTCTTGTTCTTTAAGTAAGCCCTTATCTCATCAACGCCTTCATCCTCCAAAACACTTATAAAGCAAGTCTTAAACCCACTATTCTCGTATATATTCATATACTCTTTAACCTTATCTTCATCCACCATATCTACTTTATTAAAGCAAATGATAGTAGGTATGTCCTGAATTGACATCGAGATAAGGAACCTGTCAAGCAAGTTAAAATTAGGCTCGGGCTCCGCTGCCGCAAACACCACCATTGCCTGATCGACATTGGCAACCTGTGGGCGAATAAGCTCACTCTTCCTAGGCAAAAGCTCCTTGATGCTTCCAAGCATATCATTATCCGTATCAGGAAGCGGAGTAAGCTTGACCATATCGCCGACTAAAGGTTTCTTATTGTTCTTTCTAAATATCCCTTTGGCTTTACATTCATAAATGCCATGGGCTTCTACATATACATAGTAGAAGCCCCCGACACCTTTTATAATCTTACCGATATACTCTTCCAAATGATCCTCCATATCTATCATGAAGCTGAAAGCTTAACCGTCTCAGATCCCACAAGTGCATTATCAAGGTAGATTGAAATCTTAGCACTAGGAGATGTTGACGTTACATAAATGCTGAATGGAAAATCATTATGAGTAACATTTACATCATATATTGGATTGGTTATACCATCCTGATATACCTGAAGGTGTGCAGAAGAAACGTCCTCTGACATTACATCCTTAAGGCTGTATGTACCTGAGTAGTTGGTAGCCTGAGTTGTAAGCTTACCTGAACATACTGTAAGAGGTACAACGGTACCGGTCTGTACCTTAGCACCGGCGTTATAACCCTGAGCTATAACCTCACCCTTATCATACTCATCACTCTTACCCTTAGTAATAGACCACTTGAGTCCCAACGCGTCAAGACGCTTGCCGGCCTCCTCGATAGTAAGACCAACTACGCTTGGCATGGTTACTTCGCTTACTTCCTTACCCTGTGAAATAACAAGAGTAACCGTAGTTCCTTTAGGAGCCTGCGAATCCCCAGCAGGATCCTGTCTCATAACCTTACCTTCATCAACAGTATCGCTATATTCGTAATTAAACTTAACCTCGAAGCCTTCCTGCTCTAAGAGCTCCTTAGCATTGTCTTTCTTGTATGAAACTACATTAGGCACTGTGACAGATTTCTTACCAAGACTTACCAAAAGCTTGATACGCTCTGACTTAGAAACCATAGCATCTCCGGAAGGTGACATTGCGATAACGACATCCTCTTCAACCTTGTCATTCTCCTGATACTCAGTGAATACATTAAGGAATCCTCGATCATTAAGCAACTTCTTAGCGTCATCAACATTCTCACCTTCAACATTAGGAAGCATAGCCTCCTCTGCATCTTCGGTGGATGCATCCTCACTTACCAAAGAACTGCTTGAAGAAGAAGATTTCTTCTTACCACCAAATGCACCTGCAAACTTGGCAATAAGGAAAATGATGAGCATAACGACTAAGACAGCCGCAACAACTCCGAGTATCTTGGCTAATCTCTCAAGTTTTGGATCCATCTCTTCTTCATCTGAGTCGTCCTCGCCGTCTACTATTTCAGGCTCAGCAGCCTTAACAGGTTCCGGTCTTGGAGTTACAGCAGCACCTGCACCGACAGCAGTAGCACTCTTGATTGCAGATAACTCGTCGTCTGTCATCGCTCTTGTAGGAGCATTGTCAGACAACGCAACCGTCTTGACAAAGCTACCTGTAGGATCTGCCTCAACTCTTCTTAAGTCGGCAATCAAAGCATTAGCTGTCAAGTATCTTCTCTCAGGCTTCTTCTCTGTACATTTAAAGATAACCTTCTCTAAACTTGGGAGAATATCAGGATAGTACTCCGTAGGAGGAATCATCTCATTCTGAATATGCATCAAAGCAACAGCAACGTTGTTGTCTCCCTCAAACGGAACTCGTCCCGTAATCATCTCATACATTGTGATACCAAGCGAGTAGATATCACTTCTCTCATCACAGAAGCCGCCTCTTGCCTGCTCAGGCGAAATGTAATGCACCGAACCGATAGCATTTGACGAAATGGTAGCTGAAGTTGCAGCCTTAGCAATACCAAAGTCCATGACCTTCAATATACCTGAAGGTGACACGATAATATTCTGTGGCTTGATATCTCTGTGGATAATGTGATTGTCATGAGCCACTTCAATACCTGAAGCAATCTGCAGTGTGAAGTTAACAGTCTCAGATACCGAAAGATGTCCCTTTCTCTGAATATATTCTTTAAGGGTTATACCCTCAACAAGCTCCATTACAATGTAATGAATGTCTCCTACATCCCCTACATCAAATACGTTAACAATGTTAGGGTGCGAAAGACCGGCAGCAGATTGCGCCTCAACTCTGAATTTAGAAACAAATGTCTTGTCATTACTAAATTCTTCTTTTAATACTTTTATAGCAACGTTCCTGTTAAGTCTGTGGTCAAGTGCCTTATACACAACGCTCATACCACCGGAACCGACTGTATCTATAACTTCGTAGCGATCAGCAATTATTGTACCTATCTGTAACATAGTTTCATCTCCTCATCTTCAACCTTCGTTTGTAACCAACACCGCAGCAATATTGTCATATCCGCCATAGTAATTAGCCCTGTCAATCAGATACTTAACCTTGTCATCTATAACACGATCAGAATTGACTATTGAATATAATTCATCATCCTGAATCATGTTAGACAAGCCATCCGAGCATAATAGCAAATGACTGCCCGGCTCGACGTCAATCTCAAAGAAGTCAGGAAGAACAGTTGCTCCAACACCGACCGCTCTTGTGATTATATTGCGCCTTGGATGTCTCTTAGCTTCCTGAGGAGTAAGATCCCCGCTCCTTACTAATTCCTCTACCATAGAGTGATCCAAGGTAATCTGTCTTATCTCGTCCTTGGTTACTTTATATAGTCTGCTGTCACCGACGTTAACTACATATCCCATTCCGTTGATTATGGTTACTGCTACAAATGTAGTTCCCATTCCAAAAAATGCCTCGTCCGACATCGACTCCTGATATATCTCTTCATTTACCCAAGAAAGTAGTGTACGCATCAAAGTAACCGGGTTGGTCTGCTTAGTCTGTTCCGCCAATTGAACAAATCTGTCAATTGCCATATGTGAAGCATGATCGCCGGCCCTATGTCCGCCCATACCATCCGCAACAATGTAAAGGTTTGGAAAAGCCCCAACCGGAGCATCAGAGCAGAATAAATAATCCTGATTGGTATTCCGCTTCAACCCTACATCGGTATTACCGCATGATTTCATGGGGTACCTCCTCTTTTATAGTCTCTGCGTAGTTGTCCGCAGGCAGCCGCAATATCGCGACCCATTTCCCTTCTAATAGTAACATTTATATTATTTTTTTCAAGCACATTTTTAAAGTTCATAATACTCGAGGTATCAGACTGCTTGAAATCCCTCTCTTTAATAGGGTTTACAGGGATAAGATTGACATGACAAAGCATCCCTTTCAGCAAATGAGAAAGCTTAATTGCAAGCTCCTCGCTGTCATTTGCCCCCTTTACCAAACTGTACTCAAATGTAATACGCCGGTTATTGTGCTCAAGATAATACTTGCAGGCATCTATAATCTCGTTAACCGTGTACTTAAATGCTATCGGCATAAGAGACTGCCTATATGAATCTATCGGCGCATGTATCGAAATAGCAAGCGTAACTTGAAGGTTAAGATCGGAGAATTCTCTAATCTTCTCGACCAAGCCACAAGTCGACACCGTAATATTTCTCTGACTTATATTGATTCCCTTGTCATCGGACACGAGATTGATAAACCTTATCAGATTATCGAAATTATCAAAAGGCTCGCCGGAACCCATAACCACTATGTTAGAGACTCTCTCACCAATCGCCTTCTGTATCTCGTAAACCTGTAAAAGCATCTCTGAAGGTTCAAGGTTCCTTATAAGACCGTCTAATGTAGACGCGCAGAACTTACATCCCATCCTGCATCCGACCTGAGAGCTTATACATACAGAGTTGCCGTGTTTATATTTCATCATGACACTCTCGATAATATTACCATCATAAAGTTCAAAAAGAAACTTCATCGTACCGTCAATCTCTGATACAAATCTTTTGACCTCTCTAATCTTATGAATAGGGTATTCCGACTTAAGCTTGTCTCTTAATGCTTTGGAAAGATTGGTCATCTCATCATAATCAGATACTAACTTTACATGGAACCATTCATAGATCTGCTTAGCTCTAAAGCTCTTCTCACCTATGTCAAGACATGCGTTATTAAGTTCGTCAAATGTCATTGACATCAAATCCATAACTATCTCCTCTTTAACAGTGCCACATAAAAACCGTCTGAATTGTCTATTCCTGTTAGTAATTGTTTCTCATATAAGAGTTCATATTCGTCGTGTGCATTTAAAAACTCTTCAACCTGATATTCATTCTCCTGCTTATTAATCGTACAGGTACTATAGATTAGATATCCATCTAATCTAGTGTATTCCGCTGCATTTTTAAGCATCTTCTTTTGAATATCAACAAGTTCATCAACTTGATCTGATGACAAATTATACTTGATATCCTTCTTCCTTCTGATAACGCCGAGTCCTGAACAAGGCGCATCTAACAGAACCAAATCATAACGCCCTTCACTGCGTTCATCGAATATAAGCGCATCACTGACTTTAACATCAATATTATCAACGCCCAGTCTTTCGACATTTTCTAATATCAAGTCCCTCTTGTACTCACTGATATCTCTGGATGAAACATGAACCTTATCAGATACATTGGCTATATACATAGCCTTAGAACCGGGAGCTGAACACATATCGAGGACTTTAATTCTGGCTTTATCAATCTTATTGTCAATCAAATACTCAGCCAAAAATCCGACAAGCATCGAACTTACATCCTGAACCGTATATAAGCCATCCTTAAAACTGCCATATCTGCTCAGATAATCAACGCCTTTAAGCTTGAGCGCATTATTCTTATATGCTTTCGTCAAATGCGACTCTATCTCTTTGGAAAATGATGACGAAGAATCACTTTTAAGCTTGGCTTTATCCGGGCTGATTCTATGAGGAGTCAACCCTTCCTTAGCAACAGTCTCACATACAGTATCAATATCGGTCTTTCGTCTGTTAACGTAAATGTTAATCGGCGCCTCTTCCAAAGACGCAGCTATCATTTTAAAAGCCTTATCCGGACCATATTGTTCAGTAACCATCTTAACAATCCATTTAGGCATAGAATAATAGACCGAAATATATTCATCACTCTTAGAATCCGGATATTCTATAGAATCCTGCTCCCTTGCCACACTTCTAAGAACACCGTTAACAAATCCCGATAATCTGTTAAATCCTTTCTTCTTGGCTAGCTTAACCGCCTCATTAACCGCTGCCGAGTCGGGAACTGAGTCCATAAACAGAATCTGATAAGCCGACATTCTTATAAGTGATCTTATAAGCGGTTTCTGCTTGTTAACGGGCACCTTGGAAAACTTATTGATAACATAATCAAGTCTTAACTTATACTCTATAGTACCGCTAATCAAACGATTCAAGAAAGCCCTATCCTGCTTCATGAGATATTGATGCTTCGTAAGTTGTCCATTAAGAGCATCCTGGTAACTGTATTCATTTTTCTCAATTAATATGAGTGCCTCTAGGGCAAGCTCTCTTATATTTAGTGCCATATTATGCTCCTTAAACACCCGGTGGTGAAAGTCATACGTCGCTATTTATTGCAAACACATGCCATAGCTTTGCGTATCTATATGTCATTCTGAGCGAAGCAAAGAATCTTAAAACTACTCACCAAACTTAGTTCCTGTTTCTAACTTATGCCCTCTTAAGAAAGCATCACACTCCATACGCTTCTTACCGGCAAGTTGAAGTTCAAGAACCTTTAAATATCCACTGCCTGTCTTAACAATAAAAGACTTCTTATCTACAAACGCTATCTCACCCACATTTACCTCGGAAGCTCCCTCATAAGGAGCAATATCATCGATAACCTCAGCCTTGTATAACTTAAGATTCTTGCCATCCAACTCCGTATACGCACTTGGCCATGGATTAAATCCTCTAATAAGCCTCTCGATGCTATAAGCATCCTTGGTCCAATCAATATGTCCCTGCTCCTTAGTAATCATATGAGCATAGCTTGAAAGTGATTCATCTTGCGGAGTCCTGGTTGCAGTTCCATCTTCAAGTTTCTTAAGTGTGGAAATGATTAATTCCCCGCCGGCCTTCGCTAACTTATCAAACAAGCTTCCGCCCGTATCATCCGCTTCTATCTTAACCTCAAGCTGTTCTATAATATCGCCTGTATCTAATCCCTCGCCCATATACATGGTGGTAACTCCGGTAACTTCCTCACCATCAATAATCGAAGCTTGAATAGGCGATGCACCTCTATACTTAGGAAGCAAAGATGCATGAATATTGATACAACCATATTGAGGAGTGTCTAAGACCTCCTTAGGAAGTATCTGTCCGTAAGCGGCTACGACTATAACATCCGGATTAATCGCCTTAATCTCGTCTATCGCGTCGGAGCCTCTTAACTTCTCCGGTTGAATAACCTTAATGTCGTTGCTGACCGCAACTTCTTTTACCGGTGAAAATGTTAACTTGCCGGATCTTCCCTTCGCCTTGTCAGGCTGAGTGAGAACCGCCTCAACATTGTATCCTGCATTTATAATACACTCTAACTGGTACGACGCAAAATCAGGCGTCCCCATAAAGATTATACGCATATCTAATCCTCCTAAATTAGTGCTATCCCTCTCCTCGTTCAGGATAAAGATTCTTCGCTTTGCTCAGAATGACATGATTCTTTTAATCCTCCAAATCGTCCACGTCTACTACAGGCCCGTCAGCAACATCCGGATATAGAATTCCATCAAGATGGTCATACTCATGACAAATCGCCCTCGCAAAAAGCTCGGTAGCATCCACTGTGAACTTCTCTCCGTCAACATTGGTAGCCTCACATACAACATGATTAGGACGAGTAACAATTGCAACTTTGTTAGGAAGTGACAGACATCCTTCACTTCCGGTCTGCTCTCCCTCTTTCAAGGTAATGGTAGGATTGATAAATGTAACCGGACCATCACCGACATCTATAACAAATATACGCTTTAACACGCCGACCTGAGGTGCGGCAAGTCCAACTCCGTCATCCTCATACATTGTATCAAGCATATCCTGAACTAATTCCTTAATTCTCGGAGTAATCTCCTTAACCTCCTTGCTCACCTTTCTAAGCAACGGATCTCCCTCGAATCTAAGATTTCTAATTGCCATAATATCCTCCTTTACCTAAAACGTTGTCATAGGATCAAAATCAAAATACGTGCTAATTCCGGACGATAATCTTCCATCCTTGATAGCATCTTCTATACGGTTCTTGACATCCACTAAGATGTCGTAATCATCATGTTTAACATATATCACTCGTCTATATATGTCCTTAACTTTATAAACATAAGCCTCTACAGGGCCTATCACTCTAACATTGTCAAATGCCTTTACATTCTCTTCTATAAACGCTTTATAGATTCCTGACTGCTTATCAAGCTCATCAGCTCGTTTAGAAAGCATACACACCGAAAGCATATGTGAAGCAGGCGGATACTTAGCCATCCTTCTATAAGAAATCTCCTGTTCATAGAAACTCTCATAATCATGTGCCTTGCTAAGCTTAATCGCATACTCGTCAGGATGTCTTGTCTGAATAATCATCTTGCCGGGCTTACTGCCTCTTCCTGCTCTTCCTGCAGCTTGTGTTAACAAGTCAAATGTCTTCTCATTAGATCTAAAATCCTGCTCAAAAAGAGATAAATCCGCCGCCAACGCTGCAACCAAAGTAACATTCGGGAAATCATGTCCCTTGACAATCATCTGAGTTCCGACAAGAATATCTGCATCTCCTCTAGCAAACTGCTCAAGTATCTTCTCATGCCCATCTTTGGACTTGGTTGTATCAGCGTCCATTCTGAGAACACTTGCCTTAGGAAATACTTTATTAATCTCCTTAACGACCCTCTCTGTTCCCGTACCAAAAGCCTTGATATGTTTACTCTTACACTCCGGGCAAATATCCGGTTTTATCATCTTGCTGCCACAATAGTGACACATCATAAGCTTATCTCCGTGAAGCTTCATAGACACATCGCAATGTTTACATTTGACAACGTATCCGCAGTCTATGCAAGAGACAAATCCCGCCATCCCTCGACGATTTATAAATATCATGGTCTGTTCGCCCTTGTTAAGCCTATCGGTTATATCTGCCTTAAGCTCACGGCTGAACATACTGAAGTTCTTGGCTTTCAGTTCATCCTTAAGATCAACTATCGACACCTCAGGCAACACAGCGTCACTCGCCCTCTCCTTCAATGTCAAAAGCTTATATTCACCGCTAAGTGCCTTGGTATAACTCTCAACGCTAGGAGTTGCCGAACCAAGCACAACCGATGCATTACTGAGCTCTGCACGCTTAATCGCAACCTCTCTTGCATGGTATCTCGGCGCCTGCTCACTCTTATATGCGCCCTCGTGTTCCTCGTCGATAATAATCAGTCCCAAATTGTCAAATGGTGCAAAAAGCGCCGACCTTGGTCCAATCACAACCTTGACCTCACCACGCTTGGCTCTGTCTAGCTGATCATACCTCTCGCCCTCCGACAGCCTTGAATGAATGACAGTCACATCATCTCCAAACCTGTTAGCGAACCTCCTGACATTCTGGTATGTAAGCGCAATCTCCGGAATAAGAACGATCGCTGACTTGCCCTTACTTGTGACCTCGTCAATCATATCAAGATAAACTTCAGTCTTGCCGGCACCTGTAACTCCGAATAAGAGATATGTCCCTCTTATGCCGTTAGCATAGTCTTCTTTAAATGTGTCAAATGCTGCCTGTTGCTCCTGGTTAAGCCTATGCTTAGAAGCTGCACCTTCGCTTGATACATTAGGATTGCGATAATCCCTTACTTCTTCTTCTCTTATAATCCCTTCCTTAACAAGAGAATCTATCGTACTCTTACTGATATTGAGATTCTTACTAAGCTCAGTCCTTGACATTACACCGTTCTCTAATAGCGCACTAATCAATCTTACCTTGGCGTTATAATGCCTAAGCTCGTACTGCGCCCTATAGGACTTGGCAATGTCATTATCAACATTAAGCTTAATATAAGTGACGATTTTGGGTGCCCTTCTATTGTTGGGAAGGACCGTCTCTAACGCCTGAATATATGTAGAACCATAATGCTCCTTCATCCAATAGGCGAGTCTTATAAGGTCTCCCTCAACCAAACCTGCATCAAGCTCTATATCCTTTATAGGCTTGACTCTTGCAATATCAAAGCCCGGTTCTTGCTTAATGTTAATCACATATCCTGACTTTAAACTGTCTCCCTTACCAAACGGTATAAGGACTTTAGTACCCACTTCAACTCGATCTTTAAGCGATTCCGGGATCTCATAGGTAAAGATTCTGTCTAATGCTGTCGTCGAAATATCTATAATAATCTCTGCAAATGCCAAAAACTTCACCTCTTTATAAAACACGAAAATGGCTTTTGTAAAGAATTACAAAAGCCACGCCCTAGTATTAATCCTCGTCCTCTTCGTCTCCAACAACCTTAACCTTGCGCTCATTAAGCTCTTCTATAGCTATTGAAAGAGGCTTCTTGCCCTTGCTATTAGCTATCAATGGCTCGTCGCCGTCAATAAGCTGTCTTGCTCTCTTAGAAGTCGCAATAACTATAGAGTATCTACTCTGTACAACCGGCTGTTCTCCCGGCTCCACGTCTAAGTTAACTGCGTCCATTAAATCTGCATAAGATGGATGTATCATGTTAATGCTCCTTTCACATATTACTTAATTCATCTTTTATTTCATTTATGAAGGATTCCTTGTATTTGGATTTAGAACCCTCTGCAATAATGATACTCTGTACTTGATCAACGCACTCGTCAAGGTCGTCGTTGACGACAATATACTCGTAAACAGGCATACTGTCTGCCTCTGTAATAGCGCGTTTCATACGTTTATTGATGGTAGTTTCATCCTCACTACCTCTGCCGTGAAGTCTATCCTTTAGAATCTCAGCTGAAGGTGCGGTAATAAACATAGTAACAGCGTCAGGGTACTGCTTCTTGATATTGATAGCTCCCTGAACCTCAATCTCTAATATGACATTATGTCCCGCTGCCATCTCTTCTTCTACGAACTTTCTTGGAGTTCCATAGTAATTCTCGACATACTGTGCGTATTCTATAAAACCGTTGTAATCAATAAGTCTCTCGAATTCTTCCTTGGTCTTAAAATGATAATCTACACCGTCAACCTCGCCGGGTCTCGGCTCTCTTGTGGTGCATGAAATCGAAAGGCTGTATCCATATCTGTCTACAAGTTCCTTGACTAACGTGCCCTTACCGGCACCAGAAAAACCTGATATTACTATAAGTAGTCCTTTCTGTTCCATATTAACCCTCCATTCAATCAAGATTACTCGATATTCTGAATCTGTTCTCTAACCTTCTCTATCTCAGTCTTTAAATCAATACCGATATTAGATATATCTATATCTGTAGACTTGCTTAATATGGTATTGGCTTCTCTATTCATCTCCTGAGCAAGAAAGTCAAGCTTTCTTCCTATACTGTCAGCATCAGAAGAACCCTCATAAGCAGCTGTAAGTGTATCCTTAGCACCTGCCACATGGCTCCTAAGCCTTACAGTCTCCTCATCAACACATATCTTGTCTGCAAATATAGTAACTTCAGTTGCTATCCTTGATTCATCAACGGCACTGTCGCTTAGAATCTCATTAACCTTGGCTGTAAGCTTCGCTCTGTATTCTTTAAGAATATCAGGATATCTCTTATCTATCTCTTCAACAAGCTCAAGCATATGACTGAGCTTAGAGTTAAGATCTTCGTAAAGGCTCTTGCCTTCTGCCTCTCTTGCTTCAACGAACTTCATACAAGCATCCCTAAACACAGGCTCGACAAATCCCCAAAGCTCATCCTCATCTACAACTGCATCCGTAAGTGTAAATACATCAGGAAATCTAGCTAAAACGCTCGCCTTGATGTCATTAGCTACGTCAAATGTCTCGCTGATCTGATTGATATACTTAAGATAGTCTCTTACCAGGTTCTCGTTATACTTAACGGAGCTGTCTAAATCTGAGTATTCTTCATATGTTATATAGATATCTATCTTGCCTCGCTTAGCGTACTCCTTTAGTACGTTACGCATCTTAATCTCAAGTGGAGCAAGTTTCTTAGGCATCTTAAAGCTTATATCTGAATAACGGTGGTTGACCGCCTTCATCTCAATTATAATCTTGCGCTCAGAATCGCTTGCCTCAGCTCTTCCGAAGCCTGTCATACTCTTAATCAAATTGTGGCTCACACCCTTCTTAATATCATAAAAACGCAACTTATATTATATGATAAAAAGAAGAAAACGTCAAGTTATGGAGCACAATGTGCTCCGCTACGAAAACATTAGTAAATTTTCAATTTGAACGCAACGCTTTGTTGCAATAGGTCTGAAGGATGAGGATGTTGCATTAAATTTGAAGAATAATGGGGATTTTTATAAAAATATTGTATATTATATGTAGAAATTTGGATGACGTTCCTATAATAATGGGATTATTTCAAAAAATATTTGATTTGTGTGAACGAACAGTGTTTCAAAAAAGGAAGAAGGTTAAATATGAAAACGAACTATATTATTACTTTAGAAATATCAAGTGAACTTGAAGCAGAGAGATTAAGAAAAAACATTATTGATAATAACTATAAAAACAATTTAGCTTT
>CAMVPR010000040.1 GCA_947169385.1 uncultured Lachnospiraceae bacterium | reverse complement strand
CTTGTCTTGTCTTGTCTTGTCTTGTCTTGTCTTGTCTTGTCTTGTCTTGTCTTGTCTTCAAGATTATGTTGCTCTGCTCCATATATGTCAACCCCTTTTAGTTACAAAAAAATGTCAGCCTACTCTCATACACATACATTATTATATCAGAAAATCGTTATTATATCAACGTAATTCGCCACTATCCTTCTTGGATATTTACATGTAATTGCCCTTCTTCGAAGGGCAAGGATCCTTCGCTTACGCTCAGGATGACATAACAAATATACATTTATAGGCATAACAAAAGCGCAACAATATTCCTGGCGGATCCGCCAGCCTCAAACCAGGGCATAAGACTCAGCGAACTCCATACGTAACTTTTTCGAATATTCGGATTGACAGTTTCTCTTTATTATAGTATTATCTTTACATAAAGAAATGGGTTTTTTGTCGTGTACAGCCTTATGGCTCAATCGGGTTGCTCGTTTCTTTTTTTATGTCCATAAACCACAGGGTTCGTCCCCATGGTTCCGATTAAAATATGTCATCCTGAGGAGCGCAGCGACGAAGGATCTGCCTCTTATTTTACAATAAACTTACTTGACTTAGCTTTGACGAAAAGCTTCTTGTACGCCTTCTTCTTACCTTTAGGTACCTTCAGTGTAAACTTATTACCATCGGTATAAAACGCCTCTTTAGAAATCTTTTTAAGATTCTTAGACTTAACAGTAACCTTCTTAATCTTAGAGCAGCCAAAGAATGCTTCCTTCCCAATCTCTGTAACATTTGCTCCAAGAGTAATGTTTTGTACATGCTCATTATAGAAAAACGCCCTGGAATCAACACCTATAACTTTATATGAGCGATTATTATACTTCACAGTATTAGGAACAACAAGTTTCTTACGCTTCTTCGCCTTCTTAGTCTTACATGAACTTAACTTCAGAACTGTATTCTTGCCTTCGTATGACGAACAATAATACAATCCGTTATAATCAATCAGAATGTTCTCTATCAACGATGGTGCTTTCGTATAATCTGTCGGGATAACAACATTATCGGTAGGATAATAAAAATCAGCAGTTGTCTCTTCGGACATAACCCCATCTTTACTCTGGCAATTTTTAATCATATAAATCTTGCCGTCATCTTTACCTATCAGGTAATCATCTTTATTATAATAATGAACTATATTCTTATATGCATCAAATATTTCCTTTAGCTTATCCTCATCAGCTTTGTTATTCAAATCTTTGTCGGTATTAATAACAGTTAATTTCGGAGTTTCATATTCAGTCAAATGGGACACCACAAAGCATTCTACCGCCTTACCGTCTGAGCTGATAACAGTATCATCACCACTTACATAAATATCTTTATAATACTTAACAACAATCTCATCTCCGATTGCCTTATATACTGCATCACCGCTTATGTCCGTTCCATCAACATTCTCATTATCAAGATAATAATCAAGATTAAGATAACTTTTATAATCATCATAATAAGCCTGTGGCTCAAACATATACTGCTTCCTGCTGTTATCATAGTAATATCTGATATCCTTCTTAACATCGAACCAGTAATCCAAAGTCGCATCATTCTGCGCAGAAGATTCTTTAGTATATTCAACCATATGGGCTATACGGGAAATGTTATCTTCAAGGATGTTACGCCTTATCTGATGTCCATCCGACCACCCAACAGTACTTTCAGCACCTAGTACATCTGCCTTTAAAGCCTTCTCTTTAGCAGTATTAATCTTCGTAACATACTCTTTTCTGTCGGCTGCATGCACCTTGAGTCCCTCGACAAAGCAAGTCGAAACAAGAATACATGAAAATATAATAAGTAACCCACATATAAATCTCTTAACAATAAACATCATACATCCTCCAAAATATCTTGCAAATATTACTCTTATAACTAAGTATAAAACAATACGCATAATATAACAAGTAGTCATATTATGCGTAAAACTAACATTTCCCTGTATAAACTATTCAACTTCAAAAGGATCTTAAAAGATTCTTCGCTTCGCTCAGAATGACACATTAATGTAAGAAAGACAGTCTTTGACGTTCGCAATCAGCGGAGCACAATGTGCTCCTCTACGATTATAAAATGTCGTTCTATCTATGCCTTACAACTTCAAATCTCTGGAGAGCTATCTTCTCACCCTCAAGAATCCCCCCTTTTCGTCTAGCAATATCAATCTGCTGCTCAACAGAATCCACCCCATCCAAATCAGGAAGAAGTAGTCCCCTCTTAGCACCACTACTGACAATCACACCATATTTCTTAACATCAAGCTCATCAGCAGAAGCAATACTTTCAGGCTCTCCAAGAACATCAACATTTATCTCAAGCCACTCCAATTCATCCTCGGTTATAGGATCAAACCTCGGATCCCTTGTGGACGCACTGATAGCATTTGCAATAATCTCATGTGCAATCGAAGGCTCACACGGTCCGGTTGTTCCTATACAACCTCTCAAATACCCGTGCTTGTGAATAGAAACAAAAACTCCCGCCTTCTTACTAAGCATCTCCTTAGGAAGCCCTTTAGGAAGCTCTAAAGGCACACCATTTCTAATGTAATATTCAACAGACATCCTCGCAAGCCTTACATACTCATCAGCGTTAATCTTGTCATCAGCAATCTTGCCTTTAAGTTCATCAAGATAAGAATCAAGAAAATGTCTGCTATCATCCTCGCCATTCGGATAAAATGATATAATCCCATAACCTACACCGGTAACGTCCTGATGAGAGAAAACATTGGTCTTAACAGACATTCCATCTAAAGCGCCAGCCATTATCACGAAAGATCTGTGCCCACATTCCGCTGCCTTATTAAGAAAGCTTTCATCGAAATCAAATAACTCGTTAAAAGCAGCTCGCCCACAAACATCCATAATCCTCTCATCATATATAGGCCCCTCAGGCGCATAACCATAAGGCCCATAATCCTGAAGTTTATGAGACAAATCACCGCTAGCTACCAGTACCACGCGTCTGTCGGTTATTTCAACCGCTTCCTTTAGCATTTGCCCAAATCTATAATGCTCGGTAAGAGGTAGCCCGGATAAGCCTATACGAACTATCTTGCCTCTCATGTACTTATTCCTTATAAAATATAGCGGAACCATAGTTCCATGATCTAGTCTGGGATTCTTCTCACCTAACGTTCCGGCAGGAAAGTCTCTCTTATAAGCAAGCTCTTCAATAGCAGCGATAAGCTCTCTGTCATATTCTTCGTCAAATGTTACATTAGGCGCCCTGAACTCAGAGAAGTCCCCTTTAGCTCCTCTGTGCGGCGATATATGAAAATAGTCCGCATACATAATCGAATGTGGACTTGTAATAATAATAGTCTCAGGCTTTAACGATGCTATCTCATCTGCAACCTTCTCGTAAGCCCTCGTAGTATCTATAACCTGTTCCTCACTTCCGCGCCCGACATCGGGAACAATCATCGGCGGATGCGGAACCATAAAAGCACCAACTATTGACATAAAATCCCTCCTTTTAGTTATTTATACTTCGTTGTCCCTTATATGTCAACTAAAAAAGAGACTTCTAAAAGAAGCCTCCAAAATTTAATGATTATGCATTTACTTTAACTAATTTCGCCACAACCTCCGTGTGATACGTCTGAGGATACTGCTCATTCATGCACAACTTGCTCAAAATGTATCCTCCTTCTTCAAAGAGCTCAAGGTCTCTTAAAAGCGAAGTCGGCTTACATGAAACATAGACAATCTCCGGCACGTTGTAACCGATAATCTTGGCGATTGCCCCTTTGCTAAGCCCGTCTCTCGGTGGATCAAGAACAATAATCTCAGGCTTGTCAGAAACCGTATCTAACATTTCAAAAACATCACCTGCGATAAACTCGCAATTATCAAGCCCGTTCTCTTTAGCATTTACATTGGCTTTATCGACGGCCTCTTTAACAATCTCAATTCCTATAACTTTCTTAGCAACAGGCGCTAATATCTGCCCTATCGTTCCGGTGCCGCTATATAAATCGTAGATAACCTTATCCTTAGTCTCTCCAACATAATCTCTGACCTTGCTGTAAAGTACCTCAGCAGCTCTTGTGTTGGTCTGAAAAAATGAATAAGGAGAGATCTTAAACTTAAGACCTAACACCTCTTCCTCGATATAATCCCTTCCGTATATAAGCCTTGTCTCATCAGGAACTACAGCATCTGCAAATGAATCGTCAAATGTTATAAGCACGCCGGCAATCTTACCTTCAAGCTTAACACTATTGAGCATCCTTATATAATCTTCCTCATCAACTTGTGGCTTCTGACTCGTAACTACGAGATTGATAAGAAGCTCTTTGGTAGTCTCCGATCTTCTCACAATGAGAAATCTTAAAACACCCTCGTGAGTAATCTTGTGGTAAAACGGAATATTCTTATCTCTAAAATATTCAACATTTGCCGTAACTATACGATTAAAATCATCATCTACAATCTTGCACTCATTAGTATAGACAACATCATATGTGCTATGCTTTTTATGCATTCCCAAAGAAAGCGGACCGCCCTTAACCTCGTCACCAAATGTAAACTCCATCTTGTTGCGATAATGGAGTTCTTTAGGGCTCCTTAATATTCCCTCTACTTCGGCATTATTCTTGACAATATATGGCTCCAAAAGCTCGTATATCATGTCGTATTTGAGTTTTAACTGGTTGTCATAAGACATGGTCTGAAACGAACAACCTCCACACACACCAAAGTGCGGGCAGGCAGGCTTAACATCCTCTAACGGCGAAGGGCTTACAACGCTAAGAAGCGTAGCCTGGCACCTCTCCTTGTTAGAGCGCTTAATTCTAACCGATACTTCTTGTCCCGGAATCACACCCTTAACAGAAGCGACTCTGTCCTCTAACTGAACTCTTCCCTTGTTAGGAAATGATAGACTCTTAACTGTCCCGTTTACAATATCTCCCTTTTTCATACAAAAAAGCTCCCTATTCTGTCATTAATCTCGCCTAAACTATAGTGAGGCACTCCCTTATCATCAATCTCCATCCTCATAAATGTCTTCTTCCTGTCAGACTGTCTCGGACGACTTATGCTGCCGGGATTAAGAAGTGTACACTTAGAGGTTGTATCAATAATAGGGACATGAATATGTCCAAACATAGCAATATCACAGTCATTATCCTCTGCAAACTGTCTCAAATGATTAAGTCCGTCTTCAAACGGTGTAACATAGTGATGGTGTCCATGCGTCAGAAGCACCTTAAATCCGCATATATCAATTACCTGATCTCCCGGCAAAGAATAATCATAATCACAATTGCCACTTACTATATAGACATTGTCCTCGCCACAAGGTGCAATCGCCTTAAGATAATCAGCTCCACCCTCTATATCTCCAAGGTGTATAAGCATATCCATCTCGCCAAACTGATCTATCGCCTTCTTCATATTGAGGTCCGCTCCGTGTGAATCGCTCATAATAAGAATCTTCATCTTAGCCAAATCAAAGCTCCTCTCTGATAGCGCGAAGAGCCTTGCCTCTGTGACTTATCGCATTCTTCTCGTCAGCATTAAGCTCAGCTGTAGTCTTGCCATACTCAGGAACATAGAATATCGGATCGTACCCAAAACCGTTCTCTCCTGCGATCTCATGCCCGATTATACCTTCAATCGTAGCCCTCTTAACAACTTCTTTGTCAAATGATACAAGTGCGATAGCACACACGAATCTCGCAGTTCTCTTCTCATCAGGAACTCCGTCTAACTTCTTAAGTATCTCACTGTTCTTGTAATCATAAGAGGTATCATGTCCCAAATATCTAGCAGAATATATTCCAGGCTCTCCATTAAGATAATCAATCTCAAGACCTGAATCATCTGCAATTACGATGTCTTCCTTGCCGACATTCTTTAAAACTGCCTTCGCCTTAAGTAAAGCATTTTCTTCAAATGTAGTTCCTGTCTCGTCCACATCTTCAAACACTCCGGCTTCCTTCATAGAAACTATCTCATAATCAAGGCCGGCAAGAATCTCCCTAACCTCTTTAAGCTTACCCTCGTTACCTGTGGCAACAATAATTCTCTTACTCATTACCTTCTCCTTCTCTCTTTATATCATCAACTGCTTCTTCTAATACATCCTTAACTGTTGTCGCAATCTTAGCCTGTCCTTCATCACTAAACAAAGTCTCCTGATCGCTCCATCCCGAGATAAATCCCATCTCTAAAAGGCACGCCGGCATCTTAGCATCCCTCAAAACAGCAAGACTTGTGCCATCAAGTATCCCTCTGTCGTTGAGCTTAACAGCCGCACAAATCTTCTCTTGAAACTTAGTGGCAAGCCACTCACTGTTAAAAGGCTCATTGGTATCCTTAAGATTATACATAGTCTCGACACCACCAACACTTCCGTCATACCCGTAGAAATTACAATGAAGGGAAACCGAGACATCAGCACCAACGTCATTAGCAAGATTAGCTCTTCTTCTAAGACTCATATTATTGTCCTTAGTTCTTGTAAAGAATGCAAATGTCTGCTGCTGATTGGTGTACTCTTTAACCAAATACTTCATAACACCGTTAATTGCGTTCTTCTCGACATAAACCCCGTCATAAGTCATAGCTCCGATATCTTCACCGCCATGACCAAAATCAATACAGACTACTCTGTCATAATACTTAGAAGCCGAGCCGTATTTAACGTAGAGCACGTTGCCTCTTATACAGTAATGAAAGCAGAATGTCTTGGCAAATGTAACCGTAAGCTTAAGTGAATTGTCGACCTGTTTACATTTGACCTTGGACACGTAATTAAGAATACCCTTAGGCTCTAATATTAGATTGCTGTCTAATGTTTCTAAAGGACACGTAATAACTAATTTCTTAGTCGCGTAATCATCCTTATATTCAATCGCATCCTGACTCACATTCTCCGGCAAATCAACCGTGAACATGTACCCTTCACATTTCTTAAATGTCTTATAATCTTCTATATAACTCTGACCTGGATTCGCCTTACTCACCGTTGTCACCGTTCCGTCAACAACGCTGTAATCAACTAAATTATATACTCTGGCATCCTCTGAAGCTTCATCTGATGCCTTATCGTCCTTCATTTGTAAATCACTGTCTTTAGCGCCACATCCCGAAAAAACAAATAACACGCATATAATAACCAGACAGAGATTCAACCCTCTCATCTTCAAGTCTCCGACATCTCCTTCTTCTTAGGTGGTTTAGGCCCCATAAACTGATAAAAATATGTCTTCATCATACCGTTATATATCTTACGATTCTTGGTTGCTTTGCGCCCAATGTACTTCTCGGCATCTTCAAACGCAGTAAGAAGATATATCGACCACGAATCAAGCCTCTTAAAAGCCTCACCCATAGTACTGTAAAGTTTAGGCATATCCTCCCTGGTCTCTAGCCTCTCGCCATAAGGCGGGTTACATATAACGAATCCGTATTTCTTCCTGTGGTTAAGATCCTTGACATCCCTAACCTGCAAATGAATAAGATCTCCCACTCCGGCTCTGCCTGCATTGTCAAGCGCAGCTCTTATAGCGTCCGAATCGACATCGTACCCTTGAATATCCATGGAGACATCAAGCCTCACAAGGTCGTTTGCTTCTTCAAATGCTTCCTTCCAATGTTTCTTAGGAATAATATTATCAAAACTCTCTCCCAAGAAATGCCTGTTCATTCCGGGCGCAACATTGGCACCAATCATCGCCGCCTCAATAGGAAATGTCCCGCTTCCACAGAAAGGATCGACAAGTATCCTATCATCTCTCCAAGGTGTAAGCATTATAAGAGCAGCAGCAAGTGTCTCTGTAACAGGCGCTTTAACGACTGACTGTCTGTAACCTCTCTTATGGAGCGACTCGCCACTTGTATCTAAGCCTATAGTCACAATGTCCTTCATAATAGTAACTCTAAGAGGATATGTATCTCCATCCTCAGGAAAATACGATATTCCATATACAGGCTTAAGATGTTCAACCATAGCCTTCTTCATAATACTCTGGATATCCGACGGTGAGAATAGCTTACTCTTAATGGAAGTAGCCTTAACTACATAGAACCTTGCATTCTTGGGAATAAACTTCTCCCATTCCACCTGCTTCGTGCCCTCAAAAAGCTCGTCCCAGGTAGTTGCCTTGAATGACGCCACCTTGATAAGCAATCTCTCTGTGGTTCTTAAGAAAATATTGGCTCTCGCAATACCTTCTTCATCCGCCAAAAATGTAACCTTACCATCAGAGACCTCACTTATATCGTAGCCGAGATCATAAATCTCTCTTTTTAGAACTGCCTCCATACCAAAATGGCACGGAGCTATAACTTCATATATATTCATTGAATCTGTAACCTCGTTTAGAATAATAAAACAATTATATCATTACGACCAAATAATGTCGAGATAAGTAATACTAAGAAAAAGAAAATAAGTAAAACAGCCGCCATATTGGCGACTGTTCATGAGGGGAGTATAAATAATTATAAGGGGTTATATAGTGCGTCGGTAATTGCTTACCGACAATGTAATAATAACTCATTTATAAGAATAATGCAATAGAAAAACATTAAAAATAATTCACAAGAAGAATTAAGGGTTTTGTAAGGTTTGCATAAAACGAGCGTTATATCCGGGGGATAACGAGCTTTTTTTAGTTAGTTATAACCAAAGACGCTTTCCTACCGCGCTACAATTTATGATTGAATTTTAATGTATGATATATCCTCCGCCAAGCAAGATATCATCTTCATACATAACAACAGCCTGTCCCGGAGTGACAGCCCTTACAGGTCTCTCAAATTCAAGTTCCATGACATTACCTTCGTATGACTTAACGACTGCATTTGCACCCTTATCCGCATATCTAATCTTAGCAAATACTTCCTGGCCCACCTTAAACTCCTCATAAGCCATCGAATTGATATTGGTGCACTTAAGAGTGGTAGTCATAAGGTCTTCGTTGCTCCCGAGAACCACATTCCTTGTCACCGGGTCTATTGAAGTAACGTATCTTGGCTCACCAAAAGCTATTCCAAGCCCCTTCCTCTGACCAATCGTATAATGTGATATGCCTTTATGCTCGCCTAATACGTTGCCATCCATATCAACGAAATTGCCCACCGGCTCCGAGTAGCCTCGCTCTCTTACCATAAAGCCCTGATAATCGCCGTCGGGAGCAAAGCATATATCCTGACTGTCCGGTTTATCGGCATTGATAAGACCTAATTCATCAGCTATCTCCCTTATCTCACTCTTCTCATAGTCTCCGACCGGCATTAATGTGTGTTCAACCATATCCTGCGTGAGACTGTAAAGCACATAAGTCTGATCCTTGGTAGCGGACTTGGCTTTCTTAAAGGTATATCTTCCGTTAGGCATCTTTATTACATTTGCAAAATGACCCGTAGCAATATAATCAAATCCCATGTTGTAAGCTTCGTTAAGCATAGCATCCCACTTCACGTAACGATTACACTGAATACATGGATTAGGCGTGTATCCTCGCTTGTACTCATTTACAAAGTAATCAAGAACTTTGTCAGAGAACACTTCCTTAAAATGCAAGACTTTGTGCGGAATCTTGAGCTTGTTGCACACCATCTTGGCATCGTAAATGCCGTCGATTCCACAACACGAATTCTCCGAATCAAACATATGAAGGGTACATCCGACAACCTCGTATCCCTGCTTTATAAGAAGGTACGCCGCAACAGAAGAATCTACTCCTCCGGACATACCAATCATAACTTTCTTACCCATAAAGCCTCCTAAAAAAAGTATGTCGATTAACCGAGAATTATCACAGCTAATCAACATACTATTATATTATGAATCACTTAATTATTCAATTCCAAGAAATGCGATTATCTCATCAACACAATCCTCGATATCTCTTCCGACAGTATTGATGGTTATCTCCGGGTCAGAAGGTGGCTCATAAGGACTTGTGATACCTGTAAAATTAGGAATCTCTCCATCTCTCGCCTTCTGATAAAGTCCCTTGACATCTCTCTTCTCGCACTCCTCAAGCGGAGTTGCAACATATACTTCAACAAATGAATCATTGCCAATAATCTCTCGAGCTCTAAGCCTGTCACTCTCATATGGAGAAATGAAAGCTGTAAGTGTTATAAGGCCGGCATCGTTCATAAGCTTGCTAACTTCGGCAATACGCCTGATATTCTCTATTCTGTCCTGCTCCTTAAATCCCAGATTCTTGTTAAGACCCATACGAACGTTATCACCGTCAAGAAGCATGGTATGCTTGCCCATAGTCGCAAGTCTCTTCTCAAGAGCATTAGAAAGTGTAGACTTACCTGAGCCTGAAAGTCCAGTGAACCATATAGTCTTAGGCTCCTGATCTAGTGACTTGGCTCTGTACTCTCTCGTAATATCAAGCTCCTGCCAATGAAGGTTGTCACTACGTCTCATCGAATGAATAACAACGCCCGCTGCCGCAGTCATGTTATTAATTCTGTCAATCAATATAAAACTTCCAAGATCCTGACAATCCTCGAACTCATCAAGTACAATCTTATCCGAAGTTACAATCTCACATCTTGCTATCTCATTCTTATAGATTCTGTCAACCGGAATATGTGTACCCTCGTTGACATCAATCTTATATCTGATGCTTGTAACACTTGCTGGAATAAGCTTCGTTCCAAGTTTAAGGAAGAAGTTCTTACCCGTTACCAAATGTCCGTCATCCATCCACAAAAGGTCGCACAAGAACACCTTACTAACTTCTAACTCGCGGTCCTTGTATAGAACACAACCTCTTGAAACATCAACTTCTTTATCAAGCTCTATCGAGCAGTGCTCGCCTTGAACAACATCCTCGCTCTTTCTATCACCTATCAGAATACTCTTAACATGAGCATGCTCGTTAGAAGGAAGGACTGTTATCTCGTCACCAACCTTAATCTCCCCGGCTTCAACCTGTCCCTGAAATCCTCGATAAGTTCTGTCAGGTCTTGACACCCTCTGAACCGGCATAATGAAACCTGACTCATCAAGCTTACCTCTAACATTGATATCCTCAAGGTAATTAAGAAGCGACTTACCCTTGTACCAAGGAATCTTCTTGGACTTTGAAGTGACATTGTCACCCTCCGTAGCGGACACTGGAATAATATAGATACTATCAAGATCGTACTCAGCAGTCATGGTCTTGATATCTCTCTTAATCTTATCAAATGTATCCTTGTCATATTCAATAAGATCCATCTTGTTGATTGCAAACACATAATTCCTGATACCGACAAGATTACATATCCTCGTATGTCTTCTGGTCTGTACCAAAACACCCTTAGATGCATCAACAAGTATTACGGCTAAATCTGCAAATGAAGCTCCAACCGCCATATTCCTTGTATACTCTTCGTGTCCCGGAGTATCTGCTACGATAAAACTTCTCTTATCTGTTGTAAAATATCTATAAGCCACGTCTATGGTAATACCCTGCTCTCTCTCAGCCATAAGTCCGTCGAGCAACAGAGAATAATCTATAGTTCCGCCTGTGCTTCCAACCTTAGAATCAAGCTCTAATGCCCTCTTCTGATCTGCATATATAAGCTTGGCATCATAAAGCATATGACCTATCAATGTAGACTTACCATCGTCAACGCTTCCACATGTAATGAACTTAAGTAATCCTTGCATTAGAAATAGCCCTCTCTCTTTCTTCTCTCCATGCTTCCTGCAGCCTCGTTGTCTATTACACGACTTGTCCTCTCCGAAGATACAGCAGACAAAGTCTCTTCGATAATTGCATCAAGCGTATCTGCATCCGACTCTATACCTCCTGTAAGAGGATAGCATCCCAAGGTTCTAAACCTAACCTTCTTAAGCTCAGGTTTCTCGCCCAGGTTAAGTCTCATCCTGTCATCATCAACCATGATGATGTTGCCGTCACGATAAACCACAGGTCTCTCCTTGGCATAATAAAGAGGAACAATCTTGATATTCTCTCTCTTAATATACTGCCAGATATCAGTCTCCGTCCAGTTCGAGATAGGGAACACTCTTATGCTCTCACCCTTCTTAATCTTGGTGTTGTATAGCTTCCACATCTCAGGGCGCTGATTCTTAGGATCCCAAGCCTGCTCGGTATTTCTGAATGAGAATATCCTCTCCTTAGCGCGAGACTTCTCTTCGTCCCTTCTTCCTCCGCCAAATGCTGCCGTAAATCCATACTTGGTAAGAGCCTGTTTAAGAGCCTGTGTCTTCATAATATCGGTGTAAGCCGCGCCGTGATCAAATGGGTTGATGCCCTGCTTGACACCTTCCTCATTGATGTAGGTAATCATCTCAATACCATATTCCTCAGCCATCTTGTCTCTAAATTCAATCATCTCTTTGAATTTCCAAGTGGTATCTATATGCATAAACGGAAATGGTGGCTTCTCGGGATAAAATGCTTTCATCGCGAGATGAAGCATAACCGAGCTATCCTTACCGATTGAGTAAAGCATTACCGGCTTCTCACACTCTGCCGCCACCTCTCTCATAATATATATCGCTTCAGCTTCAAGCTTATCAAGATGCGATAGTTCTCTCATAATTGCCTCCTAGATTATAGTAAATTCATCTTCTGAATCGTAAATCTCACCTTTATATTTGTAATAAATATGATAGGTGCCGCCTTTCATTTTATTAAGTCTAAACGGAACCTCATATATCTTGCCGACAAACTTAGAATCCGTCTGATAAGTAGTCGTAAGATCGATATAATAATCTGACTTACTACCCAAAAAGTAAATGTAATCAACCGTGTGATCGATTAATTTGACAAAGAGTATATCTTCCTGGAACTTCAAGTCGATATCCTTAGTCAAGGTCGCAGCGTGGATACCTGCCTTCTTAAACTGACCCGGATATGCCTCTTCAGGAAGCTCCTCTTCTTCTTCATCTTCTTCTCTCTCTCTTAATTCAAGCTTCTTAGGATTACTTATATCTGGTCTCTCATTAAGAGACTTAACAGGGATTGTCTCTCCGACTACATAATTGTCTTTAGATAAAATGCTGTCTGCAAGAGCCTGTATGTCAGGCTTAAACTCATATGCCGTAAAATATCCCGGTTTGACAAAATACTGATTAAGAAGCTCTCCGGTATCATAATCGTATTCCTCAATAACTCCGTTATTGCCGTCAATTGGAGGAATAAGATCGGCACCGTGGTTGAATATTCTTCTCTTGTCATACTCTAATATAACATTAGATCTGATTCTTGAATTAGGTACCCTTATTGACTTCTCAAGATCAACAGTCATCTCTTTCTCGTTGATTGTATATATCGAGAGATAAGAATACTCTTCATCGTTATCATAGCAATCCACCGGAACCCTCTTAGCCCAGTGATTGTCATACAAAAGCACATGAATTGTATCAGGATTACCGTCTAAATCCTCCTTGAGCTGATAAGCGGCATGTTGCTGAAACGGCCATCTAATATCCTTGTCACATCTTAGAACCTTATCTTCGGCCTTAGTACCCTTTAAAATATCAGGGTGACAGATGACCCACTTAAGCTCTCTTGTACTGTAATCAAACTTACATACAGAATGTATATTACGCATGCTGACTATAATGGAATTGTCTTCCTTGATATAGTTAATCGAGTTGACGTGAATATAGTCGCTTCCAAGATTAAAAATATCATCAAAATATTCTCTCATGCAAAAGAGTTGAACAAACTCTCCACTCTCTCTATCTAACTCTAATACAGAATCTTCTCCGTGCTCATCAAGCGAGTTGGAACCTATTAGGAAGTTGCCGCCTTCCTCCTTCTCAATACCACAGTGATGGAATCCGTACTTACTAAAGTAAGTCTTATGCACACGTCCTAAATAATCCATATCATGTATCATAGCTGACTGTGATACAGAATAACTTGGGATATCTACCCATTTCTCGGAATAAATCATGTGACTGTTGCTTAAAGGAAATACTCCGTACGCTTTAGTAAGCCTTCTAAGGAAAAACCTTACATCGCCAAACTCATCAAATACTACGGTTCTTATGTTATGTCCACCGGAAACCATCATCATAGGATGAGCCGAATCGGCACTGTGCTTGCCTACCTTAATTACATCAAGAAGGATACCGGGCAGCGGCCTCATTCTGATACTAATAGTTCTGCTCCTAATTACCCTGCCGGCGTTATCTAAGAGCTCTATAAGAACCTTGTTATCATAATCTGCATAAAGACCCAATACAGGAATCAAATGATCCGAGCATGGTGCAAGCGTCGCAACAAAATCCGCTTTCTTAGTCTTACCCTTAACGGTATATCTTACACCACATGGCTCCTTAGTATAGAAAATGACAACTGCCGACAAAGGAACCTGATAATACGGATCCTTTATAACCATCATATGTTCAAATCTATAATAGTGCTTCTTGACAATCCTATTAATCTCTTCCTCAGTTCTTCTTGCCCTGTTAGCGTAAGTTGTTACCATCTCAATGGTATCGCTCTCAATACGTCTATAAGCGCTTCTTCTGACTTTCTCCTTGCCATATGCAGTCCTCTTAATCATCCAAGCTGCATTTCTATACGATACACCAAGTGCGTCAGAACCGGGCTTAATAGCCTTCTTTATTGCACGTTTAACGGAAACAGGAATCAATTCCGGAAGCGAACTGTTTTGGTACATATCTTTAAAATTGTCCAAATTAGCCATAACCTACTCCTTAAGATATAATATAGTTCTTACATTATACTATATCGCTTCTTAAAATAGCATTAAAAAAGTAATGAATAAACCCATCATTTAGTGCATTTTAATTAAAAATACACCTATATAATGTGGAATAGCCCTTTTAATACAATACAATATTTATTCCTATTTATCAACAAAAATATGTCTTTTCTCAACATTTCCCGTCTTTTAAAACATTAAAAAATATACTATAATTAAAAATAGCAAGAAAATGTGAGACAAGCACTGATTGCCGCAACAGGTGATAATTTCATGTCATCCTGAGCAAAGCGAAGGATCTTTTTAAATGCGAGGTGATAACATGTCCTTAGAAGAATGGATAGCTGCTTTAGTAGCCCAGGCTAACCTTACCCAAGAATTCTACGACGATTTTATTAAGCGACTAAGCAGATATGACGACATAACCGAAGAATTAAGATACTATATGGAATACAACGATTTTAAAGACTCTGTCAACATCAAAGGGTACTCTGTCACTGACATATTAGTGTGGCAGATTGACCATTTCAAAAGCCACATGGACAGGGGCGAATACGATTATCAATCCAACCAGTCATACATGATTCTAAAGGCTTATGACACACTAATGAAGATGAAAGAAGACCCTGACTCAATTATCCTGTCAATCAAGGGCGAGACAGGAACCGATTACGCTGATAAATACTAAAATGCCGGACACAATGTCCGGCATTAATTATTAACTCTTTCTTGTAACTTTACTTACAACATCCCCGGTAGAAAATGTACCTGTGTCTGTTATCGTAGTCTTAAAATCATCCAAGTCATCAGACTTAGCTTCTTCTTTAAGTTCATCCTTAATCGATCTCATCGACCTGGGAATAGGAGGAGCCTTAAACTCAGAATCTCTAAGCACCGGAGGTGTCTTAGGTGTCTTATCGACATCGTCTGTAACTTTAGCAGCAACTTCTTCTTTAACGCTTTCAACCTTGACATCCTCGTCCTTAGCCTTGAGGTAAGTTGGGAGCTCAGTTGAATTCTCAACCTCTGTCTGCGACATAAACACCTTAGAGTAATCGACCGGAGTCTCAGGAACCATATCAACTCCCTCAATCTCAGGATTAACTATCTTGGTCTTCTTAGCTATCTTCTTGGCAAGCTTCTCTTCCTTCTCCTCGGCATCAAGCTCTTTCTCGCGCTTCCTGATCTTAAAGTACATCCAATACTGTACAAACAAGCCCAGAAGTCCGAATACGACAGTTATTATGACTCCAAAGAAATCATCGTCAAATATCCTTCCGCACAAGAATCCTGCAGAACCGGCACCGATTATAACGCTCAAGAATATCAACACATGCTTATATAAGATACCCGCAATCAGCGCAACTGCAACCGCTATCAGGATAATCATCGTCGGCGTCATATCCCAACCCTGCAACGTATTCTGAATCGCAAGATATCCCGTCATAGCCGCAAGAGATAATACAAATATCAGTATCGCTGACACCGTAAACATCATTCCGAATCCCATAAAGGCCGCAAATGCCGTCCATCCGTAAAGAGCTGTCGTATCCTCATAATGAACCAGATACTTAAGTGCTATAAAAGTAGCAGTTCCAAGCCCAGCTGCTCCTATAAACGCCATCTCATATCTAAATATTATACGCCCAAAGAAACAGTGTATAAGACCAAACACAAGGATTCCTATAACAACAGGTGGTCCGAATGCGATAATACTATCGATTATCTCGTCTGAAGGTCTAAGCCATATTATTTGGTTAAGTAGATCTTCAATATTATCTAGCTGCATCAAACTCTCCTTAAATCAAATTATTTAACAAATATATGCTCCCAACACTCATATACCTCATTAGGCTTAATCTCGAAGTATCCCGTCCTATTCTTAGGCATATCAAGGTTAGGTGCATTAATCATCCATGTACATGGTTCCGGGCAGAAATATCCATTAATACCCCTGTCATTCCATATACACCAGAATCTGTACAACTGACTAACCTCGTAGCATATCTTGGTCCCTGTAGGAACGTGGGTAGCAAAAGCACCATAAAAATCCTGACCGTCAAGCACATTCATGCCCGCTGTATAAAGGTCATTATCCATGTTGCTTGTAACCCTCATACCGTCGAGGTTATATATATTGTCATACTCAGTCAAATCTCTGATTCTCTCGGTTGGAAGACAACGATTATTAAGCTCCCATCTCTCTACAACAGGCACGTTAACAACATAGTCGTCCGGATTGGTACCATCAATAAACGGAGCCCTAAAAGATGTATGAGAACAGAAACCAACAGGGAGCATCTTGTCGCTGTCATTTCTCATCTCTACTTCCTGTAATAGACCATCAGTAGCTGAAAGTGTATATGTCATTCTCACGGTAAATGCTACCGGAAAATACTGATAATACTCATCATTCTCGTCATATTTATACTCTGACACTACCTTGCACGCGTCCTCGCCAAGTACTTCCTTCTCCACTACCCGGTATGCTCTCTTGTGAAGGAAGCCATGAAGAGCGTTATAATAAGGTCCGCCCTCATTAATAGGCATGTGATACAACCCATCAGAGGTCTTCAAGTTACCGTTATCCAACCTGTTAGGAAGATATAGGAATGGATACCCATATGTCTCCGGATTATTCAAAGGTGCGGTGTACGGATGCTCCTCATCATATCTGAAAACATCAACACTCTTAGAATTCTCCCTAAGTCTGATTATGTTATTGCCGATTCCCGGTGCCAAAACAGCCCTGTACTCTCCGGCATTTAACTCAACACAATCATATCCCTCAACTTTAATATCATTAATCGCAGCCATCCCTGTCGTCCTCCTGTTAATTCATTTTATGAAAACGCTTCTATGATCTTGTCATATATTCCTTTGAAAAATGAAACAATATTGTTCCAGATACCCTCTGCCTTCTCGGTATCAATATCAAGTCCCTCGAGCTTGTCATAGAGACTCTTAGCTTGATCCTGGATTGAATTAAGGTCGATATCCAGGCTTCCTAACTTCTTCATGATTGAGATAATGCTCTCAACCTCATCATCTGTAAGGGTAACACCCATCTCATCAGAAGCTTCTTCAATAACCTTACGGATGTCATCCTCGTTCTTAAGACCATTCTCAAGAACCTCGTTCTTAACATATCCGATAAGCTCTGAAGCCTTGTCTGAATCGCCAATCACTTCAGCGAGCTCCCCTGTTACTACAAGCTCATTGGTTGCAGCATCCTTGACATCCTCGCTGATATCCTCACCTGTCATCTCCTCGTATGCCTTCATTGTACCTACGAGTGCTGCTGTTCCGGAAATGCTGAATGGTCCGACAACAGTAACATAAGCATCCTTAATACCTGCTGTAGCCAAAGCGTTAACGTACATAGCATCGGTACAGTAGCTGATATTCTTGGTTGTAACCTTGATTCCTGTTCCATCCTCAGCCTTAACAAGCTTGATAGAAGAAAGTGCTCTGGTACCGATAACACTTGCCGGAAGGTAATCGTCAAGATAATCATGCTCGTCCTGGTTGGTAATACCAAGAACTGTCATAGTCTTCAAATCATCCTCAGTGAGTTCCAATAGACCAAGTACAGTCTTCCTCTCGTCTGCGTTAAGGTCAGAGCCCAAAGTAACCATGGTATCGCCATACTCTGCATCAGCCTTAGCAACTGTTGAATTAGCCGGAATGTAGCCAATCAAGAACGACATAGCCAAAGCAAAGACAAGCGATGTCTTAAATAAATTGTTAAACTTCATAGTATCAATCTCCTTTTTAAAACCCGGCAAGCCGGTTAACACCTAAATGGTATGAAAGCATACCCTACCTATTTTACCACATCTACAGAAAGACGCAAGTTTTTATTAAAAATTATAAATTTCACCATTATATATTTCACAGAACATTCTGCCCCCTTAAGAAGAATAGTAAAGCAACACCCTGTCATCCTGGGGAGCGCAGCGACGAAGGATCTTAATGACAGGGTTATTCAAAAAACCCCGGAAGCAATTATCACTCCCGGGGTTATCCAAATTACTATCTACTTAACCGTAACCTTAAGCTTCTTCGCATATCCATTCTTGGCATATACATAAATGTTACAAGTTCCTGCTTTAACACCTGTCACCTTACCCTTAGAATCTACCGTCGCAATACTCTTATTATCCGACGCATATCTAAAGAGTGGAGCATGTGCATCCGTAAGGCTCTTACGCTTCTTATTAGCCAGGATAACCTTAGCCTTAATATTAGCAGTCTTTCCAACATTTACACTAACCGAACTCTTAGTTAGTTTTATCGACTTAGGATTAGAATACTTCTTATTATTCCTTCCAACTATATGTCCGGTAACCGTCTTAGCAAGCTTATAATTCTTACCATCAACAGTCTTATACGCAACTACATATATCTTATAATTCTTCTTAAGGTTAAGCTTCTTACCGCCCACCTTAGTTATAGTACAAGAATTCTTAGTCGTTGTTATCGGCTTCTTATCATAACTCTTACCGCAGTAACCAACATAAACTTCATACTTACTTGCGCCGCTAACCTTACCCCATGTTACACTTATCTTACTCTTGGTCTGTGAAATCTTAAGTCCTGAGTTAATAGCTAATCCATTATCATAAACTGTCTTGCCATTAGATGTAATGGCAGTTTCGTCGTTCAAGTTGACATCCTTAGGAGTGTCCGTCGCATCTGAACTAGGGTTAGCACTCGCATCTGAACTAGGGTTAGCACTCGCATCTGAACTTGCAGGAGAATCCGGAACACCAGGCACGCTAGGGTCAACTCCTGCAACACCGGTCTCATTAGTAACATTTTCATCATAAACAACAGCGTACTCAGAGAAATGACTCATCAATCCACAAATCTTACCGTCTCTAAAATATGACTGAAGTCTCTCTAATATTCCAATCGGATTAATATAGAAAATGTGATAGTGCTTAGGATCCTTTCCGGAAGAAACATCCACAGTCTTCTCAACGGTAGCTGTACCCTTGCCAAAGCTGGAAATTCTCTTGCCGTTACACTCGACAAATGCCTCAAATGTATTCTCAACTGTCTTATTAGCAAGTGCTACTTTCTGTGCACTGCTAAGCTTGTCTTCGCTGATACTTTCAACCACAATTGTAATCTTGTCACCCTCAGCCTGCTTAGCGATTGAAGCAACAGCCTCTTTGTCAAATGTTACCGTCGCGTTTTTCATTGTTATCTTCAACGAATCCACGCTGTTGGTATCATCCGAAACAACATCTGAAATAAGAGTGAGCGTGGTCTTACTTATCTCAAGCGTAGTAACCGGATTAGTCGCACCTGACAAATCAATATTAATAGGTTTGGTTTCTATTTTAGCATCACTTGAAGCATCCTTAGATGCATCAGCTGATACATCTATAATCTTATCTATATCAGCTTTCGTAATTTCGTTAAGTACAGCAGTATCTTCTGTAATCTTAGCACCAACATTTACTGCGTCATCATTTTCTACAGGTACCGTGTAAGGGATTGGCTCTGCAGATGCAGTCGGTGTTGTAGGAGTTGATGGAGTGCTTGGTGTCGATGGCGTGCTTGGTTCCGATGGAGTACTAGGTGATGAAGAAGTCCATTGTGCATAGTATGTTGTAGCCGTTGTCGCTCCGCTTACTGTAACTTTCTCACCACCGGTAGCTGCAGTGTACCACCCTTTAAAAGTTGCACCTGATTTTTGAGGTGTAGCAAAAGTTGTATCAAGTTCATCTCCGCCAAATAAATACTCTATCTTATTAGCACTAGAACCTTCAACATTGCCTCCGTTAAGATCATATGTAATCTTAACAGGATTGGTATATCTGTAAAGGCCCCAGAACTGCTCGCCAGCTGGAGCCGGACAACTACTAGTAGATGGATGCCCCATTATCAAGAACGCCGTCCTAGGCTCCCCGGTCGAGATATCTATTGTATAATCTTCACTACCAAATTGTGTATGATCAGACCAAGTGTTACCTACTGAATTACCAACCGAACTCATATTCGTGCTGCTACCTTTTTCATAACCATAGTGTAGAGAATATTCGACAGTATCATAAGTAACTGGATTGGAACTGAGAGCCGGCATGTGAACTGTAATTGTACCGTTTTTGTTATTGTCAACAGTAACATAATCACTAAGATTAACCACTGTTGTTGTCGTGACGTCAAAAACAGGTCTCTGGATTGGTATATTGCCTGCATTCACCGTAACATCACATCTTGCGCTCTTTGTACTGTCTGCATTGCTAGTGCATGTGATGGTTGCGCTGCCCGCCGACATGCCCTTAGCGTAGACGGTCAGGGTGGATGTGGCGTCCGTACTAACCTCAGTAGTGCAGTTTTCGTCAGAATATAACTTCACCGCGGTCGCATTCGTTCCGCCAACGCTCCACTTTACTGTCTTGTCCGATGCGTTGTCAGGAGCGACGGTAGCCGTAAAGGATACCTTCCCATCCACATTGATTGTTTGCGCGTCAGTTTTATCAAGCGTTACATTTGTAACATCAACAGTTGGCTGCACTGCATCCGGGATTGTAACATTCGCAACACCTGACGGGGTGCCGGAAACCTCTATAACCGTATCGCTGGTTTTGGTAACGGTGATTCCGTTATTCGTCCCATAAGAATTGCTTTCGGCAGGGAACTTATAACCAGCAGAAGCTGTATAGGTAATCGTCGTCATTGTGGGAACAGTATCATTTTCCTGAAAGAAGGTGTTTTTAATAGAACTATCTCCGCTACGTGTAGCATTCGCCCCACCTGACAGATTCACAGATACGAATTTGACTTTTGACAGATCAAGCTGTAAAGCAGGACGAACACCCCAAGTCCAATTAGCGGTTGCGTTAGTCATTATATCTCCGCTATCACCATTTACCGCATGCCAATTACCATTTCCCATGGTACTACTACGAAGCCACCACCTATTACTATCTGCGCCACTCGCCTGATTGCACTTCAGCAAATCAGACGGCACATTACTTAATTCCGTAGCATTTGGCAAATAAAGTTTTGCACCGGAAACATTTTTATCTGTGAGATCAACACTTAAAATAGCATCCGCAACATTCTCAAAGGTTCCTCCGCTTTTCGTCATGTTATCTAATGTTTCTCTAATAGCCGAGTTCGCATATTGAATACTAGATTGATCCGACCCACTACCGATACATTCTTTTGCAAGCAGAGTAACAGTTCCAGCATGTACCGCAGTCGAATCATCCGCTATGATGTACCAATCCATGTCATTAAACTTCACAACGGTTGTGGTATTCACAAGACTAGCGTAGGGATCTCCTTCATAGGCAAATGCTGTCAACCCCATCCCCGGCATCAGCCCGACGACCATCGCCAGCGTGATTGCAAAACTCAGTACCATTCTTCCTAGTCTTTTCATTTTCTTCATAAGCTTTCCTCCTTGAATCATTTATATGTGCGTAATAGAGCTAATCATATCGTAGCAGCGAACGTTATTTACCATTCATGGAGCACGCTGTACTCCGCTACTAATTACTTGATATGTTGCTTAAAAACGCAAAAACCGCCAAGCATGACAGGAAAATATTCCTACCAAACTTGGCGGTCATAAACCATAATTATAATATTCTAACAAAAGGGCATAGTTTACCTTACGTGTCGTGTCGTGTCGTGTCGTGTCGTGTCGTGTCGTGTCGTGTCGTGTCGTGTCGT